>DAOMZH010001292.1:0-2889 GCA_035437985.1 Polyangium sp. (in: bacteria) | reverse complement strand
TGTTTCAACAATCGAGCAATGGATCCCGAGCTGCGCGGGCGCACGACCCTCCCGACGCGATCAAAACGTACTCTTTTTCGACACGCGGCCAGGTCGAGGGAATGCGTTTGTCGACGGGCAATGACTCGTTTGCCGTGGGCGTGACATTCGACGACGTTGGGCGACCGAAAACGACACGATACCCGCAACCGCTGGGCCAAGAGCCTTTCACCATTACGCGCGAGTATGACGCACACGGCTTTGTGGTGGGCGTGCGCGAAACAAACAGCAGCGATTCGTATTGGCAATTGACGGATGTTGACCAAGCAGGCCGTTACAAGGAAGAATCGTTCGGCAATCAAACGAAAACAGTCCGCACCTACTTCGACGACAAGCAGGCGTTGAAGAGCATTTCGACGACGTTGGGTAACTCGACCATTCAGCAATTGTCGTACGGTTGGGATCAGCGGCTCAATCTGAAAAGCCGCACGGATACTTTGCAAGCGACGAACAAGACGGAATGGTTGCGGCATGACGAACTCGATCGGCTGACGTGCGCGTATTTTGCAACGACGGAAAGTCCCGGCGCCACGTGTGCAACAGCGTATGGATATGCGCCCAATGGCAATTTGACGTCGAAGTCCGATATCGGCACGTTGTCGTATACCGATCCGAATCATCCGCATGCGGTCACGAATGCACCGGGCTCGGTGTTTACCTACGATGCAGCCGGTAATCAAATTGGCCGACCCGGTGGGGTGACGATAACGTATACGCCTTTCGACTTGCCTGAAACCATCAAGAAAAACGGCAAGACGACGTCTTTCGGTTATGACGGCGATCAGCAACGAATTCGCAAAACGTCGACGACGAGCGAAACGCTTTATGTGGACGACTTGTTCGAGCAGGTCACGTCAGGCAACGCCAAGGAATTCCGCTATTACGTGCACTCGCCAGAACGCCTGATTGCAGTCGTGACGCGCGCGAGCGCCAATGCGGGGACCAACTATTTGCACACGGACCACCTCGGCTCGATCGAGAGCGTGACGAATGCAAGTGGCATCGTGGTGGAGAAGCGCAGCTACGATGCGTTTGGCGCAAAACGAAATCCGCAATGGGGCATGTCTGGTGGTCTGACGTCGGGCCTCGTGGCAAAAGGTTTTACGGGGCACGAGGAAGAAGACGAGTTCGGCCTCATCAACATGAAAGGACGATTGTTCGATCCGAAGATTGCGCGGTTCACGACGACAGATCCGGTGATCAGCAATGTTTGGGATGGGCAAACCATCAATCCGTTTTCGTACGTGCACAACAATCCGCTGGCGTTCGTGGATCCTACGGGATTTGTGGACCGCGAGGTTTTCCCGTATCAAGACATGATCCAGCAAGTGGTCAAAGTCGTATATCCCGATGACTTTGTACCCGACCCATTGCCCGAGGAAATCCGTGAATCGACCAATTCGATGCGCGCTACGACGGATGTGGGCACGACGGGCGATGGTGCCGAAGGCCAATCCGGCGGCGACGTCATGCGTGACGTGCTTGGTGGCGTCGCGTCGGGTTATGCGGGCGACGTGATCGAAACGGCGAAAGGCATTGCGTTGCTAACGTTTTTTCCGCCCGCATTCTTTGCTATGAAGGGGTACAACTTCTGGGATGGCGTATTTCGAGGCGGCGCAGAAGGATATGCGCAGGATGGCGCTTTCGGGGCATTTGCCGGGGCCATCAATTCATTCAATCCGTTTGCCCACGTCGGCCTCGCCCTTGCGGGCACCGTTGACTCAGCAGAAAAAGGCGATTACAAGCAAGCCGGTGAACAGGGTTATCGAGCGGCAGTGGGCATTGCGGGGATTGCCGCTGCGGTGCTGGGAGTGGCGGTTGGGAGCGGTGGCGGAAGGGGTACGATATGGGATCCGGGGGGTGCGGCGACGGGCAAAGTACCGTCAAGCTGGGGTTCTGGCGCGGCAACCAAGAAAGGGGTAGGAATTCGTTGGACAGATCCAAAGAACGAGGGCAACGGTATACGAATCGACGCGGGAAATCCAGCCAATACCCAAGTAACTCAAAAGGTGGATCACGTGATTGTCCGTCATAACGGTCAAGTAATCGGAAGAAATGGGGCTCCAATTAACGGCGACATAAAGACCAATGCAATTGATGCGCACATTCCACTCTCCGAGTGGTTGACTTGGTCGAACTGGTTTTCTCCGTGAGATGTGAGGTCAAAATGAGCGAGCTATCGAGAAACTTGCGATCGCGAGTCTTGGAAACTCTTGCCCTAATCGCCAGCGAGGATTCGCAACGCGAATACCAAAAGGCGGTTCCGCATGTGGATGTTCCAGCCGAGCTGTTCAATCAGTGGGGGGATGTCTATTTCCCTGATGGTGACGCGTTCCAAAGCGGCTTTTCCGCCAAAGAACTGGAGATTCTTGGCCGGTTTGACAAGTTTCTGAACCAAGTTTGCGATGGCACTCCGCAACAGCTACCCCCATTGGAGGAATTTGTGCAAACGGTAGCCTGGCGAACGCTGGCAGCTGCTGCGTATGAAGCATTGTCGGATCTAACTAGCCCACATGAACCGCCGGCATAGTGTATGTCGCCGCCTATTCAACCGTGGACGCGGGGACGACCTCATGCAGAGATGGGCTGGGATCAATTTGGGGCCATTCTCATCGGCGCGGATATGCGCGCCATCGAATTGGAACTGGCAAGCCTTCGTGACGCAATGGCTGACTCAACCACAATCTGGCCCGAAGGCTTCGACCCGGTCAAACACGGCGTCCGCATCAAGGAATGACGGGCATAGGGCCGTCGATGTCTTCAACGACCCCGTCTAACATGATTCGTGGGCACCCTACCCCACCACCGGCGTCACCGGTGCCGCCTTTTTCTTTTTGCGCGACGGTTTTT
>DAOMZH010001291.1:0-2891 GCA_035437985.1 Polyangium sp. (in: bacteria) | reverse complement strand
GGATGCACGAAAAGCTCTTTGGCCCATGCGGCCTCGTGGTCATGGAGCAACGACGACGCCGCGTCCTTCGAGTCGTTCGCCCTTTAGTTCGGCGCGAAGCAATTCGCCGATGTCTGCGAGTGGCATGCAGGTCGAGTCGCAAGTGACGACGACGGGCCTGCTCAGTTTGCGTCCAAGTCCGTTCGTCGCGCGGACGACGGAGCGCGCGAGGCTCGTGCAATTCACGACGGAAATCGCGCAAGCACCCGAGCCGCGGCATCGTTTCATTCTGCTTGCAGGTGAAGCAGGCGTAGGCAAATCGCGGCTTGCAGAATGGCTTTGCGAGGACGTGCACGAGCGAGGGCTCATGGTTCCTCTGCGGGCGCGTTATCGAAAAATCGCCGCACCTCTCGACGGGTTTGTCGGTGCAGTGGTGCAACACTTTCGCTTCGAACGCGAAGGTCGAGACGTCATCGAAAAAGTGCTGATGAACCAGTGGGAAGTCGGCCCAGATGACGACGATGGGAAAACGTGGGTCGCAGCAACGGCGGAATGGCTCAAGCCTTCGGCGCCCGGGGATCCGCTTGGCCCAACAGGAAAACGATTCGCGCTTTCGTCCGAAACACGATGGCGCGTCATGCAACGAACGTTCGAGAAAATCGCGCGTGGTCGTCCACTGCTCTTGATGCTCGACGACTTGCATCATGCAGCGCCAACGACGTTCGAAGGTGTGGCGCGGCTGCATCGTGAATCGCCCCGTTTGCCGCTGTTTTTCGTGGGTACCGTACGCGACGAATCCCTGGTGACCGATCCGGTTGCTCGCGAGTGGGTCGATTGGCTGTTGCGAGAACTCGGCGGCGATCGCGTGACGCTCGATCCGCTCGATGCTTCGCAAACGCACGCGCTGCTGCGGGGAACGCTGCCGCTCGATGAATCGGCCATCAACGAAGCGGTGCAACGAAGCAAAGGCAATCCGCTTTTTGCCCTGCAGATCGTGCACTCGTGGGCTTCGGGTGGGCACATTGAATTGCGCGATGGTCGCTACACGGTTCCCGAGGCCAAACTCGCGATGCGCGCGGCAACGACAGCCGAACTTTGGGAAGAACGCTTGCACGCGATTCCCGAAGATCTGCGACGAGGTGCGCGAGCTGCTGCAGCACTCGGAGGTGATATTCGCGAGGACGTTTTGCGAATCGAACTCGGGTCGCTCGGCGTGGATGCGGATCGCGCGATCGCCGCGATGAAACGGGCGCAGATCCTGTTGCAATCAGGTGAAGAACGTTTGCGTTGGCCACACGCGCTGCTGCAAGAGCACTTGCTCACGCAGCTTTTTGCACAAGCCGATGCTCCGCTGATCCTGCGCGCAGCCGCAGCTGCGTTGGAGCATCATCCGGATGGTTCGAGTCGCCGTATCGTGCGGCATCGCGTGACGAATCTTCTTCGCGCAGGGGACATCGACATCGCGGCGGATCTTCTCCACAAGTCGATTGCCCGTTCGTGGGGACGCACGCGTGATGCGCAGGCAACCCTGCGCGACTTGTCACTGCTCGACAACCGCCTCGAAGGCATTCCGCTGGCTACGCAAAAACGTTGGCGCGCAGAAGCGCTGCGTCACGCGGGGCGCCTCGAGGAATCACGACGCGAAGCCGAAGAAGCAAAACGAGTGTTCCATCAGATTCACGACTTGGAGAACGAAGCGCATTGTTTGCGCCTGCTCGGGCACGTGGCGGGTGACCTGTCCGCACCGGCAGAAGGTCGTGTGCTGCTGACCCAAGCTCTCGAAATGTTCCAAACGCTGGACCACGTTCACGGTCAAGCACTTTGCGAAGTCATCATTGGTGAGATCGACTGCTGGCAAGGTCATCATGCGGACGCTCTGCGTGTGCTCGAAAGCGCTGGGGGCAAGTTCCAAGCTGTCGGGGATCGCTTGGGCCACGCACAATGTTCAGTTCTTCACAGCTTTGTCGAATTATCAGCCGGATTACCGGAACAAGCGCGTGAGCGGCTCGAGTTAGCGCGGGCGGAATTTGACGCGATTGGGTATCGGCTAGGAATGGCGCAATGCGATATTGCGTTGGCTCATTCGGATCATCGCAAAGGTCGGCTGGATGAAGCTCGACGGGTGGCGCTGATGACGCGACGTAGTTTCCGGGATTTGGGAACGCCGCGTGGGGAGGCAGCGTGTGAGCGGCTATTGGCAATGATTGCATTTGATGCGGGGCAGTTGGAGATTGCCGAGGCGCATGCTCGGGCGGCTGGTGGTTTGTATGATCGGCTGGCGGATCCTTGGGGTCAGGTGGAGATTAAGGTCATTAGCGCGCAGATAGCGCTCGAATGCGGGCGGCTGGAGATTGCGCGGACGGAATTGAGTGAATGCGAGCGTTTGCCGCTGCATGAAGCTGAGCCGAAGCAGCATTTGGCGCTGACGCGGGCGTGGCTCGCGTATTACGAGGGGCGATTTCAGGATGCGGCGCAAGAGATCTGGAAGGCCCGCGAGGTATTTCAGGACCGCACGGGTGCAGGAGACCATACGCCGGAGCTTTTGCGGAAGTTTGCCCGAATGGGATGGCCTTCGCCGGCGGGCGATTACATCAATGCGTGGTTGCAAACATATTACAAGCCCACGTCGATCCCGCCTCCTCCGCCTCCTCCCGCCTGATCGCCTGAAAACGCGATTACCCTGATTTCTCATCCCCGCTTCTTTGGGTTTCCGTGATACCCTGGGGCCATGATGCGTAGGCTTATGGGGTCTCTTGGGGTTTGGGGCGCAGAGCGACGCAGGCGACTCGAAGCCCCGAGTGTTCGAGCTGGGGTAGAAGCGATTCTTTGGGCGTCCGTGATCCTCGGAGCTGGATGCACACCTTCCGAACGCGATTTCAATGCGGCTGGAGGCGCTGGGGGCTCTGGAGGCT
>DAOMZH010001290.1:0-2892 GCA_035437985.1 Polyangium sp. (in: bacteria) | reverse complement strand
GCTTGCAGGACCAAAGGGCTAAAAAGGCTTCGCAACAAGCCGAATCGGCAAAGTCGAAACGCAGTGCGTTTTGTCGAAGTACACGCCGCGGATGACATCGAGCACGTAAAAAGGCTGACGAAAGTGCTGAATACCATTACCGACCCCGATCAACAGCGCGCCATCTTGGCGTCAGCCACCAAAACCGCAGACTGCTTCGTTCGTTACTTCGACATGCCGTAGCGATCGAACTCCGACAAACCTCCCATGGTCGAGACAACAAGGCGGTTGTCTTTCCAACCTCCTTCCCCGGGTTCACTTCCCTCCCCTGCATCGGCTGTTCGCCGGGGTCAATGACAGCACAGATCAGAATCGCGCACTTCTCCGGGCGATGTTCAGCCACGCCAAACACAATCCGGTGAACATCGTATGGCCCAAATGGAACGATTACACGCGGACAAACGCTCGTGCACGGGCGTGAGCCGAGTGTTTGGGATACTTTCGCGGAGGTTCGAGGTCCGTTTCGGCGGGGAACGTTGGCGCTCGTAGCGACTGAACTTCGGGGGCCCTATGCATACCTGGTTCGTATTGTCAAGACAAATGTGAACTCGCCTGCTGGCGCCGTGGATTGTCCTGGTATTTCGACGACCTGCGGTTCGTTTTTCCCGGGCGAAGCCTTGTTTGTCATTCCGAACGAGCCCATCGACGATGTGCGCAAACGAGGACCTCGGATTCGGTGACGCGACGCGAAGCGCAACGTGGAAGGTTTGTCAAGCACTGCTTTGTCGCCAAGCCAAACACGATGACGGACCTGAGGCATTACGCTCTAGAAAGTAAAACCCCAATCTGCATTGAGCTTGCGGAAATATCGTTTGGCCCGACGCGCGTATACGATGTTCGGCGGGTGGCGCAAACAATTGGGCGGATTTGCAGACAAGCAGACCTGAGCGTACGTTAGGCGAAGGTTCCGCGGACAAACACGCGGAGACACTCCTGCCCAACCGAGGTGCGTCATGTCGTCTGAACTCTTGCAAAGCGTCGAATTTTTGGACAACCCCGATCCGCGCTGTCACTTCGTCTTGCTTGCGGACACGTCCGGTTCGATGCTTGGCCAGAAGATTCGAATGGTCAACGATGGTCTCGAAATGCTGAAGACGGACCTCTGCGATCACCCCAAAGCTCGAAACTCGGTCGAACTCACCGTCGTGGAATTCAATACGACAGCCAAAGCCGTCGTGCAGCATACGAGCCCGATGGCATTTCAACCGCCGAAGCTAACCGCCACTGGATTGACGTCGTTGGCCGACGCAGTCAATGTGGGGCTTGACCTGATCGAGTCACGGCGAGACGCTTATCGCGCGGCGGGGATCGCTTATTATGCACCCTGGATGTGGATCCTCACCGATGGTGTACCTACGGACGGGCCCAACATCCCTCAGGCCGTGAGTCGATTGCGAGCTGCGGCGATTGATCCGCGGAGCCAAAAAACTCGAATCGATGTGTTTGCCGTGGGCGTGGAGGTTGACGGGGAGCAGGTCGATTGGAATGTGCTGCGGCAACTGTCGCTGAACATGCGCGAGCCGCTCAGCCTGAAAAGCGTCAATGCATTTACGGGAATGTTCAAGTGGTTGTCGCAAAGCCTCATTGGGGTTTCACAGTCCCAACCTGGCGAAGTGGTCAATTTGCCACCGCCGGGCTGGGGCAGCACCGGAGGTCGGTGAGCGTGAGCCGAGGTGATGCTCCGTGGCGTGTGGTTCGTGTTTCCGTGACGGGCACGAGCCACCATGCCCAAAAGCTCCCGTGCCAAGACGCGTCCTACGACGCCGTTCGAGATGATTTCTGCGTCGTTGCTGTTGCGGATGGTGTCGGTTCGGCACGTTATTCCGAGGTGGGAGCGAAAACCGCCGTCGAGTCGGCGACGACGTTCCTCGTGGAACATTATGTTCCCAATCTGGACAAAATTGGCTGGCGCCAATTGATGCAAGAAGCAGCTACCCATGCATTGGAGGAAATTCGACTTATTTCCACCAAAAGAGAGCATGAGCTCCGTTCTTATGCGTCAACGCTCCTGCTTGCCGTCGTGGATCGACAACGCGTCGTTGCATTTCATGTGGGAGACGGGGCGATTGTAGCGCTCGTCGACGACAAACTCGTTGCGCTCACGGTTCCCCAGAAAGGCGAATTCGCGAACGAGGTTTTTCCTTTGACGAAACCTGGGGCCATCGACAATGCACAATTCCATTATGGGGATCGCAGTCCCAATGCCCTGGCGCTGTTTACCGATGGAATCGAATCGCTGGCCATGGACATGGCGACGCGTGTCCCGCACGAACGGTTCTTCTTGCCGATTTTCGAGCGCGCACGCGACGTCCAAAGCGACAAACTTCGCGAAGAGATTCGACTGCTGTTCGAACAAAAAGCTGCGCAACGTTCAGACGACGACATGACGCTCGCCATCGTGGTCCCCGAAAAACCCAGGGCGCGTACGGCGGAGGACAACCGCGAGATTCGGGCTCCTAAACCAGACCGGGCCGATGAACCTTCAAGCAATACCGCTCCGCCTTCACGCAAGGATGTGGAGCATCGATTGCCACCACCAATTCGAAGTGACCGTGGCGCGCCCCTGCGGCATGTAATGGTACCGGTCGGCCGCCGACGAGACGATCCGGAGGATGGACTCGTCCCCCTTGGGATCCCTAGGACAAACCTACCAGTTCCAAACCGAGTCAATCGTATATTGGCGGCGTTATCGGGCTTGTTCATCGTGGAACATATCGTGATCTTCATGTTGTGGAGTTACGATGTGTTCAACATTGGACCCCCAGCCATTCCAACGGCAAAATCCGCAACGGTGACCCACCCAGGTCCAACGGCGCAGCCGCAACCGAAATCACTTCCGGAGAAACCTCCTCC
>DAOMZH010001289.1:0-2898 GCA_035437985.1 Polyangium sp. (in: bacteria) | reverse complement strand
GAAAATCTATCCAAATGGCAATGTCGGCTGTCGACGTTCCCTCGACATTCCGGGCTACGCCAGGGCGATCGCCATTGGACCGGAAAACCGCGTGGTCGTGCTGAGCGAGACGGGGTCCCGCACCATCCAAATCGTAATACCGCCTCCGCAAAAATATGACCGATTCTATCTCACAACATTTACGGCCGACGGCGAATTGCTGTGGGAGCAATCGTTTGGCGGCGATAGTTCGAGGCAGATCCAATGCGATACCAACAATGGTGATGTGGCGATCGATAACCAAGGAAATGCAATCGTCGCAGGCTCCTTCAACGGAACGTTCGAAACGCCTTTGGGGGCATTCCAAACGAGCCCGATTCGCAATGATATCGTTTTCGTCAAAGTCGAACCAAACGGCACGATCGTTGCTGCGAAGCATTTCGATGCGCCACAATCGCAATACCTTTATGATCTCGCAATCGACGGAACCAATCATGCCCTTGCGGTGGTGGGCGAAAATGGATCCCAATCTGTCATGAAACTCGACGAATCATTTTCAGTCGTGTGGACAAAAGGAGTTTCTGCGGACGCACCTGTGTACTCACCCAAATATGTGGCAATTGGCGCAGACGACAAGATTCTCTTGGCTGGCGTATTCGATGGGACAGACCCTGCACAGCCGATGAAACAATGGTTTCCTTTCCTCGCGCAATGGGACGCTGCAGGAAACCAGGTGAGCAACAAAGCCTTTTCTGAAAGTCAGGTGGATGGCTTGAGCTTTGCGGCAAAATTGTCGGGCGAATTCGTGTTTGGTGTAGATTTTAGTTCGCCCATCAACCTTGGCGGTGGAACGATATCGAATTACGAAACATCGAATGATTCCGTATTGGCAAGATACTCGGCCGATGGCACATACACCGCGGGGGCCTACGTGGGTGGACTTGGCTCGCAATACACCACGGCCATTGCCCTTACTCCCCAGGGCCCGACTTATTGGGCGACTCATTATTGGGATTCGCTGACCTACGGTGACCAAATGCTCGTCGAGCCGCTGCCACCCGATTCGCAGGCCATGACAAGACTGCAAGGTACTGCCCTGTTCGCATTGCCGCCGTGATTTCGGGCTTGAGAGTCATCATGCAAGTTTTTCTCGACGACGAACGACCAACGCCCCCAGGCTGGACGACTGCGCGCTGGCCAGACGAAGTGATCGCGCTACTCAAAACCGGGCAAGTGACGGACGTCAGCCTCGATCACGACCTTGGTGACGATGCTCGTGGAACTGGTTACGGCGTCATCGTCTGGATTGAAGAGGCCGTGGCACTTCGAGGGTTCGTTCCGCCGCGCATCTTCGTGCACTCCGCAAACCCGACAGCGCGGCAACGTATGGCACTCGGCATCGCGGCCATCGAACGGCTTGCCAAGCGCGATGGAGAAACGCGTCAATCTTGACGCGTTGGTGGGGGGTTGGTACTGCTGGACCGGGCGAAAGCGCGTCAAGATTGACGCGACATGATCTTCATACAGCAGATGAATTTGGCCGTTGTCATACAAAATGGGGCGGATTGGCGGGGCATGCCCGAGGCCACTCCGACAAGCTCGCCGAGCACCGGGAAAATGAGCACCTGGTCGCACCTTCGCCCTTGACGCTTGCGCTCAGCGTCGGTGTTATCTATTACTATTTGGATGGGTCGGCTCGGCGCTGGGTGATGCGCTCCAAAGAAGCGCGAGCTGCAAAGGGGGCACGATGGTCCAACAACAGAACAAAAACTCGAACCCGCGATGGGGGCCACGATTTCCGCGCGTGCTTGCGGCAGTCCTTGGCTTGTTGGGCGTGACGGCGACTGGCATGGCTCGCGCCGACGAGTTCTGGGCGGCGCTGGGATCTGAAGAGACCCCGCCGCGGACCTGCCCTGCGGGATACTTGGTTGGCGGATTCCGGTGCACCGGACGCTATTGCGACAACGTAGCGCCTCTGTGCCGGCAGGTGAACAGGACAGTCATTCCTGGCTCATGGACCCGCTATTTCTCGGAAGAAGACAACTCAGAGACATGCGGCGCCGGTTTCATGACCGGGATTGCGTGCAACGGTTCTTATTGTGACAACATCTCGCTGCAATGCTCGTACGTCAGCGGAGCGACGCCAAGAGACTGCTTGTGGCTGAACACTCGGCTGTCAGAGGAGGGTGGTTCGCTCGTTTTGCCGTCCGACCTCTTCATCAACGGGATAGCCTGTTATGGCAGATACTGCGACGACAAGGATTTCCTCGTCTGTCGGCTCTGATCCAGTGAACTCCTAACGACCAGTTTCGCATGGCCACTTCCACTTGCGCGTCAAGACTGACGCGTTAGGAGTCGTCATCCGCGTCAAGATTGACGCGCTGCCGATGGAGGAACATGGCAGCGATGGAGTCTTGCACCAACCAAGGCCGATCAAACCCTCGCGACGATCGCGGCTCAGTTGGGCGGCTTTGGTCGCCTCTAGGCCATGATCGGCGCCAGCAAGTTCGTCTCGGGCGAGCGGGATCTTCCGTTCCGCTTTGCCGGTTGAGCAACCAACGGCGCAAACTGCGTGACGATCACGCTCGATGGTTCGTATACCTACACCGTCACGTCTTACCGCATCGGGCGATGGTTCTCGGTCAAAGAGGTCAAGTCCCTACCCTTCGTCTACGCCGACCAGCTGCGGTCCGCTCTTCGAAGCCGAGACGGGTCTCTTCTTCGGAACATCGCGGTTGTGAACCTCACGTAAGCGCCAGTTCTCGCGTCAAGATTGACGCGAGAACTGGTCACTTGGCGAGCGAGACGATGGTCGCGCCAGCCGCGATCATGATCGTCCCAACCAGGACGGTCGGGACACTGAGCTGCCGCCACTCGGCAAAGGCAACAGCGCCCACGAGAACGGCAACGAGTGCATTG
>DAOMZH010001288.1:0-2901 GCA_035437985.1 Polyangium sp. (in: bacteria) | reverse complement strand
CCGCCATTGCCACGGAGCTAGCACGTGTGGCCGCCGGCATTGTTCGCGGAATTGCTCACGCCACACGGCACCCCCACTGCATTCATGACGCCCGTGACGATTTGTGGCGACGTTTGATTCATCATGTTGCCCAAACCCAGTTCACCAAATGAATTGCTCCCGAAACAGCGCAAGACGCCTCCGCCGTCTACCGCACATGTGAATGCATACCCTGCTTTGATCGCCGTGATATTGGACAAACCCGGAACGAGCGTCGGCGTTACTGAATTCATTGTGGTGCCATTACCGAGTTGTCCCTGAGCATTACCTCCCCAGCAGCTCAACTCACCCGTCGTGAGAATGGCGCAGGTGTGGTTCATTCCGGCGCTGATGCTTCTGGCCGACAAACCCGCAATGGTCGCCCCTGGAGCCGTCGTATTCGTCACATTGCCCGAACCCAGCTGACCCGCGACGTTATTTCCCCAGCATTGAACCGCACCCGAGACGAGACGAGCACATGTGTGGAATCGACCTGTACTTACTTGCACTACATCGGCGCCGAGGATCTGTTTGGGACTCGAAACATCGATCAGCGTGGAATCACCAATTTGACCATTGGCATTACGCCCCCAGCAATACAGCTTCCCGTCATTCGTTCGCGCACAAGTATGCCCATTGAGCGCGCTGTTCGAGGTATTCGCCCCCGTCGCAATCTGGGTCACGCCCGAAAGGCCAGACACTTGAACTGGCGACAAACGCGGGATCGTCGTCCCATCCCCGAGCTGTCCGGCTCCGTTCGCCCCCCAGCAAAACACCGTGCCATCACTCAGCAAAGCACATGCATGTGCCGTCCCCGCATCAATCTGCACCACCGCCATGCAAGTTCCGCTTCGACAAACCGTGCTCGTACAGTCCAAACCTACGTTACAAGGTTTGCCCAAACTGCATCCGGGACAGTTTGCTCCACAATCGACATCGGTTTCATTGCCATTTTTTACGCCATCGTTGCACGCGGGCGCTTGACACATACCCCCATTGCACACGCCGCTCACGCAGTCCCCGGCCACCAGACACATCTTATCGTTGGCGCAATCGGCCGGACAGGTCGGTCCGCCGCAATCGACATCGGTTTCATCTCCATTGGCTTCCATGTCGTTGCAGGTCGGGGCGCGACACGTCCCATTGACGCATATCTTGCTCGCACAATCGGTCTTCGCCATGCAGCCAAGACCAACGCCGCAAGGAACGCATTGCGTTCCGCCGCAATCGATATCGCTCTCATTGCCGTTTCTTATCTGGTCGTTGCATTCCGGAGGCACACACGTGCCATTGTCGCAAAGCCCGCCGCCCCCGCAATCCATGTTGAAATTGCATTGCACGCATTGACCCACATCATTGCACACTTGTCCCGCGCCCTGCGTACATGTGGCTCCAAGAACTTTGGGCGTATGCAATGGCATTCCCATGGCATCGCATTCATCTTGTGTACATTCCAAACCATCGTCGGGCACGTCGGTTTTGTCCACCACCGTCCGTACTTGGCCCATGGCGTCACATTCCATCCGCATGCAATCACCAGCCATTTGTCCCGGAACAGGCGTCCCTTCGACTTCCTTCGTCAATTGGCACACGCCCGTCAGGCACGATCGAGTTTGACACGCATTGGTTTCACCCGGACAAGTCAACTCGGTCGCGCACTCCATGCCGCCACCTGCACCACCTGCGCCACCGCCGCCGCCCATGCCCCCAATGCCAGCGGCCCCGCCCGAGCCCGCTGTTCCCCCTTCACCACCCGCGCCTCCAAAGTTCGGATCGATGGAGAAATCGCCGATGCCGGTCAAGGCATTGCAAGCCACAGGTCCAACTCCACCAGCAAACAACAAACAAAGCCAAGGTATGAACCGTGTTTTCATGAGACAAACTCCGATGCCCGAATGCGATTTTTCACGATGCTTTCAATCGTCGCGCGGACCCTGAAAATCCGACCAAGATCCGGCGTCCAAGATAACGCGACGGCCGTTTGTGACACAAGAGGTTTGCCCCCAAGAAGCGCTGGGCGTCTTTCTCCTGCCCCACTGCTCGTCGTTTCACCGTGACGAACCACTCGCACCATGCCGCGCGCGGTCCATCGCGACAGTGGCCACGATAATCAACCCCGTCACGATTTGTTGTACCCAGTTGTCAATTCCCAAATGCGTCGAGCCCGTACGAATCACGGTCATCAACATGGCTCCAAATAGCGCACCAGCCACCGATGCTTCCCCACCAGCCAAGGAACCACCACCAATCACGACCGCCGCAATGACTTCGAGCTCCAGGCCCGTAGAATCCGTTGGATCTCCAACGGTGAGCGTCGAAAACTCCATCACCCCGGCCAAACCCGCCAAACATCCCGCCCCTGCGTATACGAACCACTTCACGCGCGCCACAGGCACGCCACATAGCCGCGCCGTCGCTTCATTCGAGCCGATCGCCACGATATGCCGCCCAAGGCGCGTGTATACGAGCAGCACCGCAACACTCGCCGAAACGACGAGCATCGCCCAAACGCCCGGCGGAAATATGGCCCAGCCAAACCCCTCGGGAAGTGGAGCTTGCAAAACGTCCAAACCTCGGGGCGGAGCATCAATCTTCTGACTATCCGCCAAACCCTTGGCCAATCCGCGCACCGCGCTCATCGAGCCCAACGTCACGATGAATGGCGTAATGCGTAAAGCCGTGGAAAGCAGGCCATTGACGAGTCCCACCGCCAATCCAGCCCCCAGCGCGGCACATGCCGCAATCGGCCCGGAAAAACCAGCTCGCAAACCCAGCGCTGCAACCACCGTCGCCAATGCCACCGTGGACCCGACCGAAAGATCAATTCCACCGGTCAAAATCACCAGCGTCATTCCAGCAGCCGCGATTCCCACGACCACCGTT
>DAOMZH010001287.1:0-2909 GCA_035437985.1 Polyangium sp. (in: bacteria) | reverse complement strand
GCCGGGGCGATTGATGGAGCTCCGGATGCGGCGCCGATCTTTTTGGGGTGGCTCAAGCTCGTCGAAGAGGCGGTGGGGCTTGGTTATGTGCGTCTGGGGATCGTGGCGGCCGAGGACAAACTCGCATTTCCTCCTGAAAATTTGATGGAATTGCTCTTGTTGGTCTTGCTCCCGGGCAAACTCGGAGCATGTGCGCCTCAGGGTCGCGTGGCGCTGCTCGCGAAAGCTTGGAATTTGGGCGAGGGTTTATTGGCGGAGCCGCCTTGGTTGAATTTGGTCGTGGCTTCGGCAATGTCCAATGTCGCTTCGCTCATGGATTTGGAAGGGCGACTTTTGCGGATTCTCGATACGGCGTTGGCGCCGCGAGCGCGATCGGCATTTCAGGGGCCTTATGGGGTGCGCACGTTGGATTTACGGGATGTCGATGGGGCATTTTTGCCAGGGCGCATGCACTTCGCGGAGCCGGCCCTCGTGTGCATTCATGACCGGAAACGGCCGGATATCGTGGCGGGGGTGCTGATCGGGGCGAAAACCGCGCCGAGTTTGGCGTTTCGCAGTCCATGTTTGGCGGAAAAAACCATTGGCGATCCTGGGTTGCCTACGGTCTCGCTCACGCAAGCGGGCATTTGCGTGGGTGATGCGCGCGTGCCGCTACCTCTGTGGACGCGTGGGCATGCGGTCGTTGCGTCACGCGCGGGGCTCATCGTGGCGAGCGCGCTCGATTCGCAACGTATTTGGATTGCGGAGACGCCGTGAGTGGCGACGATGTGGATCTCGAGGCGCTTTTGGACGAAGCGTTTCCGCGAGCTCTGCAGCGTTATTCTCAATATTTGCTCGTGCGTCGGCCCGTCATCGATGACGACGGAACCATATTGGCGCGGATCGACTTGTCTTCGCGTTCCATTCGTTTGGGCGGACAAGCCATTCTGAATACGCAATTGGCGGATTCGCTCGAAGGACTCGTTGCGCACGTCATCGGGCACCATGTCGGGTTTCCTGGAAGCACGGTGGCCCATGCGCGGCTTTTGCTTTTGGAACGTTGTTTCTTGCCGAATTTGCCACGCACGATGACGGTTCCGCTTTACGAACTCTTGGTCGACGAACGGCTCGTTCGTACTTCGCCGCGCGACATGCCCATTGAAGACGAACTCTGCCGCATTCTCGCCAAGCGCGCCGAAGGCTCGCCCGAGGACATGCTGTTTCTGTTTCAATGCGCGGTGGCGGAAGAATTGTGGCAACGGCCGGAGGGTGAAATTCTGGGCAATACACGAGCCGACTTTGACGAGGCATTT
The DNA here is from genome assembly GCA_035437985.1 of Polyangium sp. (in: bacteria). Classification (GTDB taxonomy): domain Bacteria; phylum Myxococcota_A; class Polyangia; order Polyangiales; family Polyangiaceae; genus Polyangium. The sequence continues at coordinate 1,617 of DAOMZH010001287.1, read as the reverse complement.
CCGTACAATCGATTCGATGCGCGCCTCGTGGCGCAAAACTTGTTCGCTTATGCGCCCGATTTGACCTTGCAATATTTGTATTTTGCTTCGATTGCATTTCCTTATGCGTTCCAAAGCTCGCCGCAAGGCCAGGGCGCAGATCCAGGAACGATTGCCAATCAGCCGACCGCGGAAGAATGGGCCGAAGCGCTGGTCCCCCAAAAAACGGAAAAAGAAGCCATTAAAAAAGCTCTGGAAGACAAGTTCTTTTCCTCGAAAATGGCTCAGAAGTTGAAAAACCAAGATTTGTCCCAACGCGCCGCCGGTGTGCCCGGACAAGGCCAAGATCGTTCGCGGCTCGTGACCGATGTAATGGCTGCGCATTATCGACGAGAGGCTGAAAAGTATCTTTTTGCGCCTCCGCCCGTAGCTACGTGGTCGGAGGCGCTGGTACCGACGACCGTCGAAGAATGGGAACCGGGCGAGCCAGTCGCCGATATCGATTGGCTGACCACATTACGATTACGCGGCGAAGACTTGGGGACGGCCATGCCGCTCGTACGTGAACGTATTGCCGACGAAGAAGGGTTTGTCGTGCCGTCCTTCGAAGGACGAACCGAGATATATTTGGACGTGAGCGGCTCGATGCCCGATCCCACACAAGCCCTCAATGCAATGACCTTGGCCGCGCAAATTTTGGTCACGGGTACGTTACGCGCGGGAGGCGCCGCGCGAGCGCTGTTATATTCCGATAAACACGAAAAATTGTGGGAGTTTTGTCGTTCTGAAAGCATGATTTCTCGATTTTTGATGCGTTACATTGGCGGAGGAACCTCCTTTCCTTTTGAGGTGCTGGCCAAATCGGTCGAATCCGAACGCAGTTTGCAACCGATTCGGGTGATCATCACCGATACGGATTTCGATTTCAATTACGATAGCCGACCAGAGAATGTGGACATCTTCAAACGAGCAGCCGAACGATCTCCAGCCCTCGTGCTGCTCCTGCATACCCCGGATAGGGACCGGGTTCGTCTGTACGAACAAGCTGGAGCCCGAGTCGTTCCGGTGCGTACGTTGTCGGATTTTCCCGTGATGGCCGCGGCATTGGCCCATTCGCTTTTTGATCCGTCAGCCCGATCCAAGGACGTGGACGAAATGGCCGAGCAACCTTCACCAAATAAGGAAAACCAACGTGTTTTTCAAAAAAAGTTCCCTCGTTGACGCGCCTCGTCCCGCACCTCGAGCCGACGCGAATTTGCTTCCGGAGAGTGTGCCCATTTCGCTCGATTCTGTGTTGGCGGTGATGGTGGAGGTATTGGCTGAATTCGATGTGAGTGTGGCCGATCTGGACGTAGCGCGGGCCAAATGGGCGGACTTGTGTCGGGACATGGGGCTTGCGCCGCTGGATCCGCTGGAAGTGGATGGTTTGACCAATTATTTCGATCGTGGAGCAACGGAGCGAATGGCGCTGATCGTGATGCTCCTCGAACGCGGGGCGATCACGCGTGACGTACTTCAGCGGATCGTCAACCAGCGGTTGAGCACGGCGACGAAAGGCGGAATCGTCGAGCCTGCGCGGGTTTCGCAACTCGTGACGTTGGCGCTTTTGGTTCAGAGTCCTTTGCGGCGTGAAGAATT
>DAOMZH010001286.1:0-2919 GCA_035437985.1 Polyangium sp. (in: bacteria) | reverse complement strand
TACTCAGCGTACTAAAGTACGCTTCCGTCGTCCTCCCTAGCATCACAACGCTCGCAACGCCTGTTGAATACCTTCTCAATACTTCGAACTCACGTCAATAACGAGGAACCGACGGATCGACTTTGACCGACCAAGCATCGATTCCGCCTTCCACGTTGTAGATCTTGGAAAAACCCTGCTGCACGAAATGCTCGGCCGCCGAACGACTGCGCATTCCGTGATGGCACAAAAACGCAATGGGCGTATTTTTCGGCAAACCCTCGAGCCGCGCCAGCTCCTCGCGATCGAGCGCCTTCGCTCCATCGATCCAAGCAATGTCCCGCTCGCGCTCGGTGCGCACGTCGACGAGCAAGAGCCCGGAATCCGGGGTCATCATTTCCTTGAGCCGCGCGGCCGTAATCGATTTGACCCGCGGAGGCTCGTTGGGATTGTCGATCTTGAATCCCCCACCATCCGGTCCTTCGATGAAATCAATCTCGACCCCATTCGCGCGCTTCGCACTCGAACGATCCACCAGCAACACCAGTCCGTCACCGACGTTGATCTCGAAATCACCCGCCATGCGCTCGCTCATGAACAAGCCATACTCGAATCGCGGATTCACCTCGAAGCGCAACAATTCTCCTGGTGATTCTTTCGTGGCTTCGAGGAATTCCTTGCGCGCGTGCGCGCTCACGGTGATTTTGGGCGCCGCCAGCTCTTTCGGCCCCTTGACCCCCAATTTTTGAAAAAGCTCGCCGTTTCCTTGCATTTCCCGCACAATGTCCGCCCCGCCGACAAACTCGCCACCAATGTACAGCTGGGGAATCGTGGGCCAATTCGAGAATGCTTTGATCCCGTCCCGAATCTCGGCATCATCGAGCACGTTGACGGTGGTGTAGTCGTCGAGCAATTCATCGAGGAGCTCCACCACACTGCCCGAAAAACCACACTGCGGCATTTGCCGCGACCCTTTCATGAACAACACGACCCGATCCGACTGGATCAACCCCTCGATTCGCGCCTTGACCGACTCACTCACGTTCATCGCTTTTCACCTTTGCGTGGATGGCCCACTCTAAGCACATCCGAACAGGTTCCGCTACGTCATTTTCATCCTTCCCGTCAAAATTTGGCCCAACGACAGTTGGCGATCTTTCCTCGAAAAATTCTGGTAGGCTCCGCCCGCACCTCATGGACCGCACCTCGCTCCCCTATCAGGTAGCGCTTTTTCTCGAAAAGCGACCGCTCAAGTTTTTTCTGGCCTTGACAATCATCGTGTCGCTGCTGCCCGTACCCGCGCTCGAGCACGTGTTGCGCCCCGTTTTCATTTTCGTGTTTGCTATCGAACTGATCCTGCGCGGGGTGGCTCTGGCCCGTCCCCAATACGAAGTACGCCGATTCGAATGGTTTTTCATTCTCATTGACTTTTTGGCATTCGTGAGTTTTCTGCCTTTGGAGAACGTCGTCGGTACGCATTACACGGAGAGCTTCGTCGCTCTGCGGCTAATGCGGCTCGCGCTGCTCCTCCGGTTTGCCCGCGAACTCGCCGCGGATGTTTATTCAATTCTTACTCGCCGCGAACAACTCCAACAATTTGGCCTCGTCACGATTGCCGTTTTTTCGCTCGCTTTCGGGACGGCCGTCGTATTGCACCATTTGCCCCTGCGCTACGATTATAGCGGTCTGGGACAAGATTCCGGATTTCTCGACCGCTTGTGGTGGTCGTTCCGGCAGCTCCAAAGCGCCGATAACCTCGTTCCAAATCTGCGCGTTCCCTGGCCCATTGCCATCTTGTCGTTGATGCTGACCATCATTGGCGTCTTCGTCGTCTCGTTCATCATCGGTTTGGGCGCGAATATCGTCGATCAAGTCGTCCGCGCCGAACGACGCCGTCCTGTCGATTATCACGACCATTCGCTCGTCATTGGACCCGTGCACGACGCCGAAATGCTCGTGACGGAATTCGTTCGTCTTTACGAACGTAATCGCAATTTACGCCGCTGGTTTCGCCCGGCGGAGCTGTATCAATGGATTCGGCGCCGAGGTCCTCGGCCCAAGCGGCACGCATTGCCGCGCATGGCGTTGCTTGGAATTCAACCTGATCCACCGGGGTATTTGTATGATCCCGGAATGCGTTGGGTTGTATATCGCGAGGGGGATGGCTGGGATCCCGAGGCATTGGAGCGCGTGGCCACAAGTTCGGCCAAACGAGCGCTCATTCTTTCACGATTCGATGCGGGGCCGGATGCGGATGCCGTCACGTCCATGGCTTTGGCGTCATTTCGCGCGCAAAACCCGCACGCCCAGGTTTTTGTCGAAGTTATGGACAGCGCCAATCGTGGGCTCATGCAAACCATCGGCGGACCGCATACATTTCCGCTCGATATGCCCCGTTTCTTGGGATTATTCTTGTGCCAACATTTGGTCACTCCGGGCGTCGAAGCTTTGTACACGGATCTGATGACCGCGGATGGGTCCGAATTCTACACTCATATTTTCGTCGACAAGCGTGAAATCGACACCTTGGCGGCGATGAGCGCCAATGGGTACGTCGAATTCGAACTGTTGGCTCGGCACGCGTATGCCGAACACTCGGTTTTGCTCGTCGGGGTTTTCTTGGGAAACGATTTGGCCCAGCGAAGCCATGGGTTTGTCCCCGTTGCGGGCCTCGAACAGTGGCTCAATCCGCTGCGCGATCCCCCGGAAGGAACGACGGTCAGGAAACTTGGTGGTCGCGCGGGACTCGTTCCCTTGCGCAAATTGCGCGGTCTGATTGGTGTGACGGCGACATATGCCCCTTTGCGCCGTTATGGTCGGGATCTCGTGATGGGCGATGGATATAGCGAAATCGAGATACCTCGGCCCATTGAACCGAAATTGCTCGCGTGGGCGGATCGAGCCACGATGGCGCGCGGACTTTTGGCGCGCGTCGTGGTC
>DAOMZH010001285.1:0-2931 GCA_035437985.1 Polyangium sp. (in: bacteria) | reverse complement strand
CGAGGGCGGAGCGATGTTCACGAGTCCGGCGCTCGATATCGGCGGGTATGCGGATCGAATCGTGATGCGGGGCAGTTTTAATCGTTTTCGAAGTCGGGTACGAGGTTTGCCTGAATTCGGCGGGGAACTTCCCGTGGCTACCCTGGCTGAAGACATTTTGGAACCCGGGGCAGGCCAAATTCGCGCCTTGGTAACATCCGCAGGAAATCCGGTACTGTCGACGCCCAACGGGACCAAGCTCGACGAAGCATTGCAATCGCTCGAGTTCATGGTCGCGATCGATATCTACATCAATGAAACGACCCGGCACGCCAATATCATTTTGCCGCCAACGTTTTCCCTCGAACACGATAACTACGACGCCGCATTTCACGTGCTCGCCATTCGGAACACGGCGAAATATTCTCCGGCGCTTTTCGAACGCTCTGCCGATGCCCGACACGATTGGGAAATTTTCTCCGCGCTCGCTGCCCGTTTAGGACCCACGGATGGTCCCATCAATCCCTGGATTCAACGCGCAAAAATGCTCCTGGGCAAACACCTCAGCCCCACGCATATCGTCGACCTGGGAATACGTCTTGGGCCGCACGGGGGAGGACTGAATCCATTGGCGCAATCGTCGGGTTTGTCGATCAAAAAGATTGCGGAAAATCCGCATGGAATCGACTTGGGTCCGCTGCGACGGGTACTTCCGCAACGTCTGAACACCCGCGACAAGAAGATCCACCTCGTACCGGATATTTTCCGCGAGGACTTGGTTCGTCTCGACCAACACCGCCGCAATCCACCGACCGATGATTTGCTGCTGATTGGGCGACGAGAATTGCGCACCAACAATTCCTGGCTGCACAACAGCCAACGCATGATCAAGGGCAAACCTCGCTGTACGCTGATCATGCACCCGCTCGATGCCACGCAACGCGCGCTCATTGACGGGCAAACGGTGCAAGTACGCTCGCGTGTAGGGTGCGTCGAAGTCCCCTTGACCATATCCGATGAAATCATGCGCGGCGTAGTGAGTTTGCCCCACGGATGGGGTCATAACCGCACAGGATCGCGATTGAATGTGGCCGGTAGTCTCCCCGGAGTGAGCATCAACGATCTTACGGATGATACGCGCGTCGATACCTTGAGTGGAGTTGCGGCCTTGAGTGGTACGCCAGTCACGGTTTGCGCTGCAGTCGACAAACCCATCGCCGCTGAATGAAATTCGATTAACGCTTCGCCATCGCGGCCATCAGCAGCCCAAAAAGTACGAGCATTATTGTTGCCCACAACGGGCAGCCAATGGTTCCGCGCGGATCGAAATAAAGCAATCGCCGATAATGTTTGGCGCACCATGCTCCCGAATAGGGAATGCCCCCGGGAAAGTGCTGCAAATGTCCCGGTTTTCCACAAACCTCGCATAACCCGCAATAACCACGAGGCACGCCCTGCTTCTCGAGCAACTCTGGAGACTTATTCCAAAGATCGCAATAGCAATGGCTGCTGGTCGACGGGGCGGAATTCGACATGACGAGGCGAGCCTAGTTCAATTCTCGTCTGCGGGGACCTCGAGCACATTTTTCTTGGGCATTTCGATCGTTTCGCATTCAGCTCGGCGGTGCCCGCGGGCAAAGTCGATAATGCGTGGCGAACGAGCCATTTTTTCGACCAATGCCACCGGCCCTCGTTCGTCGATGTCTATGTTTTCGTCGTAAGCAATGACGTTCGAAATTTGCTCGATTACGACGCCGCTGGGAGTCGCGAGTGTCATGCTGGCCATTCCTGGCTTGTATAGCGAAGGATGTTCGATGTCGACCTTGGCAATGAGATCGGCAGGTGCGGTCGGCGCAACGACCACGGTGAGTCCGGCACGAGTCAAGGATCGTTGAACCGCAGTCCGCGTGTTGATCGTATTCGCCGTGACCGTTGTTTCTCCGGACAAACGAGCTGCTTCGTCGGATGCGTTGACGACAAACACCCGTAACGCCGCAACTTCTGGTGTCGCTGGGCGAATGGGAGGCAGGGGGATGACGTTCCGGGAACAGCCAACAAAGGTCAAAAAAAGGACCAATACCGCCGCAAGAAACAGGCGCATGCGGGCATCGTAGCACGACCGGTCCGTTGCCAAAAGGGATTTACGACGCGACAGGTGCCGATACCACTTCGGCGTTTGCGGGACACACTTGCCGCTGACATGCGTCACGAGAAGACCATTGCAGCAATCGGCATAAATGTGTTATGGGACGAGGCCGAATGGGTCAGGAGGGGAAATCTTGACCATGGGCAAGAATCGCACAGCTGGCGCGAGCGCAAAAAAACACGCGCGCGATCACTTCGACAAACGTCAGACGATTGAGCGCCGGCGGAACAAGCTTCGCAAATTCGACATGAGGCTCTCCGTCTTTAATGCCTCGAGCTCCCCACCGTCGAGCCACGTGTGATTGCACTGCTCACACAGGTCCATCACGACCTGCTCGTCACGCTCGCTCCGGACCTTTTTCATCGTTACACTGCACGCTGGACACGCCAGCGGCTCTTGCTGATGTGCTTCGTCCGGAACGTGATGCCACTCGAAAAAGACGTCGTCGTGCTGCACTTCGACTTCTTCGAGATCCTGAGCTCCAATGAAGGTTCCTTTGCAAGTTTCACAAACATGAACCTTCTCGAGAATGGAATGATCCGCCAGGCGCCCACGCATGAGCGGCTGCTTACAACGAGGACAATTCATGGACATAGCCGCAGTGTATCTCGCGACGAACGCCACTTGTCAAGTCTTAATTCGCAACCGAACTGTCTTGTTTGGCAAACCGACCGTGTAACAAAACCAACATTTGGCAGCCTCGGACAAAGAAGACCGGGCAATCGGCGCGAATGCTCATTCTCCACGATGTCGAAATACCATCGCCACGCGTTCATGTCCTGCTGGCAGTACGTTTCTCTCTTCAC
>DAOMZH010001284.1:0-2932 GCA_035437985.1 Polyangium sp. (in: bacteria) | reverse complement strand
CACCACCATCGGTGAACACACCACCACCATCAATGGCCATACCACCACCATCAATGGCCATACCACCACCATCGGTGAACACACCACCAAGATCGGGGATCTCCGCCGCGACCTCGATAACCACATCAACAATCACGACCAAGTCATCTCGACCTATGTCAACAATGCGATCCAAAACCTCCTCACCCAACAGGAGTTTTCCGCAGTAGCGTCGAATATCGAACGAATGCAGCGCGAACTCGAAATCGTGCGCACGGCGGCCATTGCACTCGATACCAATGAATTGACGCAAGTCACCAAAGTCATCGCCGACGCATTGAACCATAGCGATCTCGGCAAAATGGTCCTCAATGCCCAATTCCTCGTCGGGACCACGACAATGTCCCTTGGCGCCTTGCTCAACAAGATCGCTCGGCCCCTCGAAGTCAAAGAAACCGAATTCGCCTACAATGCCGCCGACACCGATATCGAATCGGCCACCTTCACCATGAGTGACAACACGAGCGTCAAATTCACCGCTACCCGGGCGCTTGCAGGCAATATGCTCACCTACACGTTCAATACCTCGAGCTTGCAAGGTCTTGCCGCGACATTCGAGGTCCAGCTCCGCAAATCCACCCTCGCGGACCCCAACGGGATGAACCTCACCCTCGATCAATACGAGGCCGTCTCCCACTCGAACGTGTATTACGACCTGAAACTCAACTGATTCGCCTGGAAAAACCGCGTCACCAGATTCCGCCGAGCCTTTAGCCCGAGGTCGATCGTCATGAGCATTGCGGCCCCTTTCTTCTACCTTCAGGACAGTCTCAACAACAATGGTTCGATCTCGGACCAATCGCGTCATGCCCGCTCGATCCGCATGTCCGGCATCCAGGAAGACCGCGACGCCGAATTCGGAAGCTGCTTCCGCATCTCGAGCGACGCGTATTTCGAGGCAACCTGCCCAGGCCCAGCCTCGTTCACCCTGGCCCTCTGGGTCCGCTCCCTCCTCATTGAAGAAGCACCCGGACAAACACGCACCCTCATACAGCTCGGCTCCCACAACGCCCGCCTCTGTACGAAGGACCTGAAGCCTTCCTTTGCAGAACTCGCCCTCGCCACCCAAAAGCTCGACCGCGACGTGTGGCAGCACCTCGCGGTCAGCTTCGACGCCACCTCGCAAATGTGCATCGTCTACCTCGATGGCGCCCGCATCGCCAATACCTCCACGACCCTCGACACGACCGGCGACATTTTGCGCATCGGTATGGGCAGCAATACCAACGACCGCGGCTTCGAGGGCAAAATCGCCCATGTCCTTCTTTATGACCGCGCATTGTCGGACGACGACATTCAAGAGGTCATGTGGGCGACCGAGAAAAACATCGAACCCGTCTTGTTGTTACGAGATACCACGCGTCTCGCTGAAAAAATCGTCAAGGATGACTCGGGTCACGGCATCCTGTGTAATGCGGACGGCGTTACGGCCGTCAATGACGCCGAACGCGGTCTTTGTTATGAACTCAGCAATGGGTACGTCGCCGCTGACGCGCAAATATGTCCCTCCTCGTTTACCCTCTCGGCCTGGGTCAAACAACACGACACGGCCACAGAAACGTTTTACCCGCTCATCGAGTTTGGCGAGGACGCACCCGGCCTCCAAATCAAAAACTCCAAACTCAGTCTCATCGGCGGTGCCTCGAGCACCGTGGATTTTCCCAAAGGCGTGTGGAAACACGTCGCCGTCACTTACAACCCCATATCTCAACGCACCGTTTTGTTTGTCGACGGCATTCAGGTCGGCACAGCAATAGGCGCCATTGATACAACTGGCGCAGGACTCTTGATCGGCACCGGATGGCGCGAAGAAGATCCACTTTTCGCCGGGCTCATGGCCCACGTGGCCATTCACGACGCACCTTTATCGGCCAGGGATATCGAAGACCTCCGCGCCTTCTCGGCCATACGCGCACACTTGCATCTCCCCCTCGACGTCAAAGACGCCACAGGTCGCACACCCGATGCTTCGAGTCGCAGTGCCGCCGCCCTTTGCAACGGACCCGTGGCCGTCAGCGACAACAAGTTTGGCACGGCAATTTATTTCGACGGTGTCGACGACTTCATCGACGTCTCCTCGTTAAACTGCCCGGTGTCCTTCACATTTGCCGCGTACATCTGCCCTGACGCAATCGCTTGCCGCCGCGAAGTGCCCATTCTCGAATTCGGCCGCGGCGAACCATTCTTCTGGCTCTCGTACGGCCGCCTCAAAGTCCATTCCGGCCCCACGGTCGACGTCGACCACGCTCTCACCCCCGATACCTGGGCCCACGTCGTTGCGACCTACGACGCCCCCATGCACACCATCAGCCTCTACATCGATGGTGAACTCGTCGCTTCAGGTGACTTCTCCGGCAGCGCCGGCGGCATTGGCCTCGGCATTGGCCATCGCTACAGCGCCAATTGGTTCCGCGGCCGCATGCGCCACGTCATGGTCTACGACCATGCCTTTTCCAAAGACCTCATCCGCCAAATCATCGCCCATACCTCCCCGCCAACCTCCAAAATCCCACGACCCCTCACTCGCCCAGGCGTCGGCCTCTTTTCGATGGACCTCATCAACGACGCCGAACAACCCGTCCTCTATTTGGAGCAAACCCAGCAACTCTCCCTCTCCATCGAAAACACCTGGGGCGGCGACATCCAGCTGGTCGCGACGAACAATCCCGTAGGACCTGATTGCTTCCACTTCCAAATGCAGTTTCGCCAAGGCACGTTAAACCCCACGTTCCGCGACGAACTCATCGCCGGAACCGGCGAAACCATCAGCAATCTGCGCACCCTCGGTTGGTCCCTCCATTGCCAAGACCTCGATACAGGCGGCGATCTCATCTCCCTTCTCTGGACCGGCGGTTCGTCCAGTACGCCCATTGCTGGGCTCATCAAGTCCAAA
>DAOMZH010001283.1:0-2935 GCA_035437985.1 Polyangium sp. (in: bacteria) | reverse complement strand
CGGAAACAGAACGATACCCCGTTGTTCGAGCGTTGATAATGCTTTGGAAATTGGGAGATCGATGTCGCCAAAATAGGTTGTGACAGCGGCCATGAGCGCTTCACGATCCGTCAGGCAATGCTTGTCGAGGGTCGTTCGCCCGGTCAAGAGCCAGTTATCGCGAATGGCGGTGAGCGAGCCGTCGGGGACACGAATGAGGCGCAAACCGGTCATGAACGGGCCAAAACCGGGTTTGGTGTGATGTTCGGCAATCATTGCGGCAAAAAATCCGTGCGCGCGGGGCTCGCGCGTGAACGTATAACATGTTTTCCATGCGCCCTGGGGCTCGAATTGATGCTCGATGGCCCAATGGTCGGGTTCGCGCCGAACGAGACGATATCCGAGGCCCGCGCTAAACCGTGGCGATTCATCGCCAAACGCGATGGGTTCCAAGTACGGATGACCATTACCAACGTCCGCCCAATACGTTTCGTCACCACACCGTATCGACAAAGCAATATGACAATCCGGTTGTTGAATTGTCCCGCTGAGTAATGCGACGTCGTACCCGAGGCGCGCCAGCAGTACTGCAAAAAAAGGATTCATGACGTTGCATGGTCCGCCAAGACCGGCATGCATATCGCTCAGGATTTCATCACGTGTCGGCTCGCGCCCGTAACGCACGAGCATGTGGATGTTGTGAAAAGGAATTTTGCCAAGATATGCGCGTACCAACGCTCGAAGTGTGTCTCCGTCGGCATGGGTCACGTCAACGCCCAGGCGCTTGCAAAATGCTTCCGCTTCGACGCGGGACAACCAATCGCGCAACTGAGGGTCGTCGATTACGCGCATTGGGCGACCTCTTGGAGCGTCGCGACAAACTGGGCCCGCGACAAACCAATCGTATCCAGGGGCAACGATTCATTTGGTGCGTGAATACGGGTTCGCGTATCGTTCGGGCCAATAGCCAAGTAGGGCGCATCTTTCAGCAAGTGCGTCAAACACGGACATCGAGCCTCACCAAAGGCTTTGTTGAGATATCTATCGAGCACGCGTACGTCGCGTGTGTCAGCGCGCGCGAGAGACGAGACGGCATCAAGGACGCGATCGAAGTGTGACGGCATGCGTCGAGCCAAGATGCGTTGCGTGCGGTCCTCTTCGAAGTAGCCAGTTTCTTCGAGCCACAGGTCGACTGCAGGCAGCTCCAGTGTTGGAAACAATGCGTGCGCCCAAGGTGAAGCTACTTCTTCCTCACCCTGAATGACCCACACGAGCGTCGGCAAACGATCGTTGGAGGACAAAAGAAGTTCTTCGAGGGCGAGGATTCGCAGGGCGAGGGGACCGAGGTTGTCGCCTGTGCCACGGCCGTACAAGCGTTGGTCTTGGAGCGTCGCGACAAACGGATCGGTCGTCCACCCGTCGCCCGCTTCTTCGACGTCGTAGTGCGCAAAAAGTCCCAATGTCTTGGTGTTGGGCGTACCATGACGAACGGCCACGACAACGGGAACGACGGGTTTGTCTCCCAGAACCTGCACGGAAAACCCCATGCGCAGCAACCGGTTCACGATGGCGGTGCGAAGGTCATCGAGCCCTGCGCGATGGCTTGCGGTGCTCCGGGCGGACACGAACTCGGCAACGAGGCGAAGAAAACGCTGCAAAAAAGCGGCGTCCGCCAAGGAGGTCAGGTTGATCGGATGCATGGTTCGTGAGGTTCCCTGGTACGTCGAGAGGGTACAAGAACGGTTGCAAGAAGGCAAGCATACGCGGTAGTCTCACGACATGGGGTCGTCTGAGCATCCTTCCCTGTCGCAGGACGGTTTTACCGTTCTTCCGCGTCTCCTCGACAAACCCGCGCTCGATGGGCTCGCAGCGTCGTTCACTCAGCATGAACAAACTCAAATTGCACGTAGCGCTCAGGTTTTGTTTGTCGCTACGCCGCCACCACCGAATACGCCACCCTTCGACGACATCATGTTGCAATGGCTCAACCCCCACAAGCGACAAGCGCCGTTGTCGACCTATCCGATAGCGTCGTTCATCCGACCGGTCGTCGAGAAATTGCTGGGCGAGCCAGCTGTCTTGTTTCAGGATTTGTTGCTTGATAAGGGCGAATCGCAACGAAATCGTTTTGCATGGCATCAAGACTATCCGTTCTGGCCTGTGGACAACCCACGAGGGCTCGTGGTTTGGGCGCCGCTCGATCCTGTTGATGCGTCATCGGGAAGTCTGATGGTGGCTTCTGGAAGTCATCGTGCGGGCATTGGACCGGCCATTGATTTGCATTCGGGCAATGCGCAACCGGGCACGATGGGTGAAGTCGTCGATGTCGAGACATACGAGCAAAGTTGTCCCGAGCTCGATCCGGGAGACGCCATCGTCTTTTCTCCGCTCATTTGGCACACATCGGCCCCGAATCGGTCAGGAAAGCGACGGCGAGCGTGGTCGTCGAGCTGGTTGCCCGCAACGACGCGAATCTCGCACGCCCGAGCCCCGCGACATCCCTTGTGCAAAATCGTTCCGGATGGAACCCTCGTCACCGAATGGGAACGATACGGCATATGAAGCGATTGACGTGGCTCGTCGGTCCGCCAGGAAGTGGCAAATCGACCTGGGCAAATGCATTGCGAAGCCAACATCGGGTCGTGGAATTTAATGAAATGCTCGCACCGCTCGTGATGCCGGCCCGTATTCGCAAAGGCGTGCTCACGGCAAACGCGGCCCTGGTGAATCTCGTCCGGAATCTCGAGCTGCACCCGGAGAATCGCTCGCTCCCCCCGCCCTTGGTCGTCGCGGGTCTGGTACCAGAAGACGCACTATTTCCGATTTCTGAAGACGAGGAAGTTCTGCTCCTTTTGCCCGAACGGTCACGTTGGGAAAAACAATTGCACAATCGGCCGATCGGTTCTGGCTCGCTCCGGCAATACGATGATTTCCCCTACGCCGCCCAGTGGTACGA
>DAOMZH010001282.1:0-2943 GCA_035437985.1 Polyangium sp. (in: bacteria) | reverse complement strand
GAACGCCAGCTCGTCCGCGGTAATGCCCTTTTCCCGCAAGTCGTGGAACAGGTCGAGCATCAACGCCAAACATGTGGGAGCATCGGTTGCTTTTGGCGCCGCCCACATCAAAAAGGCATCTCGCTGTCGATCCACTCCGAGTCGCGACGACGTACCGTACGAAAACCCGCGCTTCGAACGAATCTCGTGCATGAGCCGCGACGTGAACGTCCCGCCAAACACCGTATTCGCCACCAACAGCGGCACGTGATCCGCATCGCGCACATGCGTCCCGAGCCCGCCCACGATCATCTGCACTTGCGTGCGCTCGGGTTTGTCCACAAATACCAATTTGCGCCCCGCAATCGGCTTGGGCGCGGGCACCGGATCCACCACGGACTCGCCCTCGGGCAGACCGGCGAGCAAACGCGCAGCGATCGCTTGTCCTTCCTCGACATCCACATCGCCCGAAAGGATCACGTGCGCATTGGCTCGAGTATAGTGTGTCTTGTAAAACTTCACCACCTCGTCGCGCGTAATCGCCTTGAGCGTCGCCATTTGTCCCGACACTCGCCGTCCATAAGGATGCCCCGCAAACAGCGTCCGCCGAAATGCTCGCCCACAAAGCAAACCATCACTATCCCGCGATTCGATGATTTCCGCCGCCGCTTCCCGCTTCAATCGCTCGAGTTCGTCTGCGTCGAATGTCGGACGACAAAGAATCGCGGAAACGAGGTCGAGAAATGCATCGAGCGATCGCTTGATTACCTCGAAATGCACAACCGTCGCGCTCGGCGAAACGTCGGCTGCGAATTCGCCACCCAACAAGTCAATCGTTTCTTCGATGGCTGCCGACGTCCAGCCCTCTGACCCGCGACGCAACATGCGTCCGGTCAAGCGCGCGAGCCCTTCGAGGCCCACAGGGTCGTGCGCCGACCCGGAACGAAACGCAATAACGACACTTACGAGCGGCAACGCCGGGCTCGGTTCGACAACGACACCCTTCACGATGCCACCTCTTCTTCCTCATCACCTTCGACATCATCCGCCACGTCGTCCGCCGCCTCTTCGCCAGCAGTTCCGTCCGGAAAAACTTCGATCACCGTGCGCGCCGAACGCACCAAATACCGCCGAGCAACGCGCAAGAGATCACTCACCGTCACCCGTCGATAAAGCGCCAATCGGTCGAAGATCGCCCCCGGATCGCCGAGTACCGTTTGGTAAAACCCAATTTGTTCCGCTTTGCCGCTGACCGTTTCCAGCCCCTGAAGCAGCCCGAATTCAATGCGCCCTTTTACCTTTTCGAGCTCTTTTTCCGATATCGGTTCGGCACAAACCCGATCCACGATCGCGTCGAATGCCTCCAGGAGCTCGGCCGGCGTATGCCCTTCGCGCGCCGAAAGATAGACATCGTAAAGCCCCGGATCGCGAAAACTTCCGACATAGCCGCGAATCTCGGAGGCTATTTCGAGTTTTTGCACGAGCTCGCGATGCACCCGCGACGAACGCCCACCAAATAGGATTTCATTGAGCAGCAACAGCGGCGCATGGTCGAAATCCCCCAATGCGGGACACTTGTACCCAATGGCCACTTTCGGGGTCGGCGTGGGCTTGTTCGTCGAAAACCTTCGTTCTTCGATTTGGGGCGGCTCGGGATGCACATCTTCGACCGGAATGTCCGCCGGAGCCACATGCCCATATTGCTCTTGGACCAATTTCAACACGCGCCCGGTGTTCACATCGCCCACGATCACCATCGTCGCGTTGTTCGGAGAATAGTACGTCTTGTAAAACGATACGCAGTCGTCCGTCGTGAATCCAAGAATATCTTCCATCCAGCCAATCGTCGGATGCCGATATCCGTGCTCGCGAAATGCTTCCTTGTAGAGCATCTCGTTCACCGCTCCGTCCACGTCATCATCGACGCGCTGCCGCCTTTCATTGGCCACGACCTCTTTTTCGCTGGCTACCTGCGGCTCGCGCAAAACCAAATTCACCATCCGATTCGCCTCGAGACGTAACGACAACTCGAGCGCCTCTGCCGGGAGGTTCGTATGGTAAAACGTCCAATCGAGAAATGTCGCGGCATTGGTTTCCGCTCCGGCTTCTTCGAGCATGCGGTCGTATGCACCGTGCGCGGTCGTTTCCGTCTCGCCGAACATCAGATGCTCGAACAGGTGCGCGATCCCCGTCTTCCCCTCTTTTTCGTGCCGCGAACCCACGCCGAACCATGTTTGCAAGCAAATGACCGGCGCTGCGTGATCCTCGAGCACGAGCACCCGCAGGCCGTTGCCAAAGACAAACCTCTCGACACGCATCGACGGACCAAACGCGATGCTGCCGTCGTGTTCGGCTTGCGCGTGGATGGATTGGTCGCGATTCAATTCGTTGAGCAGCTCGGCAAACGGACCCTTGCGAACCCGAGCCGGTGCTTTGAAAGCAGAATCAGTGTGCATGTGGCCCACGTGCTTACCACATCGCGCGGCATCCGCCTGCGCTCACGCGAACGTCAGCGCAAAGATGACAGGAATCATCGACTCAATGTCGGGGCGCGTAATGACACAAGACGTCTTCGGGAATGCGGGTCGACTGATGACATTCCCACTTGGAGTCATGACACGAAATCACGAGCACCCCAGCTTGATACGCCTCTTCGAGCGATGAACCGGCCCGCTGATGAATCAAGTTCTGCGGCGTCGAATCGAGGCATCCTTTGCCCATCAGCACTTCGATCTTGCGATTGCCCCGATCCAGCTTGATCGGATTCGCCGGCGTCGTCCCCTTGTCCGCACTACGCGCCGCCTCCGCCAGCTTTTTCTTCATCCGCTCCAGGTAGTCCTTGTCAACGATCGGCGGATCTCCATTTTGAAGAGCAACCATCGCCAACGTGTACGAAATCGCCATCATCTGATCCTGCTCGGGCGCGTTGGGTTGGATCGGCCCGGACGAACCCAACGGAATGGG
>DAOMZH010001281.1:0-2944 GCA_035437985.1 Polyangium sp. (in: bacteria) | reverse complement strand
CCTTCTCCGAATATCGTGCCAAGCGTGCCGCCTACGCCTGTGGACGTGTTGATTGCGCCAGCGCCTCCCGCGCGTCGACCAGCGCCCACTATCGTTTCGACAGCGCGTCGAAGCCCAGTTTCGTCGTCCTTTTGGTGGATGTGGATAGCGATTTGTGTGGGTGTATTTCTCTTGTCGGCAGGCGTCGTCGCGTTGGTGTTTAGTGGAGACGAACCGTCGAATGCGGCGCCTCGACCGTCGAGCGTGCCGTCGGCAAAGCGTTGAGCGCTCTCGGGTTTTACCGGTATGGCTGTGGACGTAGCAGTTTATTCTATTCCGAAGCTTTGCTGCGCGCTTTGATGAGCTGAAAATAACGCCGGGCAATACCCGACGCCGCCGCGGCTGCACCAATGTTGCCATTGTGTTGCGCCAGGACGTGTTGGACATAGCGTTTTTCGAGTTCTTGGACGACGCGTTCGCGGGCGCGCGGAAGCGGGAGGTTTTCAGCGAGAATCTCGTCAATGAGATCTGCGCCGCCTAGCCGTTGAGTATCGTTTGGCAGGGATACACTTGCCGGAGGTTCGGAACTGGCGAACGCCGGCATGAGTGACGTCGAGCGTCTGGTTTCAATCGGCGCAGCTTCCCCGAGCGCGACGCGGCGGGCAACGGCATTATAGAGTTCACGGACATTCCCAGGGAACGAATAATCAGCAATTCTTTGGGCGAAATCTGCAGGAAATGGCACGCCCTTGTCGGCGATTGATTGCCAAAAATGACTGGCGAGGAGCAATATGTCGCCTGTACGGCGGCGCAGCGGGGGCAATTCGATACGGGCTACGGCCAATCGGTAAAACAAGTCATCTCGAAATCGACTGGCTTGAATTTCATGATCCAAATCCCGTCGCGTTGCCGCCAAGATGCGGACATCGACCCGAACCCATTTGTTCGAGCCAATGCGCTGCACTTCGGACCGTTGGAGAGCTCGCAAAAGTTTGGCTTGTAAACTCAATTCGAGGTCGCCGATTTCGTCGAGCAACAAGGTGCCGCCATGGGCTTCCTCGAATACGCCGCGTCGCGATTCCGTGGCGCCCGTGAAGGATCCGCGTTCGTGGCCAAAGAGGGCACTTTCAACGAGATTCGGAGGAACGGCAGTGCAATCGAATACCACAAATGGTCCGTTTTTCCGGGGACCCACTTCATGAATCGATTCGGCGAGCACTTCTTTGCCCGTACCCGTTTCTCCTTCGATGAGCACCGGAACTTGGCTGGCCGCGAGACGTTGGCATAGCGGATAAATCGCCCGCATTTCAGGGCTCGCCCCAATCGTGCGTCCAAAATGGGTGGCCATCGGCAAAGAAACGGGAGCTTCGGCCGTCATTCGTTCGACGCGAATCGTCGTCGTTCCGACGGTGATGACTTCGCCGCCTTGAAGAAAGGCATCGAGCACCGCCACATTCTGGACAAACGTTCCGTTTGTCGAGGCCAGATCCGTGATGCGTAGTCGACCGCCGATGATTTCGAATGCCGCGTGGCGTCGCGAGACCAATCGATCATCGACGGGCAAATCCGAGGTTTGACTTTGGCCCACGAAGACCCGTGAAGGATGATGCGGGGCGATCGTGACGCGCTGACCATTCGCGGGGCCGCTCGTGATCACGAGTGCAAAACCGCTCATCGCCGCCGCTGGACGCTGGTGCATCTGCGTTTCGACTTGATCGTCGAACAACTCGTCTTCGGTGCTCATGCGAGGCGCATCAAAGCACAGTTTGGACGGGACGTCATCCATTGTCTCATGCAGGCGATGTCGATACCTGTGTTGCTCACGATCCGAACGTTGGCCGAATGGTGGCCAACGACTGGTCATATTTGGCCATTGTGTTTGACGATGAAGTGATGCAAAAGAGGAGCACC
This sequence comes from Polyangium sp. (in: bacteria), assembly GCA_035437985.1. GTDB lineage: Bacteria > Myxococcota_A > Polyangia > Polyangiales > Polyangiaceae > Polyangium. The sequence goes on along the minus strand of DAOMZH010001281.1, from coordinate 1,054 downwards.
CCCATGTACGACGCATCATTTGCTCATGCTGATTTCATTCGCCGCGAACCCATCCGCACGTGGAAAGGAATCCGCACCGTGGGTGCATTCCTGAAACAATGCATTGGGATCCTGGTGGTATCGCTGCTGAGTCTGCCATTTTGGCCATTGTATCTCCTCATGCGCTTGTTTTGGCCCCGGCCACCCATCTTGCCTGCGCCCTCGCGAGTGTTTCAATGTTTTCGTTTGATCTTGACGGAACAAGCGCCGCACGGACCCACTGCCGTGATGCGTTTGGCGCTGCTCATGGAACTAACTCGACGCACCATTGCTGACGGATTTTTCGGTTTTGCGTGGCTGCTCGATGAAGTCATTTGGGGGCGGCGACTACAGCGCATCGAGATTGTCGAGCCGCTTTTCGAGATAAGTGGGGCGCGTAGTGGCAGCACGCAGCTCGCACGATACCTCGAAGACGATCCGCACCTCGTGGCCCCGAAGGCTCTGCAAATTACTTTCCCATTTTATTGGCTTTGGCGCATTGGTCCGTCATTGGAATTCTTGTTGCCCAAAGATTGGCGGGAGAGATTTGCGAATGCGGTGCTCTGGCCAGAGCATCACGAGCGGCACGAAGTTGATCCATTACGTACGGACACGTTCGAGATCCTCTTTTTGATGCCATTTCAGTTGGGGGACATATTCATGGCCCTCGGTCCGCGCGTCATCGCCGACTATTTCTGTTTTTCTCGTGTAAAAGAAGCGAGTCGCGAGATGTGGGACGACGACTTTTTGCGGTTTATCGATAGGCTGGGCCGCAAAACGCTGATGTATGCTGAGCGTTCCTCGGAAGGTACCAAGAGACGCTATTTCATCAAGGGGCATTTTTTGAATGTGGTCGAGGGGTTGGCGCAAAAGTACCCCGACGCGCGATTTCTCACGATGCTCCGTGTACCGGAAAAACGGTTTCAGAGCCTCATCAATTTTCTCCGATGTCAAGGGAGTATCGCGCCAAATCCACCGGCGCATTGGGCGTGGCTCGTAGAACACGCGTGCACTTCGGAAGTGGATTATTGTGAAA
>DAOMZH010001280.1:0-2955 GCA_035437985.1 Polyangium sp. (in: bacteria) | reverse complement strand
CAAGCGCCTCTTCTTCCGGCACGAAACTCTGTGCGGGATGCGTGTCGTCGCCTAGAAGCTCGAGAACCGTGTTGTCGTACTCGAATCGTGTCATCCGGCGAATGGGCGATTTGCCGGGAACGATTCCAACACATGTGGGCGCCGCGGATTCGGTTACTTTGCCCGGCGAATCACCAATGTGGCCCGTAGAGCAAGAAACGAGAGCACCGAGAACCAGGGCACCGCCAAGAAACCAAGAGGATCGGGCTAGTTGGGTCATGGCGTTTGAAGCAAAGCGGGAAAGCCCGCACCAACGCAGCCTAGACTAAAGCAAAACCTCGTCGCCGTCGAGGTCGTTTTTCAAAATGCTCGACGATTCGACGAAGATAGGTACTGTACGCGGCGTGCGCCTCCCGCCGCCGTTCGCCATCCCCTTCGCCACGCTGCTGTGCACGCACCTTGCCCTCGCGCAAGACCCATCGCCGCATCGTGAAATGACCTCGGAATCCGCACCGAACATTGGCTACTCACTTCGCGGCGGACTCGAAGTGGGCGGGCGTTGGTTTGTCTATTCCGACCCGCTCGTGATTGCGACAAACCTGCGTCCGTATGACGTCACAGGCGTACCTCTATTGACCTTCGGCGGCTCCTTGCGCCCCTTGATTTGGTCCCACGTCCCCATCCTCGATCACACGACGTTCAGCTTCGATTACGCCTTCGCCCCAACCCTCGAATCATCCACGAGCGATGAACAAACCGTAAACACGAACTGGGATCACGGCGACGTCAAGCTGCACGTGCCAATTCGTTTTGACAAACTCCCCCTCACCCCACGCCTCGGACCAACCTTGGGTTATGGTTGGCTCGGTTTTTCCTTCACCACGTCGAGTTCTCTTTCTAAAGAAATTCCCACAGTTACGTATCGTTTCGTCAGACTTGGACTGACTGGGGAAATTGCCGCGACGAAACGCCTCTCCATACTTGCCGCATGCGATTACCTGAGCCCCATTTCGGGCGGCGAGGTTTACAGTCGATTTCGCGATCCCCAGGTCCGAGGAATCGATGCGCGTGCTGGCGCCGCCTTTGAATTGGCCCAGGGCACGCGCATTTTCTTGCTCGTCGATTACACGCGTTTTTTTTCGACTTTCACGCCGATTCCCGGCGACGCGTACGTCGCGGGCGGCGCATTGGATCAATTCGGCAGGGTCGAGATTGGAATCGAATATGGCCGATAAGCATGCCCCCCTTCGAGCAGTCGTGATGACTGCCCTCACCATTTTCGGCGCCGCAATTCTCCTTTTGGGTTGTCCGGGGGAACTCGAGAATCCCGAACGCTTTTTGGATGGTGGCATCCCGCAATCGTGCCCAGACATTCCCAGCGAATTATTCGTTCAGCGTTGTGCGGGCTCCATTTGCCACGAAGGCGCCAATGCCGCCGCAGGTTTGGATCTGATCTCGCCCAACGTCGAAAATCGGCTCGTCGATGTACCAGGTCGCGATTGTAATGGCTTATTGGCCGATCCCGTATTGCCCGAAGCGAGTCTACTTTATCTAAAGCTTTTGCCTCTGCCCGATTGCGGCTCGCCCATGCCCATTGGAAAGCCGGCGCTCAATGGCTTCGAGCTCGAATGCGTGCGCGAATGGATAGCCACACGCACGGCCCCGAGTCCTTGATGAATTGATGTTTCTAACGCGTGCGGATCGATTGCACCCAATCGTGAATGATCGTGCGCTCGTCGAGCGTGATTTCGAGGGCCTCGGCGACGAGTTCATCGAGCCCCCCTTGCTCGTCCGTGGAAATACCGGTATTACGTGCGCCATAGGTGCGACCAAGAGTTTCGATACGCGCGACGAACTCGGTTGACTTTGGGGCCGGAATGGCTCGCAAATGAGCAATTTTGACTTGCGGCATACCTTGACGTGCATCGCGGTTGCGCACGTAATGAATCCAGCGAATAGGTGAAGAGTTCAGCCACGCCAAAAGAAAAAATTGGTTCCAAGTTTCGGAAGAAAAACCTGCCAGAATCGAATTGCGAAACGCCTGGCCATCAGATACCGCCACTATGGGAAAACGTGCGGTTTGGCGAATGAGGAGCCGAACGTTTTGCCAATCCTCAGCGGGTCGAAATCGCGCGCCGAATGTCGATGGATCACAATAGAATTTAGGCGCTCGACATAAAAATGGCTCGATGTCCCCTCCTACGCGCACGCCGACGCGAAAAACGCCCTTGGACGCGTCGAGCGCATGCAAGTGGTCAATGTCATCGCCCATCGATTGAAACCCACGTTCCCCAAAAAGCTCGGAGGGGAATGTCGGAAATGCCACGAGCCGCTCGACCAAGGCAATCGCCGCGTCGGTCAAGTCCGAGCGGTGCAATGGCCACGATCGAGGTTTCTCCACCGAAATGACCTCGGGACGACGGGTGGACAAAAGTGCCATACTCGGTTGAAAAACATCATCGAATACGTCGCCGAAATCCGGAAGATCCTCGTCGCATTCGCAATAACGTTCGTGGTCTTGGCGCGTGGGAGCATAACCACCAAGTTCCGACATGGACGAGGGTAAAACGAATCCAATTCGGCCCGCAGGTCGGAGAAGAGCTGCACATCGCGAGAGAAACAAGGCTTGAAGATTCCGATATGCGGCAAACGACGGATATGTCTCGCGGTAATACTGGCGCAAGCCATCCTCGAGGGGCTGGGCTGCACGACCGGCATAAGAAACCCAAGGCGGATTGCCTAGGAAAGCATCAAATCCGCCTCGCCCCAAAACATCAGCAAACTCGACGTCCCAATGAAACGGCTGACAACGGGCGAGGAATTGAACTGCGCGATTTTCGAGTTTCGGGGGTAAACCTTGGGAAAACCATTTCTCGCCGCCTGGCCGACCCACGAGCGAATCACCTGCACGAATCGCCTTGTCGAGAAAAACTCCATGGCTTTCGCTGTCCGAAGTGAGAAGCCACAATGCCCAGC
>DAOMZH010001279.1:0-2958 GCA_035437985.1 Polyangium sp. (in: bacteria) | reverse complement strand
GTGAGTTCCTTGGCGATCATGGCGATGGGGCTCGTGCCGATCACCCACGACAACGTGAATCTGTTGACGGCGATCATCTTCCTCAATGGGCTGGCAACGACGTTCGTGGGGATGTGTACGGAATCATTGATGGCGCATTTGACGCCACTCGAGGATCGCGGACGGGCGGCAGGTTATTCGCAAGCGGGCAATGTTGGTGGTTCGCTGGTGGGTGGAGTGGCGTTGATCATTGCCGAGACGTTTCATAAGCAATACATTCCGGCATTCATTGTGGGCGGAGCACTCTTGGCCTGTTCTGGTGTGCTGTTGACCGTACCCTCTCCGCCAAAAAGCAATTCGCACGGATTACGCGCAGCATTTCGCGAAGTGGGCCTGGACATTTGGTCCATTTTGGCCTCACGCGCGGGGGTTTTTGCAGCAGTGTTGTGCTTGATGCCGATCGGCGCCGGAGCTGCATCGAATCTATTCGCGGCAATGGCCGACGATTGGCACGCGTCGATTGGAACAGTGAGCTTCTCGAACGGAGTAGGTTCGGGCATTGGGGCCATTGCGGGTTGTCTCGTGGGCGGCAGACTCTCGGATGTCCTCGATCGTCGAAATGCATATGCGCTCGCGGGTGTGATTTTGGCAATTTTCACGTTTGGCATGGCCATCGGGCCACGGACGGAATGGTCGTACGTATTTTTCGTGTTGCTCTACAATTTCGGCGTGGGTCTGTGTTATTCGACCTTCACTGCGTTTGTCTTGGAAATCATTGGCAAAGGCGCTGCCGCGACGAAGTACAACATCTTCGCCTCGCTGGCCAATATCCCGATTTACTCGATGGGGCGCCTGGACGGATGGGTCTCCGACCATCACGGACGCACGACGATGTTATGGTTTGACGGCGGAGCCGGCGTCCTCGGAGCCGTCCTGGTGGTCGTAGCAGCCTTGCTGCTTTTGCGCAAGCGCAAGCCCGAGCCCGCAAGCGATCCAGGAGCGACGGTCCTCCCCGAACATGCTTGATTCAGGACGACGTCGTTCGTCTTCACGAACCATTTTTCTGTTCAGGAATTCACGATTTTCGGGCGACCAGCGTTGCTCCTGCAAATGGGAACAATGCCGCGGTTGCAAAGAGGAAAATCCAGCCGCCGCCAGATACGTGCTCGACCGCGCGCCGTTCCGTTCCGGCGAGGACGAGGACAATCATGAGCGCAAGCAAGGCCAGCGGGGCCATGAGGTGTTGCCAGCGGTGCCACCCTGTCCGGACAAACGAACGAACGATTGCAATGACCGCGGCGATCGCCGTTGCTGCGCCGAGCCAGACGAGAGGCGATTCTTTTTCGCGATGCCCGAACGCGAGCAGCATCCCAATGAGCGCCAATCCGCCTAGGGTTTGAATCGAAGTCAGCGTCGTGGCAATGCCCATCATGGTCTTTCCCGGCAAACGCCGACGAAATCCACGAACGATGCCCAAGATGCCCAGACAAATCGGCCATCCAAAAACAATTCCCAGCAAAAATCGTCCTGTATCGTCATGACGCGTCATCCGCCATAAGGAACGCTCGCCGTCCACAGGAGCAAAAACCGGAGCCGCCAAGGCAATCAGCAAGAAGGAGGCGAAAATGACCGCCCGGCGGTGCCCCTCTTCTTGTTCGTCGACGGGAGGCGTTTTGACCTTGGCTGCATCATTTCGTTTTTCGGGCAAAACCTCGGCTTCCGATTCTGCAGTCTCGGCCTTCGCCTCGGCATCCGGAGTTTCGTTTTCTTTCGTCATGACGACCTCGATACCCGCGGCCGCTTCGCGAGCCACATTCCGGCAATTCCCACAATGAGCCCCAGCATGACCGCAATTTTGGACGAACTGAACGTGGACATCCAAATGCGCAATGTATTGTAATTACGAACGACAGGTTTGATGAGCCCTGCTTTGAGACCCAACGTCGGCACGTCCTCCACGATGAGTGAAGAAAGCGTTACGCCTTCACGCGGGACAAACGCGAGATCCTTGGCTCCTTCGACACCGCCCGGAGATCCGCCCCAGCGATCGAAGACTGGATTTTCACAGGTGATGTCGCCTTGCCAGCGGTGCCGCACGATGTACCGGCCTTGAAACATGTTTTGGCCATTGGGGATGACAGTCGCCCCGTGTTTGTTGGGACCATTGGCCCAGCCATTTCCACCTTGAATGGGAGGTGCGGCTCGAAAAACCAAATCTTCGCCCAGAGAATCTTTGGTGTACCGAACGTGGAGCCGAGTAATCGTGGCCTCCCAGGGCGACAAACCACTTGGAGTCGGCATTCCGGGAGGCAAATCCGTATCTTTCGGCGAAAGAAGCGTATCACCCCCGAGCGTGGCAATGTCGCTCGGCGCCAGGGTTGGTCCGGGACAAGGATCACAAGAGCCCGCCGTCCACGAATATTCAGTAACGACCGAGTTTTTGGCGCTTTCCACGGTCTTGTCAAAAAGCGCCACGTAGAATGGCCCAAACGACGAAAGTGCCGATTCATCGAGTTCGATGTTCGTCGGAATGGTCAAGTTGGGATAATTGGCGGCCTCGTAGCGCTGGTTTTTGGCAATGATGTTGACGATGAGGTCTTGCGTGCCGCTGGAATTCAAGAGCCCGAGGCGCACGGGCAAACGGAAGGAGTCATCGTCGTAATGAAAGCGCAGCGGAGACAGGGTGGCCATGCCCTTTTCAAACTTGACTTTTTTGGGATCGACTTTGGCGACGAAGAACTTTAGTCCCAGTTGCACATAAGGACGAAGTACGGGTTCGGCGCCGTCGGGAATGCGGTATTGGTTTGTCCGAAGCCAAGTTTCGAGGGCCGAAGAGTCATCCGCTGAGAGAATGACGATGTCGTATTCGCCCACGGTAAACTCGGCTTCTACGCGCACGAGCGGGCGGCCACCTGGCGCCGGCGCATCGGCGGCCATGGGAGCTACCGCGGCAACGGCTTCGCTGCGCATACGATAATC
>DAOMZH010001278.1:0-2962 GCA_035437985.1 Polyangium sp. (in: bacteria) | reverse complement strand
AGCCAAAGAGATTGTGAGACCCGACGGCGAGCCCCCATCGAAAACAAAAACCTCGCGTAGCGCGCTTGTTAGCGCGCGAAGCGAGCTTCCAAATCACCGGGCCTGGCCTCAGTTTGTCCCCGCCCAAATCACCGGACCTGGCCTCAGTTTGTCCCCCCGGGGGTATGGGGGCAGAGCCGGAGGGTCAGTCTCTTTGGCGAAGCCAAAGAGATTGTGAGACCCGACGGCGAGCCCCCATCGAAAACAAAAACCTCGCGTAGCGCGCTTGTTAGCGCGCGAAGCGAGCGTCGTAATCACCGCACCCGGCCCCGGTTTGTCCCCCGGTCAATCACCGGACCTCGCCTCGGTTTGTCCTACGGCGCGTGGCAAAACTTGTTGATGCTGTCGACCAGCGGATCCTCTTGCTTCACCGCTTTTTCGACGGCCGCCTTGGCCGTGCTCACCTTCGCAAAGTCTTGTGAGTCTGCTGCAGCCACCAACTCGCGCGCCGACTTCGCGACTTCTTTCGCCATCACTTGGTAATCAGCCGACAACTTCTTCAGCTCCGGAACCGTCAGCTCCACTTTGGCCGCATCATTCGCAACCGCATCCATCGTGTCGGCCATCGTCTTGTAGTCCGTCGTGCCCGTTGGATCCGCATTCGAGCGCGACGCCTTGTTCAAACTGTCGACACCCTTGTTGATCACTTCGATGAGCTGATTGCACTCGTTGATCTTTTTCTGACCGCAGCCGGGAACTCCGACCAAAAGCGCCACCGCCACGATCACACACGACATCAACGACTCATTGTGCATCTTCGAATGTCTCCTCTGAAGCTTCGAGGTTTGGAATAAACAACTCAACGACAAACTCATGAACGCACCCGCCAGTTTCCATGAAATGTGCGTCCCACATCGTCAGCCGTCGGATCCGTCACGATGATTTCGGGTCGGCCGTTCTCCGCATAGACGATCGTGTTCTGCCGGTACACCCGGCCAAACGCAATCGCCTCGTCGCGCTCCATGCCATACACCAGCCATGCAGGCTCGCGCCAAACTCCATCCGGCTCCGCCTCGAAACCCACACATGGTTCGACCCGGTAACAACCCAAAATGAGTAAGTCCCGAAGCACGTGATGCCGCTGCTCGTTCACCTTGCGCGGCAAAAGCATCGACCGCGGGTTGTACGCCGTCAGCACGGCAAACCGCCGCAATAAAATCTCCGGAAGCGCCGAATGATCCTGGACGATCTCGCCATCGAGCGACACCCGCAGCGCCGAACCATTCGGGCCCGGAAGCTCGTAAATCGTAGCGAGGTACGAACGTAGCAGCGCTTGATCCATGGCAGCGTCTCGACCGTTGACGGCTCCTACCAGAGGAGCGGCCTGCCCGCCACCTCTGCTCTCGCGAAGGTTCCACGGCTGTGCTCGTCGGGCCAAGCCAATGAGTTTCTTTTCCTCCCGCACATCGTGCGCTAAGCCCTCCACGCGATGATCGACGTGCAGCGCCTCTCCAAGTCATACGGCGCGTTTCGCGCAGTAACGGACATCTCGTTCCATGTCGAACGTGGCGAAGTCGTCGGCTTTTTGGGTCCCAACGGAGCAGGCAAAAGCACCACCCTCCGCATCCTCGCTGGATTCCTCGGTCCCTCCACCGGACGCGTGCGCATCGATGGCCTCGACATCGCGGACGAACCTGTCATCTCCCGCCAAAAGCTCGGCTACATGCCCGAAACCTGTCCTCTTTATCCGGAAATGCGCGTCCGCGAATACCTCGCTTTTCGGGCCGAACTCAAACGTTTGCCCCGCAAAGAACGCTCCCACGCCGTCGATTCCGTCTCCGAAGAAGTCGACATCGCCGACGTCAGGGACGTCCTCATCCGCCATCTCTCCAAGGGTTATCGACAACGCGTCGGCCTCGCCGATGCCCTCCTCGGCAATCCTCCTGTACTCATCCTGGACGAACCCACCGCGGGCATGGATCCCAATCAGATCCGCCATGTCCGCGACATCGTCCGTTCACGCGGGGACAAACACGCCATTCTTTTGAGCACCCACATTCTCTCCGAGGTCGAAGCCACCTGCTCCCGCGCCCTCGTCATCGCCCGCGGCAAACTCGTCGCCTCCGGCACCATCGACCAATTACGCGACATGCGCCGCGCATCGGGCGTACGCATCGTCGTGCGTGGCGATCACTCCCGCGCCCTCGAACTCACGCGCGCAACACCCGGCATTTCCAGCGCCGACCTCGAAGGCCACAGCTCCGCCGAAGCTTGCACCATCACTGCGACCTACGCGTCTGATGCCGTGGGCATCGAAACCGCCGAACGTCTCGTCAGCGCGCTCGTAGGCGCTGGTTTCTTCGTCCGCGAGGTCATTCCGCGCGCAGCTTCCCTCGAACAAGTTTTCGCCGAGCTCACTCGCAACGAACAAGGGGTTGGTGAAGACGAACCTTCCTCATCCAAAGCCACGAACCGAGGAGCAGAAGACGCGTGAGAGGTTTTTGGCCGATCTTCAAGCGCGAGCTTTTCGCTCTGTTCGTGACCCCGCTGGCCTGGGTGGCGATCACGGCGTTTTTGCTGCTTCAGGGCCTGCACTTCTTTCTGATCATCATCAACTTCGCCTCGGCCCCTGCAGATTCGATGGGCGACAGCGGACCGGTGCAATCGTTTTTTGGTCAAACGATGTTGCTCTACGTCCCGCTGCTCGTCGTTTGTCCGCTCCTCACCATGCGCTCGTTTGCCGAAGAACGTCGCAGCGGAACCATCGAAGCCTTGCTCACGGCCCCCGTAGGCGCAGCCGGAGTCACCCTTGCCAAGTACGCTGCAGTGTTTGTCACGTACGCGGCCATGTGGGCCCCCACCTTGCTCTACATGCTCGTCGTACAGATGCAGAACGGCGAGATCGATTGGCGCGTCGTCGCCACCAGTTATTCCGCAGTTCTCGCAATTGGCGGCGGATATCTGGCCATTGGCATCATGACCA
>DAOMZH010001277.1:0-2962 GCA_035437985.1 Polyangium sp. (in: bacteria) | reverse complement strand
AAGCAATGGTACTCCCGGGCCAAATTTACCAGTGGTTTTCGCGACTCGGGCTGCACGTTCGTCGCATCGATGACCGTGAGTTTTCCCGCGGCGAGGCGTTTTGCGGCAATGAAATGCAAAACCTCGAACGCGTCACCGGTCGCCGATTGATTGTTTTCATCGTCGCTGACCAGACCCCGACAAACGTCCGAAGAAATGACTTCCGTTGGTTTGAAGTGTTTTCGCCCAAAACTCGATTTGCCCGAACCCGAGGGGCCCACGAGCACGACGAGGGATAATTCAGGTATGCTGATCTTCATGAGCTGAACACCGCCATTTGCGTTGGAGCACCCACGGTGGAATCTTCGGGCCCGATCGGGAGAAACCGCACGCGATATCGAAATCGTTCGGCGATTCTTTCGGCCCACGCTTGAAATTCGCGGCGCGTCCATTCGAATCGATGATCATTGTGCCGCATTTTCCCTACTGGCAAATTGTCGAACTTCACGTTGTATTCGACATTCGGCGTCGTCACCACCACGGTACCCGGACGCGCAAATTCGAACACCACCCGCTCGAACGCCGCAAGTCTCGGCGGATCCAGGTGCTCGATGACCTCCACGACCGCCGCCGCGTCATACCCGGCCAAACGTTTGTCTCGGTACATGAGCGAACCTTGCAGCAATTTCAGCCGCGCGCGCTGCTTTTCCGGCAGGCGATCGAGGTGCAATCGTTCGCTGGCAATTTCGAGCGCCCGGTGCGACACGTCAATCGCCACGATTTCCTCGAATTTCTTGTTGCTCAGCAAAGCCCGTACGAGTTGTCCTTCGCCACAACCCAAATCCAAGACGCGTTTTGCCCCGCATTGTTCCAACACCGCGAGCACGACCCCTATACGCTGCTGTTGCAAACTGATTTTTTGCTCGATCGTTGCTTCTTCCAACGCGTGCGCTTCATCCGCTTCGTCCACCTTGGGCAATTCATCGGCCATGATTTGTTCGAGCGCTTCACGGGCCAAACTATGCATGTGCTTCAGATAGCGCTTCGCAATGGCCTCACGTTCTGGATGCGTCGCTAGCCACCCTTCGCCCCGACGAACCAATTTCTCGACCTCGTCATCACCCACCCAATAGTGTTTGTCGTCATCGAGCACCGGAATGAGCACGTACAAATGCGTCAAGAGTTCACTCAATCGTTTTGTCCCGGTGAGCTTGATACTGAAATAACGACTCGCTCCCCAGGCATCATTGGTTTCATCGAGCGGATGCCTTCGTGCTTCGACGGTATAGCCGAGCGGCTCGAAGAGCTGTCGCAAAAACGATTCACCACCGCGGCAAGGAACCATTGAAATCTGCACTTCGAGCGGCAAAGGCTGATTCACCAGCTCCGGACGATCTTTGCAGCGGCCCGATAACGCCGTCGAAAATACATCAGCCAACGCGACGCTCAAAAATGACGATGCGACATATGGACGATCATTGACGTAATGCTCCAGCGCCCGGCCTTCGCCCGCAGGACCTCGGCGCCCACGCACCAAACCAATCGGGTCGACTTCCACCAATAGCGCCGCCGTGCAGCGTTCCGGCGTCGCCTCCGGATAAAAAACATGCGCCTTTCCAAACGTCAAATTCGCCGTATGCACGCGCGCGGGATGCTTGTGCAGCAAATAACCCAGGTCCGTCGCCGGCTCCGCCGTACTCGTCAACGTCAACAACATCGTGGCGTCACCTTACAGCAAATTCCTTCGTCAGCACCAGACCCATCACTCACGAACCCAGGCGCCAAACGTCCATCTCGACGAAATGTTCGAGATGTTCATTTTTGTCTTGCTCTTCGTCAACTACCATGGTAGTACTATCCAGGTAGTTCGCTTTGGCGGCGAGCCACGTTCTGGATGACATCATAGAAGTACAGTTGGCTATGGCATCGGGCGCGCAGCGGATGCTCTGGCGGACTGATAAGGAGGTGAGGGAATGACGCACCTCGGTGATCTGCAATTGGCGATCATGCGTGTGCTTTGGCAATTGGGCGAAGCGACGGTGACGGATGTGCACCAGGCTTTGCTCGACGAACGGGGTTTGGCCCCCACGACCATTGCGACGATGCTCAAGAAGATGGAAGACAAAGGCGTTGTCGAGCATCGCGCCGATGGCCGAAAGTTCATTTACCAGCCAACCGTCAGCGAGGATCAAGTGACCCGGGGAATGGTGTCGGACTTGACCGAGCGGCTTTTTGGAGGCGATCCGGTCGCGCTCGTGTCGCATTTGATCTCGCGCCATGAGATTCGTCCTGACGAACTTTCCGAACTCGAAAGAATGATTCACGCGGCGAAGAAAAAGGAGGGAAAACGATGATGAGCGTATTCGGGTGGCTCGTCACCTATATGATTCACAGCACGATACTGCTCGGGCTTGCGTGGATCGCCGATCAGCTTTTCTTGCGTGGTCGTCCTCATTTGAAAGAAATGGTTTGGCGGGTGGCGCTTGTGGGTGGGCTGCTCACGGCGACGGCGCAGACGCTCTTGCCCTGGCGTCCCTACGGCGGAACCGTTTCGCTGGCGAGTTTGGAAGGGCGGAACCAATACGTTGGCGAGAATGCTGCGCCCGTAACGGCGATTGTCATTCAAGATTCGTACGATCCCCGGGCGGTGGTGATTACGCGCCAATTGGCGGCGCCGGTCGCTGGTCCCCGTCGTGTGCTGGCGGTATTCCCGTGGCGTGCGGCGGTGGGAGCGTGGGGCGTAGGGGCAGTGGGCCTTTTGGCGGCGTTGGGTTTGTCCTGGAGATCGCTGCGAAGGCGTCTCGAAAGTCGCCGGCGCCTCGAATCTTTGCCGATTGGAGATTTGGTGGCTGAATTGGCTGCGCGGCGTCCGGTCGTACGTGCGCCGCTCGTGAGTGCGACTGAAGAACTGGTCGTGCCGGTTGCGTGGGGAACGCGGCGTCCGGAAATCGTTTTACCGGAACGTGTGGCGCTGGAACTATCG
>DAOMZH010001276.1:0-2967 GCA_035437985.1 Polyangium sp. (in: bacteria) | reverse complement strand
GTGCCCGCGCCGCCCATGCCCGCGGTCCCGCCGCCCGAGCCGCCCTTGCCGCCCATGCCCATGCCAGCCACGCCGCCGACACCAGCTCCGCCGCTTCCGCCGGTGCTCACTCCGCTTCCGCCGTTGTTTCCACGGTTGCCCACGCCTTCGCCGCCAGCACCGCCGCTCGAAGCCGGGTCGGTCACGATGATGCAACCCCCGAGCACGAGCATCGCCGTGGCACTCATCGTCACGTAAGTTCGCATGTTCATTCTATTTCCTCCAAGCATACGGCAGGGCATTTCCTGGCCGTTTCACAATAATAAACGTTTTATGGTCGAAGCAACGACTCGGCACGTTGTTTTGAGTGCGTAGTGATTTCGTAGGTGTACAAAAGACCGCGAGCGGCCTGGGAAAGGCCGCTCGCGAGCAAGTCGTTCGCGAATCGTTCAGGGAGCGTCGTTGGAGCAAGCGGCAAACTGGTTGCCACAGCCGCCAACCGTATCGAAAACGCACGTGCTGCAACCTGCACTCGGCATAGCCGCGCCGTCGCACAGATCGGGCGTGCCGCCCGCCGGTGCCGTGCACTTATCCATGCAGCCCGGGGGTGTGGCCGTGGAGGCAACCATGCACGTGCACATTCTCAGGTCGTTGTAGAGCATCGCGCTCGTATCCGTGTCAGTGGCGCAGATGGTGGTGGTGGGGTCCGAAGCCGCTTCCGCGCACGTGTTGACACAAGCGGGAGCGCCGCCGCCCGAGCCGCCAGCGCCGCCCATGTTGCCGGTGTTGCCCGAGCCGCCGCCGCCCATGTTGCCGGTGTTGCCCGTTCCGCCTTCGTTGCCTGTATTGCCAGTTCCGGCAGAGCCACCAGTTCCGTTCGTCGTCTCGATGATACAGCCGCCAAGCGCAAGCATCGCCACCGCACTAACCATCGTGAAAGTTCGCAGATTCATTCCATCTCCTCCAGGTAAGCACCCGAGTTCTACAAGGACAGAGCCGACAGTAGCAGAGCCGCTTTCTTGGGCCAACCATGCGCATGCACTGCACAGGTCAGCATTTTCTCGTTTCGTCGACACGACGTGGGCATTGGATTGACCACATCGCATCGCGGGCTCGAGAGGCTAAAAAGAAAGCGTTTCTGCTCGAAAACCATCGAATGCGTCGCGTGTCGGGTCCACCGACGTATTTCGAAAGCCAACACCCTTGGACGACACGTCCAAGGCCGCATTCACCCGCGATCCAAGATTCTTTTCACGATCCGTACAGAGCCGAGAACGAGGCATGAAGGTTCTGTGGACCAAGAGCATCTTCACGCCGGTGAAACTCGGGCAGCGCTGCTTGATACGCCTCGTCGAGCCGCAGAATGTCAGAAGCAAAGTCGGGTTCGAACATCTTCATCGTCCCCGCCCCGAGCTCCATGACGTCTTGATATTGCCCGCGTTCTTTGAGGATTTGCGCGGACAAACCGTACATCAACAGGCCCCCAGGAATGGCTCCGAGCGCCGTCGTCGCCACCGCCGGATAACAAATCCGTACGGTCTTCGCGCCAAATCGATCGCGAATCTGCGCCATCGTTTCGCGCTGCAACTTCTTCGCTCCCGCCAAAGGCCCCATCGCATACACCGGATCCGTCGGCTCATAGTCGTAGTCGCAAAAGCCAACGATGCTTTGACCTGCAACGATGAGTCCCGCCTTCGCCAGCGCCTCCGTCCAGAACAATGACGACGCACCCATGAAGCGATTGGTGCGCTCGATGTCGGCTTCCGTCGCCACTTCGACCTCGACAAACCCCACGCGCCGAATGTTCTCTGGTCGGCTGAAATCGGGCACTTGCAAGATCGGATCGAACGCCACGTCGAGGTCTTTCACGTTCGTCGGACCATGCTCGACGTACCGTTTCGTCGCCCCCGCCGCGATGCCGTTGATCAGATGCACCACGCGGTACTTGCCCGCGAGCTCGGCGATGACTTCTTCCGGAACGCCTGGCTTGGTCGCGTCGGTGTTCCAAAATCGCGCGGTCAAACCCTCAGCGGTCGCCCGTTCACTCAGTGCCGCAACATGGTGCACACCGATCTGCATTTTCTCGCTGTCGTAGTGAACGCCGAACACTGCCGCGCGCACGCCAAAAAGCAGCTCGATCGCTACAGCTCGCGTAATGCCGTTCGATCCACCGAGAATGATCACTGCGGTGTCGTTTGGAATGACCGCACCACGCGCTCGAACTCGACTCAATTGCTGTTCGAGCAGTTCGCGCGCAGTCCGTGGACCGTGTTGGGCCAAACCGGAAACGATGGTGCGACGATCGGTCCCACCGAGAGGTTGTTTCTTGAAGACTTCGAGGTCCACGAGCACGCTCTTAGCATGGTGGACAGCAACGTGGTCAAGTCAGTCCTGCTCACGGGCGGAACGGGTTTCATCGGGCAGTCGCTCACGCGTGCGCTCCTTGCACGAGGCGATCGCGTGACAGTGCTTTCGCGCGACCCGAGTCGCACGCGGGGACGCTTGCCGAAGGGTGCAGAGGCCGTCGCGTACGATCCTGAACGTGAAGGCCCATGGCTGGATGAATTGGGTCGAGCATCAGCGGTCGTGCACTTGGCTGGAGAAAATGTGGCGCAGCGTTGGAGCGATGATGCTCGCCGCCGGATCATGTCGAGTCGGAAGGATTCGACGAGGCTCGTGGTCGAAGGCATGCGACGCGCCGAAAAGAAACCGGACGTGTTCGTTTCGGCATCGGCGATTGGCTTTTACGGCGCTCGACCTGGCACCGAACGACTCACTGAAACATCATCGCGTGGCGAAGGATTTCTCGCCGATGTCGTGTCGGCTTGGGAGGAAGCAGCAGCACCGGCGCAATCCCTTGGTGTTCGAACGGTCATGTTGCGCATTGGCATCGTGCTTGGCGAAAACGGCGGGCCGCTCGAGAAAATGATCCTGCCCTTCAAGATGTTTGCCGGTGGTCCCATCGGCGATGGCTCGCATGTCATCTCG
>DAOMZH010001275.1:0-2973 GCA_035437985.1 Polyangium sp. (in: bacteria) | reverse complement strand
CTCGATCGGATCTACAACCGGACCGGCCGGTACAAAGATCTCGTCCCGAACCTCGAACAGCAAATCGCACTCACGGGAACGCCACGACAAACCATCAACTTGTACCAACGTTTGGCGAAGATCCACGACGAACAGTTCTTGGATCACCAGAAGGCTGCAGCTGCCTACGAAGCGATCTTGCAGATCGATGCGGCCCATGAAGAGACGCTCAACGCCCTCTTGCGGCACTACCGCGCACTGGAACGCTGGGAAGGCGTGGCGTCGCTTTATGAACGGCTGCTGCGTTTCGTGACGGATGACAAAAAGCGCATCGAGCTGCTCCTCGCTCACGGACGCGTGCTTCTCGAGCAGCTTGGCTCGCACGAACGAGCGTCGAAGGCGTACGAGAAGGTGATCGAGATCGATCCGCAACATGGCGGGGCGCTCGAATCACTCGCGAATGCACGGGCAGCATCTGGTGATGCCATGGCTGCACTATCAGCCATCGAATCGTTGGCCCTCAAAGCAACGACTCCGGATAGCCGCGCAGAATTGTGGATGCGTGCCGCGAAGCTCCTCGACGACAAGGGTGATCGGGACGGAGCCATCGAACGCTACAAGAAGGCGCTCGACGCTGTTCCTGGACATACCGCAGCGTCGGTGGGTCTGCGCAATGCGTACTTGGCACGCGGCGATGCGACGAGCGCGGTCGAGCTCATTGCGCGCGACATCGACGTTGCCGAAGGGAACCTCGCCAAGGCTCGGCTTTACGGGGAGATGGCGTTCATCCTCCACGACAGTCTCAAGGCTGACGATCGCGCGCAGCAAGCAGCAACGAAGGCGATCGATCTCGACCCGACGAACATGAAGGCGCTTTACGTGTCCGGCGAAATTGCGTTTGCCGCAGGACGTTACGTGGAGGCGGCAAAGAACTACGAGTCGCTGGTGAATCGCGCGGATGCCATGCCGCAAGACCTCGCGAGCAACGTCGTGAGTCGCTACATCGACTCGCTGGGGAAGGTCGGATCGACGGAGAAGGCGGCAGTCGTGGTTCCGCTGCTTTTGAAGCTCGCTTCCGATTCGTCCGAAGCCGTGCGTCGGGCGGCGCGAGTTCGTTACGACGCGAAGCAATACAAGGAAAGCATCGAGTTATTCGAGGATGTCTTGAAGCGTTTCGGGGATGGTTTGTCCGGGGAGGAGCGCGCCGATGCGCTCTTGCACCTTGGACAAGCGCGTTTGTCACTCGGGAACGTGGACGAAGCAGTGAGTCCGCTTTTGGAAGCTGCAGACTTGATGCCCGAAGCGCCGGAACCCATCGCTGCTCTCGTGCGACTTTACGAAGCAAAGAAGGATTGGGAGGAAGTCGTTCGGCTCAAGATGCGGCGTTTGGACGTCGTCACGGGCGATGAACGCGTGGCGCTCTTGCTCGATGTCGGCGACATCATGGCGGCGCAGATGAATGATCGAACGCGCGCAGCGAAGAGCTACGTCGCGGCCCTCGACGAACGTCCCGACGATCGAAAGATCCTGACCAAGCTGATGCAGCTTTACAGCGAGGAAAAGGAGTGGGCGAAGCTCATCGAGGTCGTCGTCAAACTCGCGAGCAAGATCGACGACAAGCGGCAGAAGGCGAAGTACATGCACACGGCTGCGATCGTGAGCTTCCGGCAGCTTGGCGACGTGGACAAAGCGGCCGAGTATTACGACACGGTCATCGATCTCGATGCGACGAACGACAAGGCGCTCAACGAAGCGTTGGAGGTACGGGAGCAGAAGCGGGACTGGGAAGGTGTCGAGCGGCTGTATCGAACCGATCTCGAACGCGCGACGGAAGTGAACGACACCGCGCGCATGATCGCGACGATGGGCAAACTCGGAGCTCTTTACCAAGACAAACTCTCGAGCATGGCCGACGCGATCGACGCTTACGAAGCAGCGCAATCGCTCGATCCGGAGAACCAAGAACGCAACGAACTCTTGGCCAAGCTCTACATGAACGACGCGAGCCAGTATTTCGACAAGGCCGTTGCCGCGCAGCTCGGGTTTCTCCAAAAGAACCACTCGCGGCCCGAGCCTTACAAGGCGCTGCGCAAGCTGTACACCGAGGCGAAACGCGCGGACTGTGCGTGGTGTTTGTGTCAGGCGCTTGCGTGCATGGGACTCGCGGAGCCGGATGAAGATCGGTTCTTCAAGCGCATGCGTGCCGATTCGGTTGCTGCAGCTCAAGTGCCGCTCGTCGAAGAGGACTGGGTGAAGACGGTGATTCATCCCGACGCCGACCAGTTGTTGACGGATGTTTTTGCTGCGATTCAGCCGGCTGTTCTCGTGAAGTACGGCAAGCCGCTCGAGCAGCACGGTTATCAAATGGCGTACGCGATCAACTTGACGATGCATCCGTACCCGATGTCGCAGACGTTGTATTACGCAGGCAGCGTGCTGGGTTTGGAGTTGCCATTGACGTTCCAAAACCCTGCGGATCCCGGTGGTTTGAGCTTCTTGCACGGGCATGTGCCCGCGCTCGTGATGGGCGCAGCTGCGCTCGCGGCTGAAGTTCCGCCGCAAGTTGCAGGGTTCATCGCGGCACGTCACTTGGCGTATTACCGACCAGGACTGTACGTGCGGCACTTGGTGCCCACAGGCACGGGTTTGCGCGCGTGGCTGTTTGCCGCGATCAAGTTGATCTCGCCGACGTTCCCGATCTCGAACGACATTCAAGGTCCGGTAAAGGAAAACCTTGCGGTCATCGAATCAGCGGTGACCGGAGCTGCGCGCGACGAACTGGCGAGTGCAGTGACGAAGCTGCTTCAAGCTGGAGCGATCGACATCAAGAAGTGGGTTGGCGGAGTGGACTACACGGCGGATCGTGCAGGATTCATTCTTGCGTCGGACCTCGAGATCGCGATGGAGATCATCAAAGCGGCGGACGAGGCTCAGGCGAGCGTTTCACAAAAGGAACGGCACAGGGAACTGGTGCTCTACTCCGTCAGCGAACCG
>DAOMZH010001274.1:0-2976 GCA_035437985.1 Polyangium sp. (in: bacteria) | reverse complement strand
ACGTATTTCGACATGCATTGTTTCGCGAAGGCGCTTATGCGATGCTCACCGCGCAGGACCGACAAACGGGGCATGCGTTGGCTGGAGTTTGGCTCGAGAATGCGCAGGAATCCGATCTCTTCATCATTGCGACGCATTTTGAATTGGGTGGCGATCGACAGCGAGCAGCGCATTGGTACGTACACGCGGCGGAGCGTGCGCTTCAAGGCAACGATCTCGCGACCGCATTTTCCGCTCTCGAGCGCGCATTGACGATCGACCCCGATGGTCCTCTGTCCGCAAAAGCATGGTCGCTTCGAGCCAATGGAGCAATGTGGGGCGGCGATTATCGTCTCGCATTATCCGCTGGTGTGGAAGCAATGCGCCGGACCCGACCAGGCTCCGTTGACCATTCGAAGGCGATTTTCGGACTTTTTCCCGCAGCTATGCTCCTGCGCCAACAAGATCATATCCAACATTGTCTCGAATTGCTCGGCCGTATCGAACCCGATGATAACGCAAGGTCCTACTTTGCCAGCGCATTGGCAACTTCCGTCGTCATGTTTTGTTTCGCGGGGCGAAGGGAAAGCGTCGAGTTTTACGTGGGTCGAATGCAAGGCCTCGCGCAACACGATCCTATTCATGATCCAGCGACGACGGCCTGGGCACAATTTGGAAAGGCGTACTGGCATAGGTACGTCGAACGAAACCATTTCGCAGCTTTGCGACTGGACCGTTTGGCGGAGCAATACTTCGACTCGATCGGGGACCGCCAACACGCCGCCAGCAGCGGACTCGACGCCAGCCTGCTCGGTGCATTCGACGAAGCCGATGAGCAATTCAATCAGGCCCAAAAGCAACGAGGGCGAGGAACGACTGCGCTCATCGTTCAATACAACTGGGCTTTTTCACAACTCGAGCGGGGCAATGCCGCGCAAAGCATAACGCTCGCCCAAAGGATGCTCGAAGAGTGTCGAACACAAGGAGAATTTGTCATTGCGTCGACAGCCCGTCTGATTTTGTCTGAAGCATTGATTGATCTAGGAAAACTCGACGAGGCCGCGGAGACATTGAGCGATTTGGATACGCAATTGGCCGTCATGTTCGTCAATCATACGCACGCCCTTGGTGTCCGAGCCAAACTTTTGCTAGCTTGCGGGCGAAGTGAAGAGGCAGTGCGTTTGGCCGAGGAAACCATTTCTCGTGCGCGTACGGCAGGGGTATACGATTTGCGTCATCAAGCATTGGTCTTGACCCACGCTGAAGCATTGGCGGCATGTAACGACATGGAGGCTGCACGTCGGGCCATTGCCGAAGCACACGACGATATCATGACACGCTCCGCACAAATCGATGATGCGAATTATCGAGCGAGCTTTCTCGAACGGGTGGTTACGAATGCACGAATTTTACAATTTGCGACGAAATTGTTCGCGGAAGTCGAGCCAAGATAATTGATCGCAATCCCCTAATGGAATATCCGCACCGTCGTCCGAATCATCGGGTGGACCGAGATGTGAGTCCCATGGCGAATGCCCATGCGCCCGAAAAGAAGGCTGAGCAGCATGAATTTCTCGCGCACGACGCGCGCATGCAGCCTCCGCACATTCTGCTATCCTATGCCCATCATGCTCCCATCATTCGTATTCATCGGTTATTTGCCGAAAAATATCGTCACCCGCCCGGAATGGCTCGAGTCCCCCGCTGTCGAGTTTGTTGCCAACGTAAGCGAATGCGTCTCCCCCGCCCCGCCCGAACGTCTAAACCAAGGGCAACATAACGCCTTCGGTCTTTATGATACGCCCGAACTCGCCGCGTCCACCATTCCGGCAGAGGCCATTCCTTCTTTTACTTTGTTCGCTTACTTTATTTCATCGGTCATTTTTCATGAAGGGCGCGCCATGGCTTGGGATCCATTGACAAACCTTGTTCCAGCATCCCCACGCCTCGCTCCTGGTTTCGACGAACACATTGGATTTGATATCGTCGGTTATCGAAACGGCAGCTTTTTTGAATGCTCACCTCTGTCGTGCAACGGTGCCGCCAAAGATTTCAAAGTAAATCGATTCTGCCTCGTCGATGATGCCGAACGCGCATTGTCACTCGCCAAAGATTTTTCCAAACCCGACAGCCGCGTCGAACCTGCTTGGGGCTATGTCGTCGTCGACGTGCGACGAAGTAAGACTCATGTCTAAAACAACATATATTTCGTGTTGTTGCATCAACCGGCATTCTGCGTAATACTCGGAGCAACAAGCAATGGCCGGTACAGTTCGACCCGCGGCATCTGCCGAAAGTCCGTCACTTTCCGAAGTGCATCAAGACCCCTACATCACCATAAGTGCGGAGATTCCAGGGACGTTGGTTCGTTTGCAGCGTTCGAGCCTTGCGCATTCGACGCCTGAAGAACTCGAAAATAGTTATCGTCACGCGTCCGTGGCAATTGATCGTCTCACCCGCACGGGTCGTGTATTGCTGGTGGACATGCGCCAGGCGCCGGGGCGGAACGAACCTGAATTCGATGCGGCGCTCCGCCGAGTGCGACCCCTGGTCGAACGACAAATGAAACGAATTGCGGTGCTTTTGCGTTCCACGGTGGGCATATTGCAAATGAAACGCATCAATCACGAAGACGGCGTTTCCCGCATGCTTACCCTGGACGAAAATGAAGCTTTGGAGTTTTTGCGGAATGGACAGGTCGAGGAGAAGGATTCCGGCCAATCAGCCAAGACAAACGAGGCTGAACATTGAACTTCACGCCATGAATTGATGGACGAAGAAAGCAATTCCTCCGGTGACGAGTGCTCCGCCGAGAATTGGAACCACTGCTTTGCCCAGCGCTGCACCACCAATCGTGATGGCCATCGTGCTTTTGACAATCGTATTCGTCACTGCGGCTAGCGTAATGGCAGTAGCGGCTACGGGCGTGTCCAATCCTGAACGATGCAGGTCCGTCACGGACAACGTAATGGCGTCGACGTCCGTCAATCCTGCCAA
>DAOMZH010001273.1:0-2985 GCA_035437985.1 Polyangium sp. (in: bacteria) | reverse complement strand
GGATCCCATCCCGCCTGACCCGATTTTCTGCAGGATCTGGAACTGCCCGCCGAGGATGTCTCGGCCGATGTTCGGGTCTTGCGAACGCATCTCCTACTCGCGCGAAAATATCACCTCGTAGGCGCCGTACGTCCATGAGAGCCTCATGGTCTGAGAATGGTTTCCCAGTCGCGCCTACACGAAGAGCAAGGTTCCCAACGCTTTAGCACTGAGTTGGATTCCAAGGATCCACCAATCGACCTTTCTCCGCTCCTCGACACAGCAGGATTCAAACACGCTTTCTTCACTCGGGTCGGTGGAGTGAGCAAGTTTCCTCTTGACTCTCTCAATGTCGCCTCGCGCATCACCGGCGACGATCCGCATCTCGTCACCGAAAATTTGCGACGTTGCGCCAAGACCCTTGGAGTTGGTCTCGAAAAACTTTACCACCTGAGTCAAGTGCACGGGACGAACGCCGTGATCCTCGCGGGTGATGAACCTCGTGAAGAGATCCTGCTGCGAGAAGGGGACATCACGGCCTCCAACGTTGCCGGCGTGGCGTGTGGTGTGCGTTCAGCAGATTGCGTCTGCATTCTTCTTGGGGATCGAAAAACCGGCGCAGTGACTGCTGTGCACAGTGGTTGGGTCGGCACCGTGGCCAATGCCGTTGGTGCCGGTGTGCGTGTGTTGCGTTCGTTGTCCCCGTCAGCCGACATCGTCGCGGCGATCGGTCCGCACATCGAACAATGTTGTTTCGAGGTCGATGACGACGTGGCCGAGCGTCTTGCAAATGCCTCGAGTCTCGGAACCTCGATCGTCGATCGCTCACGCGCAAAGCCGCATGTGAACTTGCGCCGCATCGTTCGTGCGCAGCTCGTTGCTGAAGGTGTCGACGACGCATGCATCGACGACATTCATGGCTGCACCGTATGCAATGCCGAGCGTTACTTCTCGTATCGACGTGATGCCAAGAACAGTGGCCGCATGCTCGCAGCTATCGTGGCGCGATCGGCTTCTTGAGACACGTTTTCAGGAGTTTGTCCCGACGAGCAAAATCTTTCCGCTGCGTCCTTCACGTTCCGCGTGCTCGACGGCGTCTTTGATCCGTTCGAGGGGATAGGACGCTTCGACGGGAATGGTGACGGTGCCTTTGGCGATCGTGTCGATGACGTTGGTCGTGACCTCGGCAAGCCACTCTTGCGGTAGCTGCGCCCTCATGGATGCAAACCAGAAACCGCGGACGTGAATGTCTCGAAAAACGAGATCGTTCGTGCCGACATACCCAGCATCTCCGCCCATGGTGCCAAGACAAACTACCGTGCCTCCATGATCCACACAGCTCGTCATGCGCGTGGTCGCTCCTCCACCCACAGCATCGAGAGCGAGACGAATGGGTGCACCGCGGATGGCTGCTTTGACGCGTTTGCCGAGTTCATGACCGTCGGCAAGAGCGACATCGGCTCCGAGTTTGCGGAGCGGGGCGCATTGTGCGGAACGACGAACCACGTTGACGGTGCGGATTCCGCGCGCCTTCGCATGAGCGATGACCCAACGAGCGAACGCTGAGTTCGCGGCGTTTTGCACGATCCATTCTCCAGCT
This sequence comes from Polyangium sp. (in: bacteria), assembly GCA_035437985.1. Taxonomy (GTDB): domain Bacteria; phylum Myxococcota_A; class Polyangia; order Polyangiales; family Polyangiaceae; genus Polyangium. Next base: position 1,406 of record DAOMZH010001273.1, on the reverse strand, counting down.
TCGAGTTTCTGGATCGTGTGCAGCACGTAGTACGCGGCGAGTGGGTTGAGGGTCGCCATGGCCAGCTGCTCGATCGGTGCGTCTTCAGGAGCACGCAGGAGTTGCGAGGCCGAGACTTTTAGGCGCTCACGCCAGGTACCGGCGTTGAGAGGCAAGAGGACACGTTGCCCAGGTTCGAAGTCCGAAACTTCGGGACCTACTTTCAGAACACGCCCGACACCTTCCTTGCCCGGAATCGTCGGCAGACTCGGAAGCGCTCCGTAGACACCGTGAAGAATCAACAGGTCCGAGGGATTGATTGGAGCAGCAATCATTTCGACCAGAACTTCCCCGGCATGAGGTGGTTCTGGTTCTGGCACATCGAGGTAGCGAACCACTTCGGATGGTGGTCCGAACCCATCGACTCGAATTGCTTTCATGGTGTGTTTTAGGAGGGTCGCTTCTTCAGGTCCTTGACCGCGTTCTCGACGTCGATCGTTCGAGGCATCGCCATCGATCGAAGTACGTCGCGAAGGTCTTGCCGCGGTGGCGGTTCACTTTTTTGCTGTGCGCCCGTCGCCTTCGACGCGCCTTTGTCGTCCAAGCTCGCGGCGTTGTCCATATCTGCCGTCGCGCTCTTGCCCGCTCCCTCCGTGCCCGTCATTGGCTTGTCGAGCATCGCTTGCGCGATCTTGCGGTGGAACGTTTGTCTCGTTGCCGGCACCAATGATTCGTACGCGGTCGCTTGCATTAGTACGTACTTGAACGAAAACGTCGCCCGCGGCACGCGTCCACGTTGTTGCAGAATCTCCATCTCGACCAACTTTTCGAGACCGCGTTGAAGCGCTTCGGGATCCATGGGCGCTACGGATTCGATTCGTTCGTATGCGAATTCGCGTCCGAAGATCGCGGCGAGTTGCGCGACCCGTTTGGCCGAACCCAGGCGATCGAGTCGCGCCATGAGTGCATCACGCAACGTCGAAGGAACCGTCAATTCGGGCATCGGTCCAACAAGAACGTACTTGCCGCTTTGGGCAGCGAGAGACTTCGATTCGAGCAGCGACTTCGTCATCTCTTCGATGAAGAGCGGCACGCCGTCGGTCTTGTCGACGAGTTGTTCGAACAGCTCGCGCGGAAGCTCGAGGCCTTTGGTCAATTCATCGACCATCATCTTCACGCGTTTGGCGGTGAGGCGTCCGAGCGTGACGGTGCTGATGTGGGCGCGAGGTGTCCAAGGTGCCGTAAACGATGGTCGGGCCGTACAAACCAACATCGTGTTGATCGCTTCGAGGTCTTGCGAAAAATCGCCCAAGAAGTCGATCGTGGCGCGATCGGCAAAATGAAGATCCGAAATCATCAAGACGACGGGTTGCCGTTTGCCCAAAGCTTCGAGCACCGTGAACAACACTTCTGCAAGTCGGTCGCGT
>DAOMZH010001272.1:0-2989 GCA_035437985.1 Polyangium sp. (in: bacteria) | reverse complement strand
CAGCCCGCAATACCAACTTGCCCAACAGGCCCGCCAGGATTGAGCGTCAACGACGGATGTGCAGGTCCGTCGAAGATGTACATCTGCATGCGCGGCGACGAACCATCGGCCGGTGTGCTCATATTCGCGTTGTTGCGATTCGTTCCGCGCGTGTCTTGACCTTCGGCCCGCAGCGGATCGCCTTGCAAACCACCACGACCATAGTTGCTCGCTTGCGCGTTGCCCGCTGCTTCGGTGAATCCCGAGTCGTACCAATAATCATGCATCCAGTTGTTCAAGAAAAACAACTGCACGATCGCAGCTTTCGCTTGGTTTTGGTTCACATCCGGCGCCATGGTCAAGTCGTACGTGTAATCGAACGTGCGCTGCGATGTCGTCGTTCCGTAAAAGTTCGTCCCGCCCGTCGGCACGTTCGTGCCCGCCCAGTCGGCGTACGCGATGACGTTGTTGCCGTTTGTCGTATTCGCACCGTTCCCGAGCCACGAATCAAACCCACCACCGGGCGCCGAGTTGAACCCATCGACCATCACGAGCTGCGACATCGTCGCTGCAGGGCTCGATCCATCCGGCATTCCCGTCGGATGCGGCTGATAATCGGCCAGCGGTCCATCTTGGATGTCATACGGCGCCGTCGGGTTTGCCCAAACGCGATACGTGAAGACGGCATCGTCCGTCAAGCGCTCGCGGAACAAGAGCTTGCCGTCGACGGCACTGATCACGTACGAATAAAGCGCCGATTCTCCGCTGCCCGTGTGTTTGCCCCAGAGCTCCAGGTAATACGCGGCGACGAGGCGATCGGGGAGCGGGAACCAGACTTTCTTGATGCGCGTCGACTGCTCGAGCGTCAAGTTTGCCGCGACAGACTCGGGGGTTCCGCGGAAATCAAAGTAGCCGTAGTTGTCTTTCTTTTGCTTCGTATCGACGAAGTCACTCTCCACCGAATGAATGGCGAAGAAGTCGTTCACGGCCCGCGAAATGGCCGCTCGCGAGGAAATCTTCCAGGTGTTTCCGCGCTTCGCTCCGGTCGACAAGGCATTGTGCAAGTTGCCCGTGATCGCGACCAGTTCGTGGTTTCGCGTCATCACCACTTTGACTTCTTGCCGCAATACGTCGATGCCCCCGACCGACTGGTTGAACACGACCACGATTCCGCCACGCTTCGTGTCGTTCACGACCTGCGTTTTCGCCGAAGTCAGGGCGTTTTTCTTGCTGCCATGAACTTTCGGCGCATATGTGTCGAGGTAAAACTGCGCTGATTGTTCAGGCGTGCCCGTGCGGGCTGTTGGCGCTATCGGACCGTTTTTCGGAGCCCAAAAAAATGTTGGAACACCACGCTTGGTATCGCGCCCAGTTACCCCAGCCTGCTGCACTCCACGAAATTGCTGGGCCGGAGTTCGTTTGGCAGGTACGACGCGGGCATCTTCATACGCGTTGTAATTCGGAAGTTCGAAGTCGCTGGCTTGGGCACTGGCACCGGCCAGCAAAAAAGTCGACATGACTGCAAATCGAGCTGAACGCTTCATGATCATCTCCGTGTCGGCTGTCGCCTTGGCTTGCATGAGCCTCACCCTCGAACATCGTTCGTCATGATGAACCCAATGCATGAAAGCGCAAAAGAGGTGTCCATGATATCCGCTCCGCCTTTGGAAACCAAGCTTCGACGTCAACACTTCGAGCAATTTTCTTTTTCGTCCGCCCGCGTACGGGCATAGCCCCCATGCCCGGCGATGGTCCATGCAGCCTCGCTCCTCTTTGTTTCGCCGGGAAAACTGCGTCGATTGCCGCTCGAGGAGCAGAAAATTCATACATCACCGTAAGATTGCCGGGTGACGCGACATTACGCCCGGAGTTTCTGATGACAAACTGCTTGCCAAACGCGCGGCTGTGATGAATTCTGCGCCACGATGGACCTGAACGAACGCATCGAACGCCGCAAACGTTGGGGGGATCGTGTCCCGTGCTGCGTCATTTTCATTGGCGTGCCCGCCGCGGGAAAGTCGACGTTTTTCAAGACCCGGTTCGTCGATACGCACATCCGCATCAACCGCGACATGTTGCGCACGGCCCCGCGCGAACGCTTGCTCATCGACGCCTGCCTCGAAGGCGGCACCAGTTTCGTCGTCGACAAGACCAACGTTTTACGAGCCGAACGTCAGGTCTTCATCGAAGCGGCTTTGCAAGCGGGGTTTGTCGTCCAAGGATATTTCTTCGAGAGCCGCAAAGACGCGTGTATCGAGCGTAATGCGCGCCGTGCCGACCATGAACGCGTTCCTGAATTGGCAATTCTGGGCATGCGGTCGAAACTCGAATATCCGTCGCGAGCCGAAGGGTTCGCTGAACTGTATTTCGTCAAGATTGTGGACGGACAAACTATCGTGGAGGAGTACCGAGAATGAAATTCGATGATTTGGAAGCTCGGATGCGAGAATTCGAAACGGCGCACGATCACCGCGTCCTCGAGGGCATCTTCATGGTTGCGCGGCTGGATGGTCGCGGATTCACGAAACTCGTGCGCGAGCGCAAGAAATTCGATGCACCATTCGATGTGCGCGTGCGCGACATGATGCTCGAAACGACGAAACACGTCATGGATTGCGGTTTTCCGGTGGTGTACGGTTATACGCAAAGCGACGAGATTTCTCTTTTGTTTCGCCGCGACATCGATGTCTTCGGCCGCAAGCTGCGCAAATACGAATCCATCCTCGCGGGAGAAGCGAGCGCGCGATTTGCCCGGCTGCTCGACGATCATGCCGCCTTCGACGCCCGCATTTCGCAACTGCCAATGGCCAAAGACGTCATCGACTATTTTCGTTGGCGGCATGAAGACGCGCATCGCAATGCCTTGCACGGACACTGTTATTGGTTTTTGCGGGGCAAGGGATTGAGCGATCGCGAGGCGACACGACAGCTCGAAGGCAAGTCGGTCGCGGATCGTAATGAGTTTCTCTTTCAAAACGGCATTCAATTCAATGAATTGCCGTCGTGGCAG
>DAOMZH010001271.1:0-2989 GCA_035437985.1 Polyangium sp. (in: bacteria) | reverse complement strand
ATGATTGCCAATGAACGTGCTCATGATCCCATTGCCGTAATACGCATCGTTCCCATTGAGGAACCCCTCGAGCTCCTGCATGCTGCCCTGCCGCTGGAGAATCTTCGAGCAAATCTGAGCGCGATGCGGGAAGTCGAATTGGCCGTCGAGTTTCGTGAGCGGATCGACGTAATACTTGATGAGACCCTGGTTGCCCGTATACGTCTCGCCGACCATATAGAAATGTTTTCCGGTGACCATATCGATATCGGTCTTCACGCGGGCGCGCAAATCCGTGAGCCACGAAATGTGCATGTGCTTGAGCGCGTCGAGCCGGAAACCATCGATACCGGTTTGTTGCCACCACCAAATCATGTTGTCGATGCTGTATTTACGCGCGTCGGCGAGTTCGTAATTGAAATCGGGCAAATACGACGTAAACCAGCATTTTTCCTGGGTCGGTCCTTCCCAACCACAACCTTCGCCGCATACGCAGTTTCCACCACTGCCATTGTTGTTCGGCCAAAACCAGCCCATGTTTTGCGAATACACTGGCGCCGAGTTATGCACATGGTTCGCCGCATAATCGATGAGCACTTTGATGTTCTTGGCGTGGGCCGCATCGACGAGCTCTTTCAATTTGGCCATCGTGCCAAAATGTTCCTCGGTCTTGTAAAGGTCCTTCGGCCAATACCCGTGATAAGCACTGTAGTTTTTCTGGTCCGTACCCACGCCCGACTGTTCCGTATTGTCGGCGGGCACCGAGAGCCACAAGGCATTGACACCGAGCTGCCCGAAATACCCTTCGTTGATTTTATTGATGACGCCTTGCCAATCGCCACCATGATAATTTGCCGCGGGCGGAACACCGGCAATGGGCGAACCATTGTTCGTCGCGTCGCCATCGACGAAGCGATCGACAAAAACGAAATAAAGCACGGCGTCGCGCCACTGTTCGATCGGGCTATCTTCGGGCAATGGCGGAGGTGCGTCACACGTCCATGGATCACAGGTGGTCGCATTGACCAGGCTATTTTTCCCGCCAAACCCATCGTCGATTTGATTGGGATTGTTGGGATCGTTGATCCAGTTGGTTCCATCGATCACGAATTTGTATTGAACGGGCTGATTGTACGGAATGGGGATGATGACGGACCATTTTCCGCCGGCTTTGGTCATGGCCTTGCCCATGTCCCAACCCGTGGGTGAAAAGTTTCCGCGCACTTCGACGCTCATCTGCCCAGAATCGGGCAACGAAAATTCGTAATCGCAGCGCTTCAACATGTCGTCGCACATGGGCGGCCCCACGGGACCCCCACCCGCGCCACCTTGTCCGGACGTACCATAACCCGTGCCGGTCGTTCCTCCGGGCGGAGGTCCCTCACCCGGGTTGTAACCACCGAGGCCCGTCGGTGGGTCATATTGATTGAGGTCTTCAGCTACGCATGAAGCGGCCCCCAAAATGGGTACGCCAAGTAAAACCGATATTGCTAAAAAGCTCGTCGTTCTGGTCAAGTTCATGTCACGCTCAGGGTGTGGGGTTGAGACAAACGCTTCCCTCACGGAGAAGCACGCGATACGATAAGTCACCAAGCGCGACGGACTCGCCTTGCCCAAGTCCGAAACTTTCGCCAGTAAATAGATCCACGTATTGCCCCACAGGAACTGCACCCAAAGGCATGGGCATGGTGGTGTTTTTCCGCGCGAACATCACGACGACCGGATCTCCATCCCCCGCATCCCGCATATATGCGTACGTATCGAGTCCCACGACGATAGGTAATCGTTCACCACGACGTATTGCTGCCGAACACCGACGCAATCGACCAAGGCGCGCTACCACATTCCGAACTTCCGTTTGGTAAGGCGATAGCGTCGACAAATCCGGCACGACACGGCGCGAATCGGGATCACCTGCACCCGCCAAAGCCAATTCATCGCCATAATAAAGCACCGGCAATCCAGGCAACGTGAGAATGAACGCGAGTGCCATTTCCGTCCGGTCGTATACCTTCTGGTCCGTCGGCTGCGGCGGCGCGGCATTCCACGGGTCATTCGCGGCATTGCCCACGGCTTCCGAAATGAATCGCGACGTATCATGATTGTCGATCATTCGCCCGAGCACCGAACCTGATCCCGCAATCGCGGCGTCGTTCAAGACGAGCGTTTCTTCGATTGCGGTAAAACCTTGACGTTCCGTGGCAAACACATCCCGAATCGTCCACATGAGCGGAAAATCGAATGCGGAGTTCAACCCATGGGGACCCAGAAAATACCGAATGGATTCGATCCCGCCCGTTCCAGCCCCCGTATACACTTCGCCCAGCAAAAATGTCGCCTCGGGGCCCGCAGCATTACCACGCAATGCATGAGCAATACGCCTCGTCGCGGCGCGCGGCATCATGGGCACAGCGTCGATTCGTACGCCGTCGGCGTCGAATTCGTTCATCCAAAAGACGGCATCGTCAATTTGGGCATGCATGGCGTCGGAATTCTGAAATCGCACATCCGGCATGTACGGAGTAAACCAACAGGTGAGCAGTTTTTCGCCCCAACCACATCCGGGACTGCCGCACACACAGCCGTCCGGACCTTCATTGAACCATTTGCTATTTCGATGCGTCTTGAACCGATCATTTCGGTCGTACACATGGTTCGGCACCAAATCAAAAATGACGCGAATGCCATGACGATGCGCCTCGGCCATCAAGTCGCGCAATGCACTTTCACCACCAATTCGCGGTTCGACGCCCCGTGATTCAAGGGGCCAATAACCATGATATGATTCGTAAAGATGCCCGTCGCGACCTTCACGAAGCTCGGTCGGATTCGTGTACACGGGCGACATCCAAATTGCCGTAACCCCGAGTTCGTCAAACGTACCTTTTTCGATTTCTGCCCGGACGCCATCGAGCGTGCCTCCGGCGCGCATGCCTGGGGTTTCAGGCGGCGATAACACGGCCCCACCATCGCCACGAAATCGATCGATCATCAAATGATACAAAATGCC
>DAOMZH010001270.1:0-2990 GCA_035437985.1 Polyangium sp. (in: bacteria) | reverse complement strand
GCAAAAGTGCAAGCATCGTCAAGGGGTCCTTTTGCAAATGTCCCGCCGCCGCCATGCGCGTCACATTGCGCGCTCTCGCGGCACTTCGTTCCGCTGCTGCTTTTTGGGCATGGGCTTCATTACGTTGCGCTTGCGCCTCCGTCTCGCCAGCTTGCGCACGCTGCGCTTCGCGTCGGGATTGCAAAGCCAAACTGGACACGACGAGTACAACTAGGACGAGCGCAACGAATCCAGCGCCAACCATGCGCCTCCGAAAGCGGCGTTCGCGATTTTGCAGATCCAGCACCGCCATGACATACGCGGTCTCGCGAGCATTCAATTCGGCCGCGCTCGGGTTCCCATGGGCTCTCCAAAATCGCCGCGTTTCTTCCGCTACATCACCGCGCCAAACTAGCCCCTCCGATTGCTTGCTTGTTTCCCACTCTTTCGCCGCGGTGCGCAATCGGCTACGAAATTTCGCAAATTCATTCGCCTGATCGAGCCATATTCCCAAAAGCGGCCATCGTTCAATCAATGATTCGTGGACGAGCTCCACCGTTTTCCCGTCGTGCTCGTGACCTGTTTCGATCGAGATGAGCCGCGCCTCGGCCAAACGCTGCACCACCTGTTCGATAGTCGCGTGGTCCTCGGAAAGCACACAAAGTTCGTCGAATAAAACGATCGCCCGCGTTCGTTCGGGTGTGACGAGACGCAAGAAAATCGCCCGCGTGATCCTTTGCTCTGTTGGCGACATGGCCGAAAGCACCGCATCCGCGTGGGTCGATAAGGCTCCTGCTACGCCGCCCAATGCGCGATATGCATCAGTCGTCAACAACCGGCGTTCCTTGTCCCGCAGCTCCCAGAGTTTCGTGGCCAAAAATTGCAAAATGGGCAGGGGGCTCTTGAGTCCCACCAGGCCACTCATGATTTCTTCGAGCAGGCGTTCGTTTTCGAATTGATAGTTCGCGGCCTCTAATGGTTTTACGAGGGCATCCCGCTGCCCCTCTGCACCAATGGGCGTCAAAAAGTACAAACCTCTTGTTACTTCGGAAAGAAAAGTTCGGTCTTCGCTGAGCCGATCCAAAAAGTCGGCGCGCATCGAAAGAATCACGCGCAGCGGCGACGACGCGTCGTCTCCTACACCCAGCAGGCTCGCGCAAAACGCTAGACGCACTTTCGGGTCGATTCCCAGCGTATAGAGTTCTTCGAATTGATCGACGAAAAGCAAGATTCGATGAGCCTCGCCCCGTCGCCGGCATCGCGCGCGCAATCTGGCGCCTAGATAACCAGGCTGCACGAGCAATCTCTCTTCAATGGCTGCGGAATCGAGCCGTGCCTCATCGGCAGTCGAGTCCCCGAACACCGCGAGCGCATCGACGAGCGCGGACAGAGGTTTGCGACCAGGGCGAATCACGCACGTCTCCAAACGCCGCCCCGCACTTTTTAATGCTGGAATCACCCCAGCATAAACGAAAGAGGATTTGCCTGCACCGGAGGGCCCCACGATTGCCAAAAGTTCGTGCGTGCGCAATTTGCCGACTACGGCGGCCGTGTCTCGTTCGCGACCAAAATATCTCGCCGCATCGGCCTCGTGAAATGCGGACAAACCCGCGAATGGACACTCTTGCTCGGAGGGAGTGGGCGTGCCGCTTTTGGCCAAGAGCGACTGCAATGCATTGCATAATTCCAGCGCCGACGCGTAACGTTCCTTTTTGCGCTTCATCAGGCAACGATCGATGATTTCACCAAGCGCCGCGGCATCGGGTCGCCGCTCACAGGCGCTGGGCATCGGCGTATTGAAATCGACCACCTGGGCCAATGAACCCAACGTGACCGGGCTCAAGGGATGTTCACCCACGAGCAATTCGAATAGGATGAGTCCAACAGCCCAAATATCCGTGCGGGCGTCGATTCCCTCATTCAACCATTGCTCGGGAGACATATACATGATGGTTCCGGGCGTCGCGCCGTCGTGGGTCAGTTTGAAACCGCCCAAGTTTTCCCGTCGCCCTCCTGTTATCGCCAAACTCAGCGATCCGCTGATCTGTTTGGCAATACCGAAATCCACGACTTTGACCAAACCAGTGTTCGACAAAAGAATGTTTTCGGGCTTCAGATCTCGGTGTACGATATTCATGGCATGGGCCGCAGCCAACGCACGAACCACGGGAATCATGATTTCAATGGCCCAATGGGCGGCCGATTTACTGGTCGGGTTATCTCCTCCCCGCCGCTCTTGGATCGCAGTGAACAGAGTCCGCCCCTCGATGTATTCCAAGACCATATAAGGCTTGCCGTCGAATTCATCGACATCGTAAATGATCACGATGTTTTCGTGTTGGCAAAGCGCGGTCGCACGCGCCTCGACGAGAAACCTTTCCGGCGCTGGACCACTTTGCTCGTGGAGAAATTTGATGGCGACCCGTCGCCCAAGGCGCGTGTCGCGAGCCAAGAACACTGCCCCCATTCCGCCTTCGCCAAGTTTGCGAATGATCTCGTAGTGCTTGATGCGCGTGCCCGTGGGTATGGCTGCATGCGCGGTCGAGCCTCGCTCTGCACCTTCCGTGGGTGTGCGGGCGGCAATGGTTTCCGCAAGGTCCAGTTGCCCAGGCGAGAGCGCTGGTTCGTTCTTTCCTGGCGCAGTCGGTCCAAACGCATCCAGTCCGGTTTCTACTGGGATTGGCCGATCGGTAGGGTGGTCGTCGGAGGAGCCCATTCGTATGGCCGCTGAGTATCGAAATACAGCCGAACGGTGTCAAGCGAGAACGGGAGTCCCCACGAAAAGCCTCAGCGTCCTACACCAAGGGCAACGCGAGCATGTACAAGTGGGACGTTGTCATGTGCTTGGTGCGGAATCCTTCCTGCAGGAAAACCAGGCATTGAACGGTTGTTCACCTCGGCCAAACGGGAATGATCGCCATGCTGCATGGATTGAGCAACGTCGCCCGCACGAATCATGTCGCTTGCACGATGTGCGCAAATTGTTTTTCATGAAATACTGTGCATAATCT
>DAOMZH010001269.1:0-2992 GCA_035437985.1 Polyangium sp. (in: bacteria) | reverse complement strand
GTCGAGTCGACGGCGCGTGGGGAGCTCTCCATTCATGGCTCGGCGGATATGCCAAATTGCCCGATAGTTTGCCACAATCAAAACAAGCGCAAACCATTCTCGACGAAATCGCCCCCGATGGGTTGAAGTTTCTAAACTTGCCGTACAAAGCAGAATGGGCCGAATCCGACATTCGTCTTTTGCGTTTGGCAAGTCAAAAATATGATGCAACCATCGAAGCCTGGGGCGGCAAAGTCTTTTTGGATGAATTGACGTCCGCGCATCGTGAGTATGGCGAAATCCTCGGGATCACCCGAACGTCCGACAAACCAACTGCCGAAGCCAATCTGCGCGATGCGTTGAACGATTTTCGTAATGCCTTGCGCACCTATGTTCTCCGTGTCTCCGCCCAAGTTGATGAATTCGACCCGGAAACGGTCGCATTCGGCGATGCCCTCTTGGCACCTCTCACGAACTGGGTATCGACCTCGAAGCCAGCCGCCGAACCGACAATCGCCACTCCTGAAGGGGACCCAGGTAAGGTCGAGGGTTGAACGCCTGGCCTCTGAAGGGGGCAGGCGGATGGTCTGTTGCAATATCGCTGACCTCCGGAGGGCACGACACGAAGGTCGGGAGCAATGTCGGCACCCCGTTGGAGGGGGCCGAGGTAGGCTCTGTTGCAATACCGCAGACCTCGGGAGGGCACGAGGGTAGGTCTGTACCCCCATCTAAATTCCTCGAGTACCCTTCGTTACCAACGACCGCTGTGTTGCTCCATCACGCCGCGCAGGTTCTGAACCTCGAGCCATTCATTTTCCACACGCAATCGGCCCTTGGCCGTGACGTACCATTCCGTGTGTTTGAGGTCGATGATGAATGGGCTGATCGGCGGTATTCGTTGTACGTCGGTCACTCGTTGTACTGGCGTTACCACCAGATCCATTTCGGTGCTCGTCACGTTCCACGGCTTCAGCATGTCAGCTGGAGGCTCTTGTTCGAATGACACGTCCTGGTTTAGGCGAATCCATCGATTCGTTGCTTCGGCCCGCCCACAGCCACCGCGAAGAAAAACCTGCGTATACCGCTGCGCATACGCGCCATAATTCACCAGCGACGACAGCGCGACATCTGCATTTTGCACGGCGAGCCAATGCCAACCCGTACGAGATGGGATGAGCCCAAAGCAATGATCCCAATATGCGCGCCCCGCCGCGATCTCCCACGTTCGATCGCGCGATTGAATCGATCCACTCACGTGCACCTGGAAAAAGTGCAGAAGGCCATACCAATCGACGAGCTCATTATCGAATTTCGCGAACACCGGCCAGTCGGTTGGCGTGAGTTTCAGCTCGGCTTTGATTCCTTTGCAAGAAAGCGACAATCGCCAACCCGTTTCCGCACTCCCCTCGTACACAACGGAACCGTGCGGGTGCGTGAGCGACAAATCCAGCCGTCCCTCCTTCCATAACGATTTGTCGAGCCACCCTTTCACTTCGAAATGAATCGGAGCGTCAGCGGACGGATCGAACACCGTGAACACGAACGAGTCAATGAGGTTGACCCTGACGAAATACCAGCTCACATAGATGTTCGATTGTTCGTCGACGACTCCGGTATACCACCACTCTTTGGCGCGCCATTGTTTGATCAAGTCGCCACGACAACGTAGGATTTGGGGGCCTTCTAGCCGCATATCTTTCGGTTTCCTTAATGGGTGTTGAACAGGTTTTCACAGCGGATCGCGATAGCCCTGGGAGTGGTTTGATTTTGTGGCGTTTGCGGCGGGGCCCCGCTGTTTGAGCCCGCAAAGCGGGCGAGTTCGGGGTGCCGCGACGCCGCAAAATCAAACCCTCCCGGGGCGGACAAACCCCGATTTCTCGACAAGTCATTCAAGAGCGCGCAAGGTTTGGCTTGGCCGCTGCTCCTACTGCTGCCCTTTTTTCGGAAATGCGGGTGGCGGTATGTCCTTGATGGGTTCGGTGCGAATCTTTTCTTCCAAATAACGAATTGCCGCGTCGAGCTGCTGGTCCTTGCCCTCGAACGTGGCCTTCGGCAAATTGTCCACGACCATATCCGGGTCGACTCCATGCCCTTCGATGAGCCATTGCCCCTCGGGCCCATAAACTCCGAATTCGGCGGCCGTCGCTATTCCATTGTCCACCAACCGATTGCTCGCGCTCAGCCAGATCTCCCCGCCCCACGTCCGTGTCCCAATCACTTTGCCCAGCCCGAGACGCTTGAATCCTTCGGCAAAGGCTTCGCCGTCCGAGCCAGTATGCGCGTCCACCAATACGACCATGTGCCCTCGGAAAGCATATTGCATATTCCAATAAGGTTCATCCGTGCGGCTTTGCCAGAAAAACCAGGGTTTGCGCAAGAGCTTGCTCAAAATCCAGCTATCGATGTTCCCCCCGCCGTTGTGGCGCACATCGATGATGAGCCCGTGACGTTGGAACACCGGGTAATACTCCCGCGCCCAGGCGGCAAAATCATTTCCGCCCATCGCCCGCAAATGCACATATCCGATGGTGCCTTTGCCTTGTTCATCCACCCGTTTTCGTCGCGTGAACTCCCATTCGCTGTACCGCAAATTCTGAGCCTCGGAGGAATTAATGGGAGTGACGATCACGTCCCGCGCGTCGCCTTTTTTGGGTTTGACGTGTAACAACACTTGTCGCCCCACCTGATTACGCAACAAATCGCCAAGATCGGTCACCGAAGACGTCGCCGTGCCATTGATCGATTCGATGACTTCGTCTTCTTGAATGCCCGTACCATGACGACGCAATGGCGATAGCGTTTGCGGAGAATCGGGATCCGTCGTGTAGATATGCCCCACGCGGAATCCATTCGCCGCCGCATCTTTCGTCAATTCGGCTCCGAGCGATCCGACTTCGATATCCGTTGGACCCTCCCGCTTGTCACCCCCGGCGACGAAAATATGCAATGCCGACAGTTCACCAACCATTTGCGCGACGACGTCGCTCAAGTCCTGGCGGCTTCGCACTCGATC
>DAOMZH010001268.1:0-2998 GCA_035437985.1 Polyangium sp. (in: bacteria) | reverse complement strand
CGCGCATCGCTCATTGTTTCAACAGGAAGTGCTCGCCGAGCTCATGCCGCCCCTCGAACCTGACGGCACGAGCCACCTCTGGGAAGCTCTTGGAAGGCGTTATACGGGGCTTTCGTATGCCGAAGCGGATCGTTTGTCCAAGAAGAACAAAGAGTTCATCAAGGGCTTGTTTCCGGAAGGCGTGATTCACGCGACGCTGATGTCGGAAGACGCGCGTAAGGTCATTGGCAAAACGGGCTTGCAAACCCGCGGCGTGGAGAAGCTTTTGCGACGCATTGGATTTCGATACGCCGATCGCGTCGATCCGTTCGACGGAGGTCCGCACTACACAGCACGCATGGACGAAATCTCGCTCATCAGCAATACGCGAAGAACCAAAGCCGACCGGCCGTTTTCCCCGACCGAAGCAGAAACCAAAGCGATCGTCGCCATCGAAATGAACGACCCGCCGTTTTTCCGGGCAATGCTCGGCCCCACGCGCGACCAAGGCGCTCGCGGCGTCGTCGTCGAAGACGAAATATGGGAATCCCTGTCCCTTCATCATTCGTCCCCAGTCATCGTCCTCCCCATCGAATAAATTCCTCGACGAACCCAGTTCGTCCCCCCTTGTGTTCTGAAAATTCTTTTGCTACAGAACATTTGGTACGCACAAGGAGGCCCGCATGACAGTTCAGCTGGAAAGCGCGTCGGATGGTTTGGGGGCGCGATTGGGTTTTGGGGGTAGCTCGCTTTCGGAGCGGGAGATCGCGATTCTCACGGCTGTGGCGGAAGCGGCGATGCCTCCGGGCAAGTTTCTGGAGGGTGCGGGGCGTCCTACGGCATTGGCGGTGCATCAATGGCTTGCGGGGGTGACGGGGGAAGCGGCGGGGGTGATACGCGCGGCGCTGCACACATTCGAATGGGCGACGCTTCCGACGCATTTTCGAGTTTATTCGTCGTTGCCGCTGGAAAAACGCATGGCGGTGATGCGGCAATGGGAGCAATCGACACAGCCGACAGTGCGCAACATTTTGCGAGCCATCGTGACGCCGCTCAAGCAATATCATTTCGAGCGTCCGGAGATGTATCGGCATGTGGGGTGTCGATTTGGTTTGCCCACGGTGAGGGACGAAAAACCGCGCTGGATGGCGCAAGTGACGAATGGCCGAGAAATCACCGAATATACGAACCTGGAATGTGACGTCGTGGTGGTTGGAACGGGGGCGGGCGGGGCAGCGGCGGCGTATGAATTGGCGTCCCGGGGCCGAGCTGTGCTGTTGCTGGAAGAAGGCGATTACCACCGGCGTTCGAGTTTCGACGGACGAACGTCAACGGCGTATCGGAACTTGTATCGGGAGCAAGGAACGATGATGGCGCTGGGAAATGCGAACATTCCGGTGTTTGCGGGGCGTGCGGTTGGGGGAACCACGGTCATCAATTCGGGGACGTGTTATCGAGCGCCCGAACGAACATTTGCGTATTGGCGCAGTCGTTATGGTTTGCCGCAGGATTTTTCCTCGGCGGGACTCGCCCCGTATTACGAGCGCGTCGAGGCGATGCTCGGGGTTGCACCGGCCAATCCTTTGCATTTGGGGGCGATTGCGGGGATCATCGCGCGAGGAGCCGAGCATATGGGGCTTTCGCACAAGGCGTTGAGCCGAAATGCTCCGGATTGTGACGGGCAGGGAGTTTGTTGTTTTGGTTGTCCCACGGCAGCGAAGCGGTCGACGGACGTGAGTTACGTGCCGGCGGCATTAAACAAAGGCGCGCAGCTCATCACGGGGGCGCGGGTCGATTACGTGGACATCGTGGCGGGTCGCGCAAGGGGCGTGACGGCGACGGTGGGCGATCCGGCGCTCGGGGAAAAACGTCCGCGAATTCGAGTCAAAGCAGAAGCGGTCATCGTCGCGGGCGGGACGTTCATGACGCCGCTGTTGCTCGAACAAAGCAAAGCGTGTTTGTCGTCGGGTATGCTCGGGAAAAACCTATCGCTGCATCCGGCAACGAAGGTATTGGCGCTTTTCGACGAACCCCTTGACCCATGGAAGGGCATTCCGCAGTCGTACACGATTGACCATTTTGCGGAAGAAGGTCTTTTGTTCGAGGGTGGATCGATGCCGTTCGACGTCACGGCGCTCGGGGTTTTGTGGACGGGTCATCGCTTCATGGAGATCATGGAGCAGTTTCCGCATTTGGCGACGTTTGGATTCATGATCCAAGAGAAGAGTCGGGGGTCGGTGCGTCGAGGTCCTCATGGTCGCCCATTGATTTTTTATCGATTGCGGGAAGACGATACGCGGCGAATGCAGCGCGGGGTGGAGATTTTGTGCGAGGTCTACCAGGCGGCTGGGGCGCGACGGGTTTTCCCGTTTGTCGCGGGACACGACGAAGTGACGACGAAAGAAGAATTGGCGCGGCTGCGGGCGAGTCGAATTGGAGCGGGGGATTTGGACATGGCGGCATTTCATCCGCTGGGAACGTGCCGCATTGGAACGGATCCGGGGCGTTCGTGTTTGGGTCCGGATCACGAAGCGCACGATGTGGAAGGGCTATTCGTATGTGACGGAAGCGCGGTGCCGTCGTCGCTCGGGGTGAATCCGCAAATGACGATCATGGCGATGGCGTTGCGAGCGGCGGAGGTGGTGGATGGGAGGTTGAGGTAGGGAGATGGTTTGGGCTAGTCGTCAAACGCACTCCAAATCATAACATGCACAATTGTATGGCATGGTTCACCGCGTTGTGATACGCAGTGGAAAAGTTTGGGAGCGATGCCGATGGTCATGCAAATTGAGGGAAGTCAATCTCACCCATTTTTGAACGTGGAGTGGCGTCGAAACACCTTCCATCGGTCGCTGGACCGACTCGACGTCGTTCAGCGACCGCCGGGGGATCTGAGTGCAGCGATTGCAGTCGCGCAGCTGTCGCGAAACGGACTTAAATGTTGTCAATTACGGGGGCCACGTTTGCGTATCATAGGTGGATTGAATCGTTTTGAAGCGTGTGGCATTTGGGGGTATGA
>DAOMZH010001267.1:0-3000 GCA_035437985.1 Polyangium sp. (in: bacteria) | reverse complement strand
GATGTCATTTTCGGCTGTGCCAGACGGGTGATACGCGAGGCCGCTGATCGTCGTGCCGTTGATCGTCGCACTTCCAGGAATGCCTCCAGCAACCCCAATCACTGCACCAAAATATTCCGAACCGAACTCGTTGATGGCGAAGACGTTCAGCGCCGGAGTGGTTGTCGCGACAACTGACGAAGCAAGCAGAGCGTCGAATTGCTCAAACGTCGAGATGGTCGAAAACGCAGCGTCGAGACTGAGAAACTTCACGTTGCCCAAGCTGAGGCCGGCGAAGTTCTGGAACACGCCATTCATGACGAGGCTCAGGTATGCCGGCGGAGCGGCGTTGGGCGCGACAAACATGTTCACATCGACGACGCCTCCGTGAAACGCGCCATCGATGGTCTTGCGCACCCAGATGCGCACATTCGCGGACGGAAGCTGCACATCCGACCCCACCAGAATACGCCACGATCCAGCCTGCACCGGCCATGCTTGCGGCAAGTCGGACTGCACGGAGCCTGCAGCCACCCAGCCGAGATCGGCGAACACCGAGTTTGTCTTGCCCATCACGGAGAAGTTGTACGTGACGTACTCGTTCGACGGCGTGCGCAAGCGCGAGATGCCAACGAGGTCATCGAGTTTGGGAGCTTCGACGATCGCCGTGATCCCCAGCGCATGTTCAGGCACGTCAAACGCTTGAAGAATGTTCAGTTTCGTAGGACCGAGGTCGATTTGGCGCAACGAAGGAGTGTCGGGACCACTCGAGCCGCCGCTGCTCGATGACCCACCAGAGCCCCCTGAGCCCCCCGTATCGTCGGCCCGTTCGATGGTTGGTCCGCATGCGAGCAACGTCACGCTCGCTAGGGCGGCCAACATGAAGTTCAAGAATTCGTTGGACCGCAAAAGAAAGTTTTTCTTGGAACAAAACGATCGAGGAGGAATTTCGAGGCGCACGTCTGCAAGTGTGCAGAATCCATCGATACCCGGCTTATCTTTTTCCTTCGATCCGCGAAGAATCCCCGGCTCCACGCTTTGCATCGCGAACAGGTCGCGGTCCGAAATCGCCGAAGAGTTGGCCCAAGACCTCGACCTTTGCCATGGGTCGAATCGATGCCGCACTACCGTTCAGCACTTGGGCTGCCGCTCTTGTTCACCGTCGCGACGCTCGCGCCAGGTTGCAAGGCTGGAAACACTCCAGCTTTGGCCAAAGGCGAACCTGCCGCTGATGAAGCACCTCCGGAGGTGCAATCTCCCTCAGCCGATGCACCGAAATTGTTGGTGCTCCAATCAGGGACCGTCGTGTACGACCGGCCATCGACATCGGGTCGAGTGCTCGGTGAGCTTCGCGCAGGTGCACAGGTGCCGCGATCGCGTGAGCCCTACACGCGACGCGAGTGTAGCGAAGGCTGGTACGTGGTGCGGCCGAAGGGATTCGTTTGTGCAGGAGAGTCGGCGACGACCGATCTGTCGCTCGCGGCCACCATGCCGCCGGGCCCTGACCTCGACAAACCTTTGCCGTATCGTTACGGGCGAGCGCGAACGGAAGGCGTACCCGTGTACACGCGGCTGCCCATGCCTGCGGAACAAGCGACGGAAGAACCGGATCTGAAGCGGTTCCTCGCCAAACGAGCCAAGGCTGACGAAGAGTTTCTCGGCTCGACGTCGAACGACGTTCCGCTCGATGCGCGCGGTGTTCCTTCGGGACCTCCGGTGCTCATGCCGGGCATTGATGGAGCAGACGAGTCAGCCAAGCGTCGGGTAGGAACATTTTATTTGTTCTCCAAAGACATGGTCGCGCCCCTTGCCCCCATCGCCGCAAAGACCGGTGAGCTGAAAGGCGGCGTGTTGCGCAAGAGCAGTGGTGTGGCCATCGCCGGGTCGTTCATGACGAACCTCGCGGCAGAAGAACGTCGGTTTGGCGTGACGCCCTCGGGGTCGGTCATCGCGATCGATCGTCTGCGTCCAGCGCTTGGTTCCACATGGTTTGGCATGGACATCGAGAAGGTCGGGCTTCCTGTCGCGTTCGTCCACAAGGGTGGCGTGCATGGTTGGACCTTGCGCCGTGGCGAAGCGGAATCGAACGATGAAGATCTCGAACGTCGGGCCATCGTGCCGCTCACGGGCAAGTTCCGCACGGTGAACGGAGTTCGCTACGAACAAACGCGTGAAGAGTATTGGGTACGCGCGATGGACGTCGTGGTCGTCATTCGCCGCACGAAGTTCCCCGAGTTTGCCAAGGGAAACCAAAAGTGGCTCGACATTAGTTTGGCAAACCAAACTCTCACGGCGTACGAGGGTCAAAAGGCCGTTTACGTCACTTTGATTTCGTCGGGTCGTGATGTTCTGAAAGAAGGAACCGATGCGGCCACGACGGCTCGCGGAACCTTTCGAGTTCAAAAGAAGTACGTGACGAAGGCGATCGACAGCCGAGAAGTAAACGGCGAGTTTGACGTGGCGGATGCGCCGTGGGTGATGGAGTTTGCCCCGAACAACGCGCTGATGGGCACGTATTGGGGCGATGGCATCGGCGAAGCGCACACGTATCACGGCATCGCGATGTCTCCGGTGGATGCGCATCGCATCTGGCGCTGGACGGATCCAGAGTTGCCCGAAGGTTGGCACGGTGTTGCCGACACGATGGGCGAAGGCACGTACGTGGTTGTTCGACCCTGAAAACGCCACCGGCTCCGTGGGTCACTCGAATGTGTCCCCTGCGGAGCCGGATGGTTTTTGTTGCTGGGTGCTGAAGGAGGGAGTCGAACCCCCGACCCGGCGCGTATGAAACGCCTGCTCTAGCCAGCTGAGCTACTTCAGCGAAAAGCGGCGCGCACTATATGTCGACAGCGCGCGAGTCTGTCAAGCGCGGAGTCTTTTCGGAGGAGTGAAACCTGCGAAATTGAGGCCGGGACTGATTTGGACCCTCGCTTCGCGCGCTAACAAGCGCGCTCCGCGAGGCTTTTGTTTTCGATGGGGGCTCGCCGTCGGGTCTCACAATCTCTTTGGCTGCGCCAAAGA
>DAOMZH010001266.1:0-3003 GCA_035437985.1 Polyangium sp. (in: bacteria) | reverse complement strand
TTCAAATTCTTGAGTTTGCCTCTCGAGACGTGGGTAGGAATGGGGTTCCACTCTCTTGGGACATATCTCGATTTTACGGCGGCCAAAGGTGCCGCTGGTGAATGGCAAAGAATCTTCGGGGCGCAACTGCACAATTTGGGCAATGGCGCATTTGCGGCTTATTTCACCACATTTGGCGCTCAACTCGGCACCGAAATGCGGGAAGAGGCCCCGCAAAATGTGCGGGCTGCTGGCCCGATGCACTTGCCTCAATCAACCGCAGTCGGGGCTTTGCCCGGACGGCACGAAGCATTTACCCCAGTTACCGCGGAACAATTGCAACAAATCGCGCAGGCCTAGCCAAGACCGCGAAAGGACAAGGACATGCTCGACATTCTGACGAATACGGGTGCCCCAATGGACATCAATCAACTGCTCGCCAATCCGTTTCTTCAGACGAGCGGGTGGAACGGGAACATGGCGGTAGGTGCGTCGATTCAGGACCCTGACTTGGCAGCACTTCAGCAACTCATTGCCACGAGCGGCTTGGCCATCGGGGGAATGAACATGGCCATCGGGGGAGGGCCCGACATCTACACCGGCGCGTCTATCGATCCGAACTGGCTCGCGCTCGCCAACATGAACGTGGGTGCACCCGTCAATGCAGCCCAAGCTCAAGCGCAAAACGCTGCCCAAATGCGGGCAGGTTTGGCGACGCTCATGAAGCAAAACCAGCAATTGCAGCAAGCGCTGGCCCAAAAACAAGCGGCCGATACTGCGAAGCTTGGTACGAAGGCGGCTCTCGTCGATCGCGACCCCGACAAATATTCGTATATGCTGCTTCCCGTCAATTCGAATGGAACCATAGCGCCGTTCACGACGGTGGTGGTCCAGGCGGAGCCCCAGTATCACTTCAAGCCGAAAATACTCAAGTTTCCGAATGGTGGGTTTTGGCTTATTGGTGACGTCAAGGTCGGTGCGCGGTCTCAATTCGCCGGCTCCGGCACGGTACCGGGCGAGATGTTCGGCGAGACGGCGACGGACGTCCATCTGATTGGCGACACGGCAACCCCAGGTCAGAAAATCTACGTCACCGTGACAAACAACTCGGGCGCCGCCCGTCCGTTCATCGCCGGCCTCTTGGGTCACGTCGTTTCCTGAGTCGAGGTTCGCATGTATCGCGTCACCTTCGTCAGCTCCCTTTTCTCACCCGATGGTCTCGATCGAGAAGACTCGAACAAGACGCTTGGGGTGTTGCTCGAGGCGCTGACGAAGGTGAATGAAATCCAGATGCAACGTCGGAGATTTCCCCCCCTCTATACGTCGGGAATCAGGTACAAGGCCGAGCCAATCGGGGAAGAAAATTGGCTGGATGCAGTACAAGCATTGCTCCGTCGCTGGATTGATTGTGAAGATGCTTCAGCGTATCGCGCGGCCGAACTGCGCGTTTATTTCCGTATACCGGCGCGCCCCGTCTTCATTTTCGGACAGGATAAAGCGGGGCGGCAACTCTACCATTGTCGCGTTCGGTATCCTGCGAGCTATGGCCCGCAACACCCGAGCGCCAAATTGATTGGTGACGAGTATGAGGAGGATCCCAGCGTGGAGCTTGGGATGGTTGCGTAATGCCGATATTCCTGATTGGACTACTCGCGCTGCTGGGATTGGGTGCCGGAGTCGCCGTCGCATCGCGGAAAAACGCCTCGACGCAATCACCTCCATATGGCCAGTACACGCCTCCAACCACAACGTTGCCAACGACAACGACCACCTTTCCGACATCACCGACCACCACCTTTCCAGCGTCGACGACGACCGAACAGACGTATTTCGATATTCGACAAGACGGCACGCGTATTTGGAAGGAGCCATATCGGACGCAAATACTTCAATCACTTTTGCAGTGGGGCATAGCGTTTTTTGCGCCGAATGACCCAACCACGGTTCAGCTTGTACCGCGACAAACAGCAAACGACGCTACCGCGGCCCAATGGGTAGAGAAGTATAAAACCCGTACAATATTGGCTGCCAGGTGGATGATTCCAAACGCACCTTTGCCAGCGGGCACCCCTCTTTATTTGCGTGCGGTTCCTCCCGGTGAAGAAACGCCATGGGCAGGTGCCGGACAAACCGGACTGTACGGCGTGCTGCAATCGTCACAAGAGCCAAAACCGCAGCAGAACGTGCCGTCAGCTCCACAAGGGCAAAACCTGCCCCCTCCACCTCCGGCGCCAGTGCAACCTGATGCGTTTTCGGGTCTACCGACAAAAATCCAAAATGAGGCCCGTCGAGCGATGCGGGACGAGCGCAATCCTGAGACTCTCACCCAAATTGCAGACGCAATCGATGGTTCGTCGGATGAAGAGGCATATACAACGGCGGCAGCTGCCTTGCGTCAACGAGCAAAAGAGTTGCGCGCCGAAATCGAAGTCACGGCCATCAAAGAACATCACACCCACGTTCTGCGAAAAAGCAACGGGGGCGTGGAACTAGCAAGTGTCCTTGCCCAACACTACACGGGCAACGCAAATGCGTGGCGTGATTTGCCAGCGACGAACAAGCACGTCTCAATGCGGGTGATGAAGGGCGAGGGACAAGACGGCGCCAAAATCGAATATTTGCACCCATGGAAGGTAGGCCAACGCGTGATTTTGCCCCCGTCCTGGGACACGTCCAAAGGTTTGCCCCCGATCGCCTGAAAGGAGTGGTCATGCAGCAGGTGCTTTCTCTCAAATTGGCTGATGGTCGAACGATTCCGGTGCAGATCGCTGCATCGCGCACACCAAATGGTGATTGGGTGGCTGCGGCGATTTTTCAAACGTCGCTCGGTCCCATTCGATTGACTGCGTGTGCTTCCGAAGAACTCGTCAAGGCGGTTTTTTCGCGTGCGTACAATCTTCAGACGCAGACCGCTGGATGGTTCGACGACCTCAAAAATACGATATCGCGTATTGCGCGGTCCAAGGCAATTACCACCGTCCTCGAGCAAGTTTCGACGGTGGCGAATAACCCCATTCTCCAACA
>DAOMZH010001265.1:0-3006 GCA_035437985.1 Polyangium sp. (in: bacteria) | reverse complement strand
GAGTTCGGGGTGCCGCGACGCCGTAAAATCGAACCCTCCCGGGGCGGACAAACCCTGATTTTGCTGACAATCCCTTTTCAACACGCTCTAAGCAGTACGGTCGCAAGTCAGGTACGCACGTCGGCGGCATGTCCTCGAGGGCACGTACATGTGTACGTCTACATCATGCGAATGAAGGTTAAATCTGTACAATCGTCGCGTACGATTGTACTTGCACGAATGGTCCTGGACGGGCGAAAATCAATGGGGCCGGTACGGCGAGGTGCCTACAATCTGCCGCACGTCATGACAATTTCGATTCTCCTGAGCCGCCTCGAAGTTGACAATTGAGCTGAAATCGTATTGGTCCTCCAACGACGCTGGGTGGAGCAATCTGCATTAATTCGTCTACGAGTGCCGCGGTCGAATGATTCTTGATTTGCGGTCGAAACCCGAGATGAAATTGCCGGGAGCCATCGGGCCGCACTTCGCATCCGATCGCTACATCTTGCCCGGGACCTTCCGTAGCTGTAGCAAAATGCGCGACGGAGGTAGATTGGATCATGTTGATGAATTTCGTAAGTTCGGCCGTTTCGATTCTTCGGCCCATGATCTGCTGGAAGGTCAACAACGAGATACTCCGCATGGAAAGCCCCGGCTCCGAATTCTTTTCTGCCGCCGGATCATTACGAAATACGTGCCATCCCCCAGGAACCTGCGATTCGTGCGGATCGACGAAATCAGCATCCAATTCCGGGGCCAAGTCGATGGCGAACGAGGTTTTCTCGTTGAAATCGACGGTGAACGCTTGGCGCGTCATGAGTGCATCACGAAGCCGTTTCCACGTTTCCCGTTGAAGTTGCAGCGCGAAGCCATCTTCGATGTGCCCAAACGCGTCTTGTTCGGCGTGTGGCACGAAGACAATGAAATTGCCGGCAACGAGTTGCCCGTCATGGCACGGCGATTGAATTGCGTATACTCGGGCCCCTCCAGGCTCCCAAACGAAACATGCTTGGGCGCTCGGATCCGGTCCAACGATGATTGCGATCGGGGCATCGATGGGCACTTTCGATAACAATTCCGGGATCTGTTTGGCGGCACCTTCACGCAACCGCAGTTTTACGCGTTTCCGGGCGAATTCGACGACCTTGTCCACCAGACCGTGCGGGCCCGGTTTGTCCTGTGAGGATTCCAGGAGGCACTCGAGACGCACGGACGCCTCATTGACGTAGCATCTGGGCACTTTGGACAAGAAGCTTTCGGCAGATTGAAGCGGGGACACGATTTCTTGGCGATCCTGATCGAGCCATGGAGGCGTCGGATAATAGCGAAATGCCTGACCTAGCATCGACATTACCCGAATCATACCCACATCCTTGGCCACCGACAGCACGTTCGCCGTCACCATAATGCCGGTAAGGAACGGCGCAGGAACATGGATTCCTTCGAGCGATTGCGGAGGCGTGTACATGATGCCGCCATAACGACCCAGGAGCGGGGTTTGCGGACTGAATGTCGTGTAGGCACCAACATCGACGACTCGGCCTTGGGAAGCAAACTGGTAGAGGTCCGCATAAAATGGGATGAGCTCGTAGAGATAATCGTCGTTTGCATCATCGTTCCGACATTGAATGGTAAAAACGACTTCCTTCTGGCCCAGCACCCAGAGTCCCTCACTGACGTAGGTCCAACATTTCATGGGCCCTTGCGCTGTTGACAGCGTATGCACATGAACCGTCACTTTGAGTTTGTCCGCAATGACGTTCAGCTCGAACACCCGCGCTTCTTCGACGAGGCGTTCAATGGAAGACTTCTTGCGTTTGCGCCGTGCCGGTTGGGGCTCGTCTGGGGCGGGTTCGTCAGGCTTGCGGGCCAATGGTCGGGGGCTCGTTGGAACCATCCGCCCAACACTCATCCCTAGGATCAACAAGACGATAATGAACAGGAACGAAGACGAATCCATGATTCCTCGAACCGCGGGAGCACCCAAACCTTTTGTTCAAGGTGGATCGTACCAAGAAAAACGCCAGAAGAAAATCCGCAATTTTGCGGGCGAGTGTCATTTGCTGCGTGCCTTGCGTCGTGGTGTAACGATGGGTTTGTCTGTCCGTGTTTCAGCGGCTTTGGTTCTCGCGCCGAGCGAATTCTCATCCGTTCGAATCGTTACACGCATGACGATCCAGGTTTCTCGGATGACTTCATCGCTCCGTGACGCAAGATCACGTTCGCGTCTTGCACCCGAGAAAACTACGTCGCCCGCGGCGAAAATGCCGCTCGCGCGTCGAGGTAGATGGCTAGAAGTGAACGTACATCTGTACGTGTATAAATTGTTATTGATGCTATTTCATCCATATCCACACGTACATGTGTACGCCAACGACCTCGCCGCCGACCGGCCGCCAGGACCATTGCCAGCGGGCTGGCTTTGCGGTACGAGATCGGCATACGCGCACATGACATCCGCCTTGAGACTTGTGGTTTATGACGCAACGGACACTCCGCAGGCGCATGTGCGCCGGGCCGTTGCCGAAGGAGCTGCAGCGCGGTCGGTTGGTTTGTCGCCGGTGTGGTGGGCGGGAACGTGGATGCATCGCTTGCGCCGCGCGGCCGATGCAACGCTCGGCGCGCGAAGTTGGGACGAAGCGCTGACCTGGGCGGCGCAGGCGGCCGAAAAACGCGGTCGCCCGATCGGGTCAATTCAGTTTTGGGGTCACGGGACGTGGGGAAGGATGATCGTGGGGAAAACCAGTCTGGACCATGAGACGATTGGATTCGGGCAGCCGTTGGCACTCGTCATCGATCGATTTCGCGCGCAGCTGGTCGGGCCCGAGGCCGTGTTTTGGTTGCGCTGCTGTAGCGCGTTTGGCACGCAGCGCGGCCAAGCGTTTGCGACGCAGCTCGTGAATCGGCTCGGATGCCGCGTGATTGGCCATACGCACGTGATCGGATTCTGGCAAAGCGGGACACATTCGCTCGGGGTGGGCGAAACACCATCGTGGAGCCCTCGCGAAGGGGTGCGGGTCGAAG
>DAOMZH010001264.1:0-3007 GCA_035437985.1 Polyangium sp. (in: bacteria) | reverse complement strand
GGCTTTCCAAACAAGCGGACGCACCAAAAGCTATTTTTGTCACGGGCGATATTGGCGAGAAAGGACGGCATTATGATGATGCCCGCCAATTCCTCGAGAAACTGGCTGCGGCATGCTCGCTTTCGCTGAAAGACGTGTATCTCGTGCCGGGAAATCATGACGTCGATCTCGATAGCGGCGGGTTACTTGTGCAACAATTGGTACAGGGTTCGCAAAATGGAGACGCAGATTCCTTCGATAAAGTTTTACGTGACTCCGAGACGCGCAAAGTATTAGCCCGAAGGTTCAAGCATTTTATTGAGCTTTCTGAGCAATGCGGTAGCGGGTCAGATCTCTATTGGAGCAAAGTCATTTCCAATCAACCGATTTCCGTGCGCGTAATCGGTATCAATACCGTGTTTTTATGGAGTGGCAATGAAGAGGGAAAATTGCGCATTGGCCAAGCGCAGCTGACGAATATCGGTGCAGCGCAGGATGAGCTGGTTCTCGCGTTGAGTCATCATCCAATCGATTCCGCATATTTGCAGGACGCACGTCTCGTGCGTCTCGCCTTGGATACATACGCCGACGCGCACTTGTCGAGTGCTTCCTATCTGGGGCAAGATTGGTCGTCACTCACAGGTGAACGCAATCCCGCACAGCTCCGCGCGGGGGGACGTGCGAGCGATCGTCAATTGCCTTGGGGTTATTACATTGCGTCGGTTCTGCAATCCGACGATGGGCAGAGAGTGTTGCGAGCATGGCCACGCAGATGGTCGATCGTTGATGACTTTCGTCTGGATGTGCTCGTCGCGCCTGATGGCCAATCGTATGTGGATATGCCGCTCGGCGAACGGCGAATGCGACACGAAGCACCGCCGACGCCCAAGAAATGGCCGGGCGCCCAGCAAATCCCTTTTATCGAAGGCATCCGGCTACATAATATCGGGCCCATTCTTGCTGTCGATTGGACACTCGCGTCCGAGCCCGGTTGGAATGTCATGATTGGCGATAATGGTTCGGGAAAAACGAGTTTTTTGCGGATGTTGTCGTATGGGCTCGTCGCTTCGTCGACATATTCCACCAAAACCGAGAAAGACGAAAGTGATCGCCTGCCGTTCGATGCGCGTCACCTACTGCACGACAAGGGGTCCTCGTTCGCGATCGAACAACGTTCCGAGCCGTCCAGTCCCACCGCATCCGTCCCGACGTTTGGCTTGGAGTTCACAGGTGACGATCCCCATTTGAGTTATGCATTAAGAGAAGATCTGCGCGGCATGTTTTGCGCGAGTTTTGGACCATTTCGACGTTTTACCGGCGGCGACGAAGGGTATGAAAAAGAAATCCTCCAATTCCCGCGCGTGTTTCGACATCTATCCCTTTTCACGGAGCGTATCGCGTTTTACGAAAGCGTTCGTTGGCTAAGGTATCTGCAATTAAAAGCCTTGAGTGACGAGAGTGAAGCGCCATTGTTGGCCGCAGTAAAACGTTTTATAAACAATGACCAGCTTTTCCCGAATGGTGTGCGCCTCGAGAAAATCACGGCCGACGCGATCACCTTTACGGACAGCAATGGTTTTTCCGTGCCCCTCGAACGTTTGAGCGACGGATTTCGTTCGGTATTGAGCTTGAGTTTGGAGCTCGTTCGTCAGCTCGTTTCCCATTATGGTCGAGAACAGATTTTCGATGCGGATACCGGCGTCGTCATCGCGCCGGGAATCGTGATCATCGATGAGGTCGACGTGCATTTGCACCCGACGTGGCAGCGAGAAATCGGCCTACGACTACGCAAATTGTTCCCGCAAATTCAGTTCATCGTGACGACCCATAGTGCACTTGTCTGCCAAGCTGCGGCCGATGGTCACGGTTCGATATTTCGTTTGCCCAAGCCTGGAACCGACGAAGTGGGACGCGTTCTCGACGGCCCCGAATTAAACCGAATTCTTTATGGCAACGTACTCGACGCTTATGGCACGGGCGTATTTGGATCCGTTGAACGGTCAGAGCAAGGCGCGGAGAAACGCAAGCGACTCGTGGAATTGAATTTGAAAGAAGTCTCCGAGGGATTGTCGCCCGACGAAGAACGAGAGCAGGACGAACTGCGGTCGATGTTTCCTACGGGCAAGTGACGCGATGATCCAAGTAAAATACATTCACGTTGAATCGGACGCGCTTGCATTTTTAGGGGATTGGCAAGCGGAAGTCGAGGTTTTACCGACACATGCCGCACGAAAAGTAGAAGCGGATCGATTGTGGACGACGAAGCGCAAGAACAAACCCTTTCTTGACGTCATCGTGAAGGCACTCGATGCAATGGTCGCACCCCACAGGCGGTGCATGTTCTGCGAAGATAATTCGGGATATCAAGTCGAGCATTTTTGGCCCAAAGCCATTTTTCCCAAACTCACCTTTGAATGGCTCAATTTTCTTTACGCTTGTGGTCAATGCAATGGCAAGAAATCCGACCGTTTTGCCGTATATGCTCCGAATGGCGACGTAATTGAGATCAAAAAGAGCGACGACGAGCCCAGCTGCGGATTTCCTGGGCTGCTGAACCCTCGGCACGAAAATCCGCTCGACTTCTTAAAGCTCGACTTGAAGCCCGACATGTTTGAATTTGGATACATTCCGCCGAAGGGCACGCAGGCTTATGACCGTGCCTATCGTACTGTCGAATGGCTCGGATTAAACAAGCGCGGTTTGCCTAAGTGGCGAGAATCGGCCTATTACGATTATCGACTGCGCTTGCAAGAATATGTAAAGAAAACGCGTGAAGGAGCAGAGCCGAACGTACTCGAACGTCTGGAACGAGGGATCTCACGACGTGGTCATTTGACGGTTTTTCGCGAGATGCAACGGCAATGGCGCGATGTCGACGAATTGAAGGAGATATTCGACGAACGCCCGGAATTGCAAGCCGCGGAATTTCCGCGAAATCTCGAACCTCAATAACTCCTCCTAACCCCTCATCCCCGACGAACGCCCCGCTCCATGCGTGCTAGCCTTGCCCCGTGTTTCAAGCTCCCCA
>DAOMZH010001263.1:0-3010 GCA_035437985.1 Polyangium sp. (in: bacteria) | reverse complement strand
CGCGGCGGGGCCCCGCTGTTTGAGCCCGCGCAGCGGGCGAGTTCGGGGTGCCGCGACGCAATAAAATCGAACCCTCCCGGGCGGACAAACCCAGATTTGGCTGGATATCCTGATGGACACCTTCGAGAAATCCGGCACCAATCAACGCCGTACTTTGTCTTTTTTCAGGTCGTCGAGCGCCGCATCGATCATGTCGTTCGTGGCCAAACCCTTGTGCCGCCATACCTCGCGCCCGAGCTGATCCAAAATCACCGTGCTCGGTACTTCGTGCAAATCTTGAAATGGCCCTTCACCGCGAATCGTCGCATCGTCCGCCATCGCCACCGGATAAGGTGGAGCCACGACTTTCACGAATGCTTCGACCAAGACTCGATTTTGCTCCGGTTCCAAGACAATCAGCCCAGCATTGATTCGCGGCACGTGTTTGTTCACCACCGACGACAAAAATCGCGCCTGCGCATGCGAAAAATGATCGTACGTCGTGATGAACGCCAATACGGTATATCGCCCAGCTACGCTCGACGTCGATAACATCTGCCCATCGAGCGTCGAATACGAAAATCGAATCGGAGTTCCCGTCGGAGCTGCAACCTTTTGCGTTTCAGGCTCCGCTTGCTCGACAGCCGTTACGCACCCCATAACCATGCCCGCCCAAACCAGACTCGCCACCCCAATCAGAATTCGAACTCGCATTCAATTACACCGTGCCATCAATCGCTTCGACATCCGTGCCAAACAAATCCGCAAATTCGTAGAGCGATTGAGGTATTTCCGCCCCACCCCGCCGATGCGCCAAAATTGCATGCGCCAATTCCTCCACTATCGCCGGAAGCGGCGTCCGCTCCAAGATCACCCCGTCCATTTCGTCGCCATTCTTGGGTGCATCTGCATTCGCGAGCAAACTATCGTGCCGAGCCCAATGAATTCCTTCATCCGGGACAAACCTGCACCACAAGACACGCACGAATTGCAAATACACCGGCTGAATCAACGCAACAACCCGCGCCCCGGTTAACGTCATCCCCGAAAACGCCCGCGGTAACGGCGTTTCCACCCGCCTCCCCCGGTCTTTCTCGTCCCCCGTCCCCAGCGCGACCGCAATCTCCATCCGCGCCCGCCGTTCCGGATCTGTCTCAACTCCCAGCAGTGGAGCATACAATGCAAGCAAAGGAACGTTTAGATCTTTCCCATCTTCAGCGAGGGCATCGAGCCACGCATCACGGGCAGGAGGTGCGAGTCCAGCATACAAATCTGCGGCCGCCAACGCCGCATCGGCGTCACTCGCCAACGCCGCCAGCCATTCGCGCCATGCCGCAAGCATGCGCGGTTCGAGGCCCATCGAGCCATTTGTATCCCGCCGCTCATCCAGGCCCAACGACACGCGCGACTCGACCAAGTGCAAGGCGCGACCTTGCGGCGGTTCGTGCGATTCGCTCATGTCCCGCCCTCAGCATCTAAGGCGATACGCGCACCAATCTCGATCACAAGGTCGGCCAATAATTCATCCAAAGCGGCCGCGCGATCGGGAGGTGCAGCGATCACGAGTTCCCCACCTCGTTCGGCGAAAATGACTGCCAGTCCTTCGCTCGCTTCGAGAATGCCCTTGACGTACACGACGTCGGCGGGACGGACATCCACACGTCGTGCAAACAGCCCTGCCGATGCAACTGCAATCGGTAAAGCGCGCTGCGAACGCGTGGTTCCTTTCGTTCGCGGGCGCTCGGTCGGAGAAAGATCCGGTTCGAGCGTAGCGGGCGAGCTTCCGGGGACGGAGGCGGGCATCGGATGGATCAGGTAAGCACTGCCGGCACTCGGGATCCAGGCCCGTAATAAGAGAATCGGCGACGAGCGCAGCATTGCCGCGTGAAACCTTGCACCTGGGCTGTCGTGGTGTTCGTGCTCGCTCGGGCAAAAGCGCTAGATTCGCCGGCTATGTCCAAGGTTGGTGCACCGCGCTCGATCGCGAACGACACGAACTCTCTGCCCACCGCCGAGTTTGTCCGGGATGCAGGCGTTCCCGAACGCGAGGATGACGACGAGGACATCGAACTTCCAGATTTCGTCGTGGGTGACGATGACGGCGAAGGGGAAGACGGCACTTCGGCTTTCGACGAAGAGTTACCAACACTGCGCCAAGATGGTGGAGATCCGTTGGATGACTCCACTGCGGCGGATCTCGACATCGGCATGCACATCGAGGAGGACGAATCGCGCGAAACGAGTGCCGAGGGTTATGAAGAAGCGGTCGACATCGGAGCGCTCGACGACGAATTTGCGACGCTGGAACAAGGCGTTTCGGCGATCGATGAAGATCGTGAACCGGATGGGTTTGTCGAGGACGAGGAGATTGCTGCTTTCGATGACGCCGCGACCGACGACGACGGAGGTTCCGAAGGCACGGGCGAAGATGCGGCTGCGGACATTGACGAAAGTGCGCTTCCGGAGCTCGACGAGAGTGAAAACGATCACGCTGATGATTCGTTGGCCGAGATGTTGCTGGAAGAAGCGACGCGAGCGCGGTTGCCTCCGTGGGCTGTGAGCAGGTTTGTCTCTCTGGAAGGCGCTGGAGCATCCGTTCCTTGTGCAGCCGTGGTTCTGTTGGGTGCACGCGTGTTCGCCGCGGGAGATGTCGTCCTCACGGTCGATGAAGGTGCCCATGCGGCTCGTCGCGTGGCGCTCGATGCTCCCTCTTCGGCCATCGCGGCGATGGAAGGTCTCACGGTGCTCGCGACCGTACGTGGCGGATTGCTCGTGAGCCGTGATGGGTGTGTTTCTGCTTCACCGGTGACTGGTTTTCGCTCGGCCAAAGGCCCGCTGGGTTTGGCAAGTACACCCGGCCGCATCTGGCTTTTGCATGAAGGTGCCTTGTGGTCCATGTCCGGCGGCGATGTTGCCCCCATCCGCGTGCGCGAAAATGGAGTCCGGGCGATCGCTACGACAAACGGATCCCTCGTGAGTCTCTCGACGAGCAACGAAGGCGTGTTTGTCGAAAAGCTCCGAGGCGACGATG
>DAOMZH010001262.1:0-3016 GCA_035437985.1 Polyangium sp. (in: bacteria) | reverse complement strand
AGCGAGCGTCCAACTCACCGGGCCACGCCTCGGTTCGACGCACTGTGTTGTAAAAAGTCGACCGTGTCGCTTGGCTACTGGCAATGCGCGGGGGCATTGATTACGGTCCGGGCGCGATCATGAGCACTGACACTCTATCTGCGGCACGCCATCCCGAAGATGTGCGCGCGCCCGATGTCGTCCGCGTACTTCGTGACGATGGATCTCTGGATCCAGCCCACGACCCCGGACTGCGTATGGACGAGGTGGTTTTCCTTTACCGTACGATGCTGCGCGCCCGACTTCTCGATGAACGACTTGTCCTTTTACAACGCCAAGGTCGAATCGGATTTCACATCGGTTGTCTCGGCGAAGAGGCCTGCATTCTCGGCAGCGCCTACGCCTTACGCCCCAACGACTGGCTGTTCCCCTGTTACCGCGAGTTTGCTGCGGCGCTTTTGCGGGGCATGCCGCTGCAACGCTACGTCGACAACATGTTTGGCAATGCGAACGACCCGGTGAAGGGTCGGCAGATGCCCGACCACATCAGCTGGCGCCAAGGTAAGTTTGGCTCGGTCAGCTCACCTATCGGCACCCAGATCACACAAGCCGTCGGGTTTGCCTGGGCGGCCAAGATCAAACGAGACGATCTCGCGGCCCTGGTCTACTTCGGTGACGGAGCAACGAGTTCGAACGAATTCCACAACGGGATGAACTTCGCGGGAGTCTTCAAGACGCCCGTGATCTTCCTGTGTCGCAACAATGGCTGGGCGATCAGCGTCCCGACGGAGCGACAAACGGGCAGTCAAACATTTGCCCAAAAAGCCATCGCGTATGGGATGCCGGGAGTCCGCGTCGACGGCAACGATCTCTTCGCGATGATCAAGGTCACGCGCGATGCGGTGGCGCGAGCTGCCAAAGGTGAAGGTCCGACGCTCATCGAAGCGTTGACGTATCGTTTGTCCGGACATTCGACGAGCGACGATCCCAAGGCGTACCGTCCGGAAGCGGGCCTCGAACCTTGGCGACGTCTCGACCCGATTCCGCGTATTCGTGAATTCCTGTTGCGCCATGGTGCGCTCACGAAAAGCGAGGACGCGGATCTCGAAGCGCAGGTCGATGCGGAGCTCCGCGCGGCCATTGTGGAAGCGGAAAAAACGCCCACTCCGCCGCTCGAATCGATGTTCGAAGACGTATTCGCCGAACTCCCGTGGCACCTCGCCGAGCAGCGCGACGAGTTGCTTCGCGGACCTCGGGCCAAAGGCCACGGCCACTGACGCAGGAAAGACCCGACTGCAATCGAAGTCTCACGGAGATAATGCACGATGCCTCAGATGAACATGGTCCAGGCCATCACCGACGCTCTTCGCCACGAGATGCGGCGAGACAACCGCGTGGTGATTCTTGGCGAGGATGTTGGCAAAGTTGGCGGCGTCTTTCGCGTCACGCAGGGGTTGTTCGACGAGTTCGGCGACGAACGCGTCATTGATACCCCGCTGTCGGAAGGCGGCATCATTGGTACGGCCATTGGTATGGCTCTTTATGGGCTGGTTCCCGTACCGGAAATTCAATTCGCCGATTTCATTTTCCCGGCTTACGATCAAATCGTGTCGGAATTGGCGAAATATCGTTATCGGTCAGGCGGCGAGTACCCGGCCAAACTCGTGATTCGCACGCCGGTCGGCGGCGGTATTCGCGGCGGCCATTACCACTCGCAACACCCCGAATCACAATTCATTCACGTAGCGGGATTGAAGGTGGTTTGTCCGTCGAATCCCGCGGATGCCAAAGGTTTGCTCCTTTCGTCGATTCGCGATCCCGATCCCGTGCTGTTTTTCGAGCCAAAACGCATTTATCGTGCGGCCAAGGGCGACGTGCCCGAAGGTGATTACACCGTGCCGCTCGGAAAAGCGAATGTGGTTCGGGAAGGCAAACACGTGACCGTGATCGTGTGGGGCGCCATGCTCTACGAAGCGCTCGAAGCGGCCAATCAAGCCGCGACCCAAGGCGTCGAAACGGAAATCGTCGATTTGCGAACGCTTTGGCCGCTCGATATCGACGCAATCATCAATTCGGTCAAGAAAACCGGGCGCGTGGTCGTGGTGCACGAAGCTCCCAAGAGTTGCGGATTGGGATCGGAAATCGTGTCGCTCATCAATGAAAAGGCGTTCCTCCATTTGGAGGCTCCACCGAAGCGCGTCACGGGATACGACACCCCGTTCCCGTACACGCTCGAAATGGAGTATTTGCCGCTCGCTCACCGCATCTTGCCGGCAATCCTCGAGACTGCGAGGTACTGAGATGGCGCGTTTCGAGTTCAAACTTCCCGACATTGGCGAAGGGGTCACCGAAGGCGAAATCGTCAAATGGCTCGTGAGCTCTGGCGATATCGTCAAAGAAGACCAACCCATGGTCGAGGTGATGACGGACAAAGCCACGGTGACGATTACTTCGCCCAAAGCGGGGAAAATCGTGGAGCTCCGGGGCAAAGAAGGTCACGTCGTCGCCGTGCATTCGGTGCTCGTGGTATTCGACCTCAGCGCGGGCGCTCCAGCGGCCGCGAGTACGCTCGCGCCTGCAGCACCTACGCCTGCGCCTGCTCCTGCACCTGTGGCAAAAAGCGATGGACCTGCAGCAACGGCCGTGGGTGACATTCGCGAAGATTTGCCGGGCATGAATTTGATGCCGAAGGCGGCGGCGGCTCCGGCTCCAGCGCCCGTCGCCGCTCCGGCTCCGGTTGTCCCGACGTACTTCAACGAAAAACCATTGGCCACGCCGGCAACGCGCAAATTGGCTCGTGATTTGGGCATTGATTTACGCCGAGTCAATCCCACGGGACCGCACGGTCGCGTGACGAAGGACGACGTTCGAACCACCGCGGCAGCCTGTTTGCCCGCGCCGGTCAGCGCAATGCCGTCTACCGTGGCTGCTCCCATTGCCACGCCCGCGCCGATTGCAATGGCCGTTCCGCCGGTTGCTGCAACGCCTCCGCCGGTTGCTTCAACGGCCGACATTGCGTCGACCAAGGCGAATCCGG
>DAOMZH010001261.1:0-3030 GCA_035437985.1 Polyangium sp. (in: bacteria) | reverse complement strand
CAAAATATCCTTGGCGCCCACATACCCATCCATGTCTTTCCAATATTCCGGGCATTTTTCGTGCGCGATGACCTCCTGAGGCTGCAATGCGGCGCCACCAACCACATGGTCCATGTGATAATGCGAATAAATCATCGTTTTAACCGGAACGCCAGGAGCCAGCTTCTCGAGCGCCGCTTTGAGACCCGTTGCCGCTTCCTTGCTAAATGGATCCGTTACGACAAACCCCTCGTCCGTCTTGACGACCATCGCCCGATCCCAGGTCCATCGATACGTGTATACGCGATCGGTTACCTTCGTTAACTCGGACCCAGAAAAATGTTCGACATCCGGTACATAGTGAACCTGCTCACGAACGGTCTGGTCGATCACGTAGGCGCGAAAGTCGCATGCCGATAGGCAAACGACGAGGCAAATCAACCCCAAAAGCTTGAATGATGACGTCTGCTCGATCTTCATACTAGACACTGTATAGGTGTTACTAGTCGGTGTCTAGTAGAAATTCGAGGTGGATAGTTGCGCTGGTTTTGTGGGCAACGTGGCTGCTCGTGTTGGCGCATTTGGTAAGCCAAGGTGCATCCACGAGTGACGAATTGCGGAACAAGTTTGTCGAGTAAATCGCGTAAAGCAATTACGTGGTCGCCCAAGGCAATGGCGGTGGCGATGTTTTTGCCCAGGGACAAACTCGAAAGGAAACTGACCGAGCCAAAGTGCTTTTCGTTGGCTTGTAGATCTCGACGCTGGCGAGAGGTGCACGAAGCAACGGTGTCCGTTGAAGTCGACGCATTAAGAGCTGCCTTCGAGACGTGCTGTCGGTGCAGCGCGGGTTGCGGCCATTTGGGTGTCATGTGCTGTCATGGCCAGACGTCGTGTCTTGGGTTAACTCGCTAGATCTCGGATTGAAGTTTTGGGTCCGACACGGTGAGACGCGTTATGAACTGGATCGAAATTGAAGTCGACACGAAAGGTGACGACGTCCGTGTGGCAGCTCGGGGGTCACGTGGTGAACGGCCGCCGCCACATACGCTGGATCCTGAGCAGAGTGTCGACGCCTTGACGACATTGGCGAATAAGGTGGGTCGTGCGGTTCGTGCGCGCAAGGAGTTGGATTCGCAGGTCATCGAATTGGCGCAATCGATTCACAACGATTTCTTCAAAGGAGAATTGCGCGACATTCTCGCGCGGCTGACGGATCCATCGAAACCCAAAGCCGACGATCCTCGAGAAAACCGCTTGCTCGTGAGGTTATTCGTCAACGATCGTGCGTTGCTCCCCGTGCCTTGGGAGGCATTGTGCAAGCCTGGAACGCATGAAGGATTTTGGGGGACGGATCCCCGCATTCTTCTTGCGCGGGGTGTACATTCATCAGATCCTTGGTTTCCTCGTGAAGTCAATGGTGCTGTTCGGGTATTGGTGATTGCCCCTGGCGAAGTGCCGCCCGTTATTGCATCGATTCACGAAGCGCTTGGTTCTGCGATTGATGCTGGTGAAGTCGAATGGCTCGACCCCATCACGGGAACGGATATCAGTGCCAAGGTATTGTACGACAAACTTCGTCGTGGCAAAGCGCCGCACATTCTGCATTGGATTGGCCACGGTGGCGTGGACATGAAAGGACGTCCGTCATTACGCCTCGCAGACGATGAGGACGGCGAAGAGGTATGGATCACGGCCGAAGCTTTGGGGCGGGAGCTAAATCCGCATTTTTATGAAGAATTGCGTCTGGTCATCTTGGAGGCGTGTGAAGGTGCCAAGGCGGGGATGTTTGGTAGCGCGGCGGAAGAATTGGCCAAACAAGGTGCAGATGCGGTGGTTGCTCATTTGTGGCCGGTGAAAGCCGATGTGGCTCGAACGTGTTCGAGTGATATTTATCGGTCGCTGACGGCAACGGACAGCCGCGGAGACATCGGAACGGCGGTGAATGCAGCCCGACGCACGTTGCTGACCCAAAGTGCCGAAGCGTTTTCTCCGATATTGTATTTGCGCAGCGCGGATTCGATTCTCTTCGACTTTGGTCGTCGAAAAGTCAGCAAGCCAAGTGGTCGACGAAAGAGCCGCCGGATTGCCCCGGCGCTCGCGGCCCTTTTGGAAAAACCTCCATTCACGGTCGTCATGGGCGACATCGATGAAGACCGGACGACATTACGTAAAGAATTGGATTCGTTCATCGAGGAAAACGGCGAGACCCCCGATCCGAACATGAGTTTGAGTGCGGTGACGCAACGGTGCGTATTGAAGTTTGGCGAAGAAGTGATGCATTCCTTATTTCAGCAGGCGCTCGCGGATTTTGCTTCGAGCAAACCGCCGCCGCTCATGGATGCATTGGGCCCGCTCGTTCCCCCGGGTGTACACATGACACTGCTTTGGCGCCCTTATTTTGAACGCGCGATAGCGGAACATCAACCGAATCGAACCATTTACGCAATTCAGGTGTCGCTCGCAGGTAACAATACGAAACCGCGGATCGTCAAGCGCGCCGCGGGAGCGAGCGTATGGAAAATGGAACCAATTCCGCCGAAACGATTCGATGTGGAGAACGACATCATCGTTTTGCGTATGTATGGGGGATATTCCCCGGAGGCACGGCCAATATTTTCGCAACCGGTCTTGACCGAAGACGATCATATCAATGGTTTGTCTGGGGAAAAACCTCCGCTTTGGCTCGAGGGACTGTTGGCGCAACCGCGCATTCAATCCGGTTTGTTCTTGGGTTTGTCCGTATTCGATTGGCGTAGTCGGCTCTTGCTGCGCTGGCTTTATGATCAACGTCCAGCACCGAAAGATAGCCTGGCGATTTTGTCGCCCGACGCTGATCCGAGCGAACCCGAAATCTGGGATACGGGAGGCGGTTTACCCGGAACATCTCGAATTGCGGCGATCATTGAAGACCCCGTGCAGCTGGCGGAAGCGCTCGAAGGTATGTCCCTGGGAGGTGCGTCATGACGAAAAATCCTTTCCCTGGGCCGCAACCCTATCGAGCCACGGATCGCGATCGATTTTTTGGTCGCGAAGACATGGCGCATTTATTGG
>DAOMZH010001260.1:0-3032 GCA_035437985.1 Polyangium sp. (in: bacteria) | reverse complement strand
GTCGTTGCCGAAGGAACACCCGAACAGATCGCTCAATCCGATACGCGAACCGGGCGAGCCTTGGCCGAGCATCAGGCGCGTTCGTCCGGTACGAATGGCCGCAAGCGTTCCAAGACAAACGGCAAAAAACACGCGACCAAAGTGGAGCCCGCGCCCATCGCACCTTCGGCGATCGAGATCGTCAATGCCCGGGAACACAACCTCGTCGAAGTCTCGACCACGATCCCCCACGGGCAGATTGTCGTGGTGACCGGACCCAGTGGTTCGGGCAAAAGCACACTCGCTTTCGACGTGGTGTTTGCCGAAGGACAACGTCGTTTCCTCGAGACCCTCACGCCTTACGCGCGGCAGTTTCTCCCGACGATGCCCAAGCCCGATGTCGATCGAGTCACGGGTGTTCCGCCCGCAATTGCCCTGGAACAAAGGACGACGCGTTCGGGCTCGAATTCGACCGTCGCGACGGTCACGGAAATCGCTCATTACTTGCGGCTTTTGTACGCAAAAGTGGGCGTTCCGCATTGTCCCACCTGCGACGTACCCATCGCTGCGCGTTCGCCCGAGGACGTCTACCAAGGCCTCATCGCGACCCGCGGAAACCGCACGCTGCTCGCACCGGCGGTCGTCGCCCGCAAAGGCACGTACTTGGACGTGTTCACCGCCGCAGCCCGCGCAGGCATCACGACCGCGATCGCCGACGGATCCGTCGTTAATACAGACAAACCCCCGAAGCTCGCAAAGACGAAAGAACATTCGATCGATCTGATTGTCTTCGAAGGCAAACTCAGTGCCCTCGATCGCCCGACATTCGATCGCGCTCTCGGGTTTGGCAAAGGCTCGCTCAAGGTTCGTCAGGCCAATGGCACCGACGAACTCATCTCGACCACGCGCACGTGCCCGCGATGTGGCGTTGGCGTTCCGGAAATCGATCCCCGCTGGTTTTCCTTCAACACCAAACAAGGCCGCTGCGAAGCATGTGAAGGTACTGGCGTCGACGGAGGTGCGGAAAACGCTGAAGAACTGGGTTCGTCACCGTGCACGTCTTGTGGCGGCACACGTTTGGCACCTGTTCCGCGCTCGGTTCGTCTCGCCAAAGAGCGGTATCCCGAAGCCACGGCGCGCTCTGTTTCTGCAGCCGCACGTTGGGCCAAGACCCTCACGTTCTCGGGCGATCAAGCGATCATCGCCGATGCTCCCCATCGTGAACTCGTGCGCCGCCTCGAGTTTGTCGAAGAAGTTGGTCTTGGCTATCTGACACTCGATCGGCGCGCCGCCACGCTCTCGGGTGGCGAGATGCAACGTTTGCGTCTCGCAGCCCAGCTCGGCAGCGGACTCACCGGTGCGCTGTATGTCCTCGACGAACCGACGATTGGTCTGCATCCGCGCGACACGCATCGTTTGCTCGGTAATCTGCGCAAGCTCGTGAACATGGGCAGCACCGTGCTCATGGTCGAACACGACACCGACACCATTCGCGCCGCGGACTACCTCATTGATCTCGGGCCTTCTGGCGGGAGGTTTGGCGGGAGAATCGTCGCGCAAGGCCATCCATCGACCGTGCTTCGCGACAACAACTCACCAACGGCTCGAGCACTGGCGCAAGAGCGCGATCTCGCTTCGGCGCGCAAACATCATCCCGTGGGAGACGAGTACCTCGAGATCACGGGCGTACGGGCCCACAACCTTCGGATTGACAAACTCCGCGTTCCGCTCGGACGCATGACGGTCGTTGCGGGCGTATCGGGATCCGGCAAGAGCACCCTCATTCGGCAGGTACTTTATCCGGCAGTTCGTCGGGCCTTGGAGCTCGTCGCGCCCGAACCTGGGCCCCATGATTCGTTGCGTGTTCCGCCCTCGCTCGTGCGAGCTGTCGCTGTCGATCAATCGCCGATTGGCCGCACGCCGCGATCCATCCCCGCCACGTTTCTCGGCATCTGGGACGATATTCGGAAGCTTTTCGCCGGCACGCCCGACGCGAAGATGCGCGGATATGGCGCGGCGCGGTTCTCGTTCAATACGGCCGCAGGAGGGCGTTGTTCCACGTGTGAAGGGCAGGGCGTCATCTCCCACGAGATGTCTTTTTTGCCCGACGTCGTGACGACGTGCGAAGCATGTAGCGGTACCCGTTTCGAACCCGCCACCCTCGATGTGCGTTACCTCGGTGTCTCCATCGGCGACATCTTGAATCGCACCGCCGAAGCAGCGGCGGAACTGTTCTCGTCTCATCCCAAGATTCGCGAACCCCTCACGACGATGTGCGATCTCGGCATTGGTTATCTGCGACTCGGACAAGGCTCCCACACTCTCTCGGGTGGTGAAGCGCAGCGTTTGAAGCTAGCCGAAGAACTTTGTTCGTCAGCACGAAGCAAACCCACGTTGTATGTACTTGACGAACCCACGACGGGTCTGCATCTGTCGGACGTCAAGCGCCTGGTCACCGTCCTCGATCGTCTTGTTCAACGAGGTCACACGCTCATTGTCATCGAGCATCATCCAGCCGTCATCGCGGCTGCGGATCACGTCATTGAACTTGGTCCCGAAGGCGGTGAAGCTGGAGGTAAAGTGGTTGCCGAGGGGACGCCGGAAATGCTCGCGCGCAAGAACTCGGCGACGGGACGTGTGCTTCGAGATCTCTTCGATCGTCCGGCCATGAACGAAGCTGTGATGGAGGTTTGACGAGATGGCTGACGTCTTCACCGTTGGGGCACTTGCCCTTGCGGCCGAGGGCGCGAATGCCGTCGGTGCCGTCCGGATCACCTTGTTCGAACAGGACCTCGAAATCGAACTGGTCCGGGCAGCTCGTTTCGAGCGTGGGTTTGTCATGGCAGGTGTCGCCGAATCGCGACCCATGCGTATTCCGTACACTGCAGTGCGAGGCTTGGTGCGTCGCGGGCGAGCCTTGTGCCTGAGCCTCGATCCGCAACTCGGCACGCCGTACACGCGTTTTACCCTGGCGCATTTCACGACCGATCCGCGGGAAGCCCTCAGTCATGCCTTTGAAGCCCGGCAACGTGCCGCCGGTTCTGGATCATGGC
>DAOMZH010001259.1:0-3033 GCA_035437985.1 Polyangium sp. (in: bacteria) | reverse complement strand
CGATTCCGCTCCAGGGCCCCAAGCATAACGCGAATCAATCACGTCGACCGCATATGCATTCGGGGTTCCGTCCCTCTTTTGCGCATTGTGAAAACTGAACTTAACAGTCGTATTGCCCTGCCGATACAACTGCAATTGCACCGCCACCGAACGCCACGCAAAATGGACCCGCGGTTGATACGTCCGCTGACGCAGTGCGGCCAAAACCGCCTCGACCTTCGGCCGCATGTCCGGGAACATACTCGCGATTTTCTTCTCGTGCGACCACTGAGAACTGTCCCCGCTCCAGTTTGTCAGGACAGGCGCATCCGAGGTTTGTGAGGTCGCACCTGTACCCGACAAACGCCGCCACGAACCTCCGTTCGGTTCGACGAGCCCATCGGGCTTCGCCATGAACGTGGCCTGAAATTTGACGATCGCGCCAATCGTGCCATTGCCGCATCGACCATCGACGATCCCTGCGTCGTAGCCTTTCGCCTTCAACAGTGTCTGCACCGTCTCGACGTCGCTGCGCAAGTTGGCGCCGTTTCTCCCGACAGAT
Source organism: Polyangium sp. (in: bacteria) (assembly GCA_035437985.1). Lineage (GTDB taxonomy): Bacteria > Myxococcota_A > Polyangia > Polyangiales > Polyangiaceae > Polyangium. The sequence goes on along the minus strand of DAOMZH010001259.1, from coordinate 2,492 downwards.
CGCAAGATCGTGCTCATCGATCACACCCTACGCGTCTACATTGCCGTTTGCCCGCGGCAGCATCGGAACTCAAAATCATTCCCCTTGTCAATCCTTGTCCGCCAATACCCTGTGCGCATCCTCTGGTTGCTCACAATAACAATGATCTTCAGTACAGAGCCTTGACGGCGGCAACGTGCTTCGCGTAATGCTACCCGCAGCATTTTTCGCTTCCAGTCATCGATTCCGCTCTGGGGAGACGGGTTTCATGCCGATTCTGCAGCTCTCTTTCGCGTGTGGTGAGTCGTCGTTGTCCGTGCGCCACTTTGCGGTTCACGAAGCGATCTCGAGTCTGTTCATGGTCAACGTCGTCGCACGTTCTGAAAGTTCGTCGATTGACCTCGAGCCGATCATTGGACAAACCGCGAGCCTCAAAGTCGTCAGCGGCTGGGCGTATGCGCGTCTCGGGGGAACGCGCGTATGGTCCGGTGTCGTCAGCGCCATCGAGCAAGTTCAAGGTGTGCAGGTCGGCGGACAAGGCAAAGAACTGTCCACCTATTCGCTGCGCATCGTGCCCAAACTCTGGCTCTGCACGCAGCGGCGCAACTACAAAATCTTTCAGCACAAATCAATTCCCGACATCATCGATCTCGTCCTTGGTGAATGGGACATCGAGCACTCATGGGAAGTCGATCGCGGTCGGTATCCCAAACTCGAGTACAAGGTGCAGTACGGCGAGTCTGATTTTGCTTTCATCAGTCGGCTCATCGAAGAAGCGGGCATCTGTTTTACCTTCCCCGACAACGACGGCAAAGGTTCGCAGCTCGTTTTCAGTGACAAACTCGAAGCGAATCCGATGCGTCCCGGCGGCCCCCTTCCTTATGTGGACAATCCAAACCGGGAATCAGAAAAAGAATACGTCACGCGCGTGCGTCTAGCGCACGCGGTCAAACCCGGCGCCCATGTCATTCGCGACTACGATTTTCGCAACCCGAGTTATTCGCTCGTCGGTGATGCTCCGAAAGCTTCCGGCGCCGAAGCGAAATACGAGCAATATCATTACGAACCCGGAGCATCTTTGGTCGAAGGCGGCAAAGGCGGGGGCACTCCGGCGGCCGACGACAAAGGCGTCGCGCGGTACGAACAAGGGCATGCGAAAGATCGCGCTGGCCGAATGCTCGGAGCCGCGCGCGCGGACAAACGCGTCGTGTCGTTCGATGCCAACACGATTGATATTTGTCCTGGCCAAGTCGTCAGCATCGATCGCCATCCGCATGCGGAGATCGGTGAAGACAAACGCTTGCTGGTCACTGAATTTTCCGTCGAAGGAACGCCAGGGGAAGAGTGGTCGATGTCTGCATCGGCTACGTTCGCGGATAGCCCCTATCGTCCGCCGCAACGAACTTCCAAACCCCGGGTCAATGGCGTGCAGAGTGCCACCGTCGTCGGACCGAGCGGCCAAGAGATTCATACCGACGAGTTTGGCCGGGTACGCGTGCAGTTTCCGTGGGATCGCGACGGGAAAAATGACGAAAATAGTTCGTGCTGGATGCGCGTGAGCCAAGGTTGGGCGGGGACGGGATACGGCATGATCATGATCCCGCGTATCGGTCACGAAGTTTTGGTCGGATTTCTCGAAGGTGACCCGGACCAACCCATCGTCGTCGGGCGCGTTTATAATGCCAAACAGGCCGTGCCCCACACCCTTCCGGAAAACAAGACGCGGTCGACGTGGAAAAGCGATACGTCACTCGGGTCGAATGGCTTCAACGAGATCATGTTCGAAGACAAAAAAGGTCAAGAACTGGTTTACGAACAAGCTCAGAAAAATCGCCGGCGCCTCGTCAAAAATGACGAAACGATCACCGTCGGCCACGACCGGCAAAAATATGTCCAAAACGACGAGTTCGACAAGACAGACGGGTTTGTCCGGGTCTTCGTCGGCAAGGATCAAGATATCGTCGTCAAGCAGGACAAACGCGAGCGCATCGAAGGCAACAGCCATCTCTACGTCGTGGGCAAACGCAATCAACGAATCGAAGGCAATCAGTCGCTCGAGATCAAAGGCGATCGTCAAGAGTTGGTCGGGGAAAACCACGCTTTGTCCGCGGGTCAGCAGATTCACATCAAAGCGGGCTCGGCCCTCGTCATCGAAGCCGAGGACCTGACGCTCAAAGGCCCTGGCGGATTCATTCGTATCGACGGAAGTGGAATCACGATTCGCGGAACGAAGGTGTACATCAACAGCGGTGGATCCGCGGGTGAAGGCGCAGGAGCTTCTCCGGCCAAACCTGACGAAGCCAAAGAAGCTGAAGTGGACGACGTGAGCAAAACGCTCATTGGGCAATGAGAAAGGAGCCGCGAAATGCCTCCTGCCGCAAGAATCACGGATCGACACACCTGTGCAAAACATCCCCCGAATGCGATTGTCGTTGGGGAACCGACGGTCATCGTCGGGTATCAACCGCAAGCGCGCGTCTCGGATGCCGAAGCGTGCGGGTCGGCCATTTCGG
>DAOMZH010001258.1:0-3052 GCA_035437985.1 Polyangium sp. (in: bacteria) | reverse complement strand
GTAAATCGTCATTGGTGCAAGCTGCGGTTTTTCCGACGCTCGTGGACGCGCGTGAGGTGCGCGTAGTGCGTGTGGATGCGTGGCCCGAGGGGGAGGAGCCAACGTCTTGGCTGGCGCGCGCGGTTTTTTCTGAATTGCGCTTCGGAGATGTTCCAGCGGATCAATCGACCGCGGATGCCGTGCTTTTCGCGGTAAAACGGGCAGCTCGGGCATCCGAACGGCTCGTCATCGTGTATCTCGATCAATTGGAACAGTTGTTTTTTACGGGGCGTTCGTCCGACGAAACCGAAAACTTTTTCAAGTGTTTGCAAGCGCTCGTGGATTTACCCGTCCGTTCATTACGTCTGGTTCTCTCGTTGCGCGAGGACTATTTGGGTCGATTTCGCGACCGTCTCCGAGATCGCGGGCGTCTTCTCGAGAATACGTTTCGCGTCGGTCCGCTCGATGTGCGAGAATTGACGGAAGCAGTTTGTCAAGCCGCACGCGCTGGTGAACCCTCCCAAGAATGGAAACCTGAGGCCATTCGCAACTTGATGCTGCAAGTACGTGTGCCCGGACAAGCAGCAACGGACGAAGCCGAGGCTCAAGCTGCTTATGCGCAAATCGTTTGTCGCGCCTTATTTCAAGAGCGCGCGCAGGGCCAATCCATTGCCGACGACAAGGTCGAAGCCGAACCGATCATGGTGCGGTATCTCGACAGCACATTGTCGAGCTTGGGCAAACTCGACGAGCCCGCGCGAAGGTTGCTCGGGGATCATATGGTGACGAGCGATGGCAGTCGGACGTTGCGCACCGAAAAGGAACTCTTGCGGCTCATGCCCGAAGCGGAGCTGTTTCCGATTCTCGAGGCTCTTGAAAAAGCGGCGATCTTGCACGCAGCTGAACATCAAGGAAGCCGATATTTCGAGATTGGACACGATTGGTTGGCGCGCAAGGTATTCGACGAACGGGCCCTCCGCGAGGCACGGGAAGCCGCAAAAAAGCACCAAGCCGAAATGCAGCGGCAATTTGACGAAAAACAGAAAGAAATTGCCCAGCGCTTGGATGACGAACGTAAACGTCGAAAACGTTTGGCGCATTTTTCAGGGGCCACTTTGAGCGTAGCGATACTCACGTCCGCCTTGGGTATTCTCGCATATCGTTCGCAAAAAGCAGCAGAATCGGCGCGGCGCGACGCGACTCGGGCGCAATACGAAGCGCTACGCAAACGCATTGAAGCGAGTGATCAGCGACTGCTCGTCGGGTACGCGGCGCTCTCGAACCAGGGCCATCAGTCGATCGCTCTCAAACTATTACCCGAGGTCAAATTTCCCCAAAAAATATCGGGTTGGTTATCGGTCGCCAGCGACGCACTCAGCGAGACTCGATTGCGCGTGACTTTGTCCGGACACACCGGACCAATTGTCGTCACGGCATTTTCGCCAAACGGCCAACACGTCCTTACGGCCTCTGGTGACGGTACGGCGCGTATTTGGAATGCCAACGGCGATGGCCTTCCAGTCATCCTTTCTGGACACAAGGATGCAATTCTCACGGCCGCGTGGAGCCCCGATGGTCGGCGCGTCCTCACGACCTCCGGTGACGGGACAGCATGTATTTGGAATGCGAATGGCGAAGGCTCGCCGATACGTATCGACCCCGGAGTTGGTCCGATCTGGGCCGGCGCATTCGCGCCCGACGGTCGGCACGTGGCCCTTGGACTCCAAGATGGATCGCTGCGCGTCTTTGGTTTGGACGGACAATCAACGGTCACATTGGCGGCAAAAAATGAAAAATTGGCTGGGTTTCATGCGCTCGCATTCGTACGAGGAAGTGAACAGTTGGTTGGCGCGACGAACGATGGCGCCGTACACTTGTGGAGCCTCGATGCACCCAGCAAGCCGACGGAAGTTGGCCGGCATGAAGCGCGCATCGAATCGCTGGCCGTGAGCGCGGATGGAACGAAACTTTTGACTGCGGCCGGAGAATCGTCCGCCAAACTGTTTTTCCTCGACGGGAAAAAAGCGACCAAACCGCGTCTCTTGTCATGTGACCAAGGGAGCGCAATTCAATCAGCATTGAGTCCCGATGGATCCTTGGCCGCCATATCCTGCAACGATTTTCGGGTCCGCATTTTTTCGACCAATGAAGACAAACCCCCGGTCGTGCTGAATGCGGCGACGGCCTTCATTACGAAGTTGGCCTTCCGCGACAATTCATTCTTGGCGGTGAGTTCAATTGATTCGGTCGCGCGCGTGTATTCGGTCGCTGGAGGGCCAGCGCGTCTCGAGTTGCATGGGCACACGGGCGCCATTGGTGTGCTTTCTTTTAGCCCCGACCGAAAATGGCTCGTCACCGGAGCTGCGGATGATCGCACGAAAGATTTTACGGCCAAAGTTTGGAATGTAGCGGCGCTCGACGAACTTCCGGCCCCCATTCGAACACAGCTCCCCTATCACGGCATTGCGGTTCGCAAAGACGGAATCTTCGTGGCGGGGGCGTTCGACGATGACGTCGTGCGTGTGCGGCGGGTCGATGGCAAAGGACAAACCGTGGAATTGCGCGGCCATAACGGCTGGATTTCCCGGGTCGCCTGGGCGCCAGACGGCGAGCGAATCGTGACTTCATCGTTTGACCAGACAGCACGGGTTTGGCGCGCCGATGGTACGGGAGATCCCATCATTCTCGGCGGAAAAGACAATGATGGTCATACGGCGGGGCTGCGATATGCCGCTTTCAGCCGTGATGGCACCTTGGTGGTGACGGCGTCCGAGGATCGAACAGCGAAGGTTTGGCATGCCAATCGCGTAGACAAACCCTTGGTTACGCTTTCGGGACACGATGATTGGGTCACGGCCGCTTCGATTGCTCCTGACGGAAAACGAGTCGCCACGGCCTGCCAAGATCATGCCGTGCGCGTGTTCTCGCTGGACAAACCTGCCGAACCGCTGGTCTTTCGCACGCATCAAGCTTCGGTCAACTCGGTGCAGTTTTCCCCTGATGGTTCCCGAATCGCGTCCGCATCGGACGACGGCACGGTGCGCATCATTTTCGCCGAGAATCAAGAAATGCC
>DAOMZH010001257.1:0-3057 GCA_035437985.1 Polyangium sp. (in: bacteria) | reverse complement strand
CCACATCGGCCCGTCGCGCCACATCCGCTTGTAACGTGTGGACCTCTGCTCCCATCGCCTCCAAATCGCTTATTACAGTTCGTGCGATTTCGTTTGGCGCTTTTCTGCCCAGGAGCATAAAGTGCCGGGCACCGCGCTCGACCATCCATTTGGCTAGTGATAATCCGAGCCCGCCGAGACCTCCGGTGATGAGATAGGTCCGGTCGTCATGGATTCGAGTATTTTCGAGCTTCACAATATCGCTGGACCATGACCCCCGTTCGAGACGCGCAACGTAACGACCATCCGCACGCAGTGCTATTTGATCGTCTGGTCCATTTTCAGCAAGTTCACGCAAAATGAATTCAATTTCGTCGGGGTTGTTTTCGGCAGGCAAGTCAATGCGTGTACAACCGACGTCAGGTTGCTCCATGCTCATCACCCGGCCCATACCCCAGATAGTCGACTGGGCAACCGACAATCCATTTGGAGATGAACCTACCGCCTGCGCACCGCGCGTAAGCACGTAGAATCGCGGTGCGTCTCGCCAACCTTGTTTCACAATGGATTGGAGAAGACGTAACGTTGCCAGAGGCCCTCGCCGTAGATCCGTAGAAATGGTCGTTGTCGTTGTTTGCGCCCATGAGGCTCCATCGAGCGCCGCACAATGGATGACCCCGTTCCACCCTTGTTTTCCAAGGGAGTTGGTTACGACCTTCTCCCAATGCGTCGAGTTTGTTGGATCCAGTCCATATGCATCGTCTCCGAGGCGACTGTATTCCGACTGCACCGAAACCTCGGTTACCCGTGCACCCTGTGTACGTAGATGTTTGGCCAATGTCGCGCCCATACCACGTTCATCCACCAAGATGAGCCAATGGTCGGTTTTTTCCAAGCGCCTCGAAGAACTCGTTTGGATTTCTGCGCGTCGCCACACAATCTCGAATATGCAGTCCCCAAATTCATCGTTGAGGACTGCCTCTTCGGCGACTTTCGACCCGGTGTCATTTTGGGGCGTATCATCTCGCCGCAATTTCGGAGGATCGATCCAATATCGCTGGCGCTGCCAGGGATACGTCGGCAAAGCCACGACGCGACCGCGTTCAGGCAAACGTCGTTCCCAATGAATCGTGCACCCATGAACATAGAGTGAACCCAAGGCCTCGAGCATAGTGAGGCTTTCATTGGTTTGTCGGCGCAATGATGCAATGCATGCCCCCTCGATACCCAGTGTGCGCAAATTCTCAGCGATTGAAGGCAATAGGATTGGATGCGGACTCAGCTCGACGAAAATTGTGTGTCCATCCTCGAGCAGCCCTTGTACGACATCCGAGAATCGTACGGGTTGACGCAGATTGTTCCACCAATATGTAGCGTCGACTTCAGGTCCTTGCAGGGGCTGACATGTAACCGTCGAGCGCATGGGTAATTGACTCGCTTGCGGCTTGATTTGGCACAGTTCGTCGAGCAAATCTGCTTTCAAGGGGTCGACCTGTGGGCTGTGTGAAGCCACGTCGACTTTTACGCGACGACAGAATACTCCTTTTGCTTCCAATGCGGTGAGCACAGCTTCCAGCGCTTCGGGTGCTCCTGACAACACCGTCGAGCGTGGCCCGTTGCTGACTGCAGTTGCCAATTGACTATTGTATGCGCCAATGGCCAATTCTGCTTCTGCGATTGGCAATTCGACCAGTGCCATGGCGCCTTGGCCACTAATTCGCTTCAATAACCGGCTTCGTCGACAAATGACGTTGACTGCGTCTTCAAGGCTGAGAAGACCGGCAATGTGGGCTGCTGCAACTTCCCCCATGCTATGACCTATGACACAATCTGGTGCGACACCCCAAGATTGCCATAATGCCGCCAATGCAACTTCCATGGCAAACAAGACCGGCTGCACGACATCGATGTTGGACATGTGCGACTCGGTCTCGGACGCTGTGATCTCAGCAAGGACCGAAAAACCCGCTTCATGTTGAATTTTTTGATCGCACGCTTGGATTGCTTCTCGGAATACGGCCTCCTCCGCAAGAAGTTGCCGGCCCATTCCAAGCCATTGCGAACCTTGTCCCGGAAAAACGAAAACGACGCGTGCTAATCCTGCCGATGATATCCGCCCTTGCACGGAACCCGAATCGGCTTGACCTTGGGCAAATGCATTGAGCACGCTTGCGAATTCGGCAGCTGTGCGGGCCACCGCGGCAACTCGATACTCGTGATGTGTTCGCCGTCGGGTCGCCGTGAATATGGCATCCGGTAGAGAGAGATTGTGTTCAGAGACAAACCATTGGGCATAATCTCGAGCTAGCGCGGTCAGAGCCTCGGGAGTCTTCGCGGACAGCGGCAAGAGATATGCATTTTCTTCTTTTGCAGCAAGCGGCGAGGCAACTGGCGGAGCTTCCTCCAAGATGACATGGGCATTCGTTCCGCTGATCCCAAAGGAACTGACGCCTGCCCGGCGCGGTTTATTTTTCGCAACCCAAGGAACTGCCTCGGTTACCACTTGCAATGGATAGCTCGACCACTCAATGCGCGGATTCGGATCATGAAAATGTAATGATGGGGGAATCACCCCGTGTTGCATCGCGAGCACGACCTTCATGATTCCTGCCGCTCCAGCTGCAGACTGGGTGTGACCGATATTCGATTTCACCGAACCGATCATGAGCGGTGGGGCACCAGAATTTCGTGCGCTGAAGACAGTCCCCAATGCCTTCACTTCAATCGGGTCACCCAATGGCGTACCGGTACCATGGCCTTCGACATAATCAATGTCTGTGGGACCGACACCAGCATCATCCAATGCTCGTTGAATGACCATTTCTTGCGATGGTCCGTTGGGCGCGGTCAAACCATTGCTGCGGCCGTCCTGATTTACCGCTGAGCCGCGAATGATAGCCAATATCGGATCGCCATCGCGTTCTGCATCCGACAAACGCTTCAATACCAACATGCCGCAACCTTCGCTCCAAGATACGCCATCAGCAGCGGCATCGAAGCTTTTGCAGCGTCCGTCGGGGGCGAGTCCACGCAGGCGGCTGAATTCAATGTGCGTCGTTGGTATCAGCATCAATGCGA
>DAOMZH010001256.1:0-3059 GCA_035437985.1 Polyangium sp. (in: bacteria) | reverse complement strand
GGATTCGACGGGTAACAACCGTTTGAATGGCCTTCTGGACGAAGTGGCACTCTACAATACCACGCTTTCGGCCGAGCAGATTGCGAACATGGCCCAACTCCCACCGTATACGCTGCCCGTGGGCTGGTGGAGGGGCGAATCGGACATGAACGATGCCTCTGGCAATGAAAACAATGGCGCTTCGGGGACGGGAACGGGTATAACCCCAGTGACGTACATGGCCGGCCAAGTCGGAAACGGATTTGCGCTCACTGGGTCTAGCTTCGTGCAGGTTCCGAATTCAGCCAGTTTGCAGATCACGGGCGCCATGACGATGTCGGCTTGGATCCGGCCCGCTACTATGACCGCACGGATCTTCGACAAGATTACGGCTGGTGGCGCAGACGGGTACCTGCTCGACATGGTTGGGGGCCAGCTGCGCATGATCATTCCGCCGCGTACCTTCGGTACCCCGACAAACATCCCCATGAATGTATGGACCCACGTTGCGGGCACGTGGGATGGCACGACGGGAAGGCTTTATGTGAATGGTTCTCTCGTGCGGACGTCTTCCGGGACCGCTATGCCCATTCCAAGCAATATGCTTCCCTTGCGAATTGGGGCTGACTCGAATGGCAACAACCGCTTTAATGGGTTCATCGACGAAGCAGCCGTGCATAACGTCGCGCTGACGCAGGCGCAAATCCAAGCCATGGCCACGCAAAGCGCGCCTCCTGCCTTCGTGAGCCCTTGTCCTGGAGTGATCGCCGGACGGCTCGCGGTCTTCGATGCGTCGAGGATCAGTGGCCCCGGGACGACGGCAGCCGATAACACGGTCCTTGCCCAATGGACCAATCTCGCAAGCATGCAGCACGCAGTGCAAAGCACGGAAGCGCGGAAGCCAAAATTCAAGTTGGCGGCGATCAAGGGCAAGCCGGCCGTACAATTCGACGGTGTAGATGACGTGCTGTCGTTCCCCCTCGACATCAACTACACGCGATATGCCAATCTCACGGTGGTCGCGGTGTTCCAGAATGCGTCAGGAAATCCGCAAACCTATGCTGGTGTGTGGGGTCATGACAATGGCGGATTCGATCGATTTCTCCTGAGCGGCGGCATTGGTACCTTTCAAAAAGGTATCTCGAACGGCTCGATGGTGCTCGGCGTTCCTGGCATTACCGCAGAGCAGGCCCCCCTTATCGTCATCACGACCTTGCGTAACAACGGCGGTGCGAATAGCTCGACCGTGCATCTGAACGGGACGCAGGCACTCACATTCACGGAGAACCACTCCAATGGTGGCTCGACGTCGATGTCGATTGGGAACCTCGAAGGGCCGCCAGGCGCGACGGGTCTGTCCTTCGACGGTTTCATCTCGGTCATCGAGGTCTACGATCATGCTTTGAACACGGCGGAACGCAACGCCGTATATGCAAAGCTGGCCGCGCTGTATCTTTGAGCATCAGGGCCCTTGTGGAGCACCCCAACCACCTTGGTGCCAGCACCCAACCACCTTGGCGGCCGCCAGGTTTACTGACTCACTTTAGCACACCAACCCACCGCGAAACGTCGGTTATTTCATTCGATGTAGAACCTGCCCGTAGGCCCTCGCTCTCGATTCTCGACGTAGAGAACCCCCTATTCGGGGCTTCCGATTCTCTTAGCCCCCTACATGAGACGATGAAATCCATCCGAAGTTACATAGCGCGACGGACCGCAAGAAGTGCGCCAATCAATCCGCCCTTTTGACGTATAATTATCTACAAATTCATAAAAATGTGGCCGTTGCAGAGCGCACGTCCGCATTCGCTGAATGCACACCAATTCAGCCGACGACACGATGGTTGCAATGGCTATCGACCCCCGATATTCAAATGCTGCCGGCGATGTTTACGGCATGGAACACTCTCATCCACCATGTGCCCGCGGGAAACTCGACATTGCGATCTCGTTCGCGCCACCGCTCGAGCGCAGCGCGATACGCCGAGCGAAACGCGGTCACAACCCGCGCCGCGGCAGCAGCGATATCGCGATGACCGCGACCTGCGGCGAATGTCGGATTTCGCTTGCGTATAGGTTCCGGCGTCTTTGCTCGAGTTTCTGGCGAAATGGTTTTTGCGCGCTGGGGGCCCATGACGTTTTCCGGGGCAATGGTTGTCCGTGCAATGGCAACTTCCTGCTCCAATGCGTTTTGTACCTGGTCCCGAAACGATTCCGCATCTGCTTTTCCAATCATGGGCGGCAATTCAATGGGCAACTTCATCACATCCGGCCATTTCTTCGCCTCGAAATACACGCTCGGACGCGTCGTTTCCAGCACCGTTTGCCCAATGTCCGCGACTTGCGTTTTTGCCCCGGGCCACTCCTCCGGGACAAGTACTACGCCAGCAGCAACGGGATTTGCCAGCACATAGGCGATTTTCTCGACAATCGCATCTTGCGTCAATAATTCCACCACGCTCGTTTGCTCTGAATCCCAAATCGAGCCCTCCCAAGAGCGGAGAATCTTCGTTCCCATGGCCACCAATCGATGAAAATAGGCCAAGAATAACGGAAGCCGACCATTGGGATCGGTCAGCACCACATGAATATGCGTCGACATGGCGCCAAATGCATGCACCTGCACTTTGTAAATTGTTGTAGTTGGTGATGTCTTCAAAATCATTGGCCGGTTGGCCTTCTGGCGTGAAGTAACGGTTTTGAGAGACGGATTCCACTGGAGCAACGATTTTTGCCGCTTCGCGTCCTGGCGAATTCAGACTGCGATAAAGCAGACCTGTCGCCGCTGTGCTGGCCGCCAGAATTCCGCCGCGAATGAAATTACGGCGATTCCAGTAATTTTTCTCGTCGGTTATTTCGCTGCTTTTTATGTCTTCAGTATCTTTGATGACCATAATGTTTTCCTTTTGCTGCCGCTTCAATGAATGTCCGGCCCGGAGAATTTTATTCCGTTCAGGGTGGCAAAGGCTTCTTTGCGGCATCGAGCTTCAAGCTATAATCCCGCTTGAGGATGCGATTTTGCAATTACTACGGATTACATGCCAATAGTCGAAGAAATACTGCAACAGTCGGTTATCGCT
>DAOMZH010001255.1:0-3061 GCA_035437985.1 Polyangium sp. (in: bacteria) | reverse complement strand
GAGGGAATACTCGACCGACAAACTCGATGAAGTTCTGCGCTGGGCTCGAACTCCGACATAGTTGATTGCATTGTCGAAAGGGAGAGCATTATGAGCGACCGATCTACGACGGAATCGGCGAATGGGATTGTCACGGCTACGCTCGCCATTCCGGGTGATGCGATTCGTGTCATTGCTGCACCGCCGGATACGCTTACGCAGCGTAATGTCGAAGCGGTGACGGGTTTGCCGCCGCGCGTGTACCTCGAAGTGATTCGTACACTGACGTTTCCATTGCGCGTGGCGAAATTGGGAAAACTGCGCATTGTGAATCGGGTGGCGTTTGTCGAATGGCTCGAGCGGCAAGATGTCGATGCCATTGCGACCGAGCGTAATGATGTCAAAGCAAAGGCGTCGAATGCAGTGGGAGACATTCTCGACCTCGTCGGCTTCGAACGTTCTCGGGAATTGCCCAAAAGGCGAAAGAGAAGTACAAGTAATCGCTAAAGAGCAGGAATTCGTTTGGCGAGGGGAGGGGCGGGCTCATGCCGCGGAAACCAACGGGAACCATTTACGAGAGCAATGGTCGGATATACGCTCAGGTGACGGTGAGTCATAACAAGCGCCGGAGTTTCGTTTTGTCGGAGGGCATTGATTGCGACGCAGCCGAAAAGCGGGCGACGATGCTTGCGGAATTCGCGACCAAATTGCGAAAAGTTGGGCGTGAAGATGTTGTTGTCGAGCTCCTCGATATTGCATCACAGCGCACGGGCAGGGAGCTGGACAATGTGCGTCGCGCGGTCGACCTCATTGTGGCGGGGAAAGTGATCCCGAAGCGAAATGCAACTATTCCAACAATTCGAGAGCTTGGTAAGCGCTGGACGTCCGGCGAATTGTCACGGCTCTACCCTGACCATATTCGGCGCAAGCGCTCAGCAGGTGAAGACCTGGAACGGCTCGAACGGTACGTATTTACGGTTGTCGGGGAAATACCAATGGATCAATTCACGCTCGACGATGCCGAAGAAGTGATGCGCGGTGTTCCAGCCGAGCGTGCTGCGGCGACACGACGACATATTGCGCAACTTCTTTATCGAATGTGTCGTATGTCGGTTTTCCCATTACGTATCATCAAAGCAAGCCCATTACCGGTCGGATTCCTTCCCAAGGTTGGTCCAGGTAAAGCGAAGGGATGGATCTACCCGGACGAGGATGCTCAGCTTCTCGCAAGTGCAAATGTACCTTTTGAATGGCGCATCTATTACGGGTTTTTGCATCGCGAAGGAATGCGTAGTTCCGAAGCGGCGCAAGTGACATTGTTGGATCTGGATTTCTTGCACGGTGGGGTGACGCTTGATAAAAACAAGACAAAAGATCCGCGTGCATGGGCGTTGTCATTGGGCGTGCCCGAAGCATTGCGTGCGCTGCTGGCAATGCGTAAGGAGCGGGGTGAGCGCATTGATGGGAATACGCTTGTATTCGTTGACGATGAGGGCAATCCGATGGGCGAGGGCAAAGCGGCGGAGCGATATCGAGCGCATTTGCTGGCCGCTGGCATTACGCGCGAGGTGCTGTTCGAGCGAAGCGAGATGCGGCAACCCGTGCGCCTACACGATACAAGGGCGACGTTTATCACGGTGGCGCTGGCAAATGGGAAAAACGAAGCGTGGGTGCAGGATCGAACAGGGCATCGATCGAGCGTGATGATCAATCGTTATCGACGGGCCGCGCGGACTGTGGCGGAATTACGGCTTGGCGACTTTCGAAGATTGGACGAGGCATTGGGAATCAAAGAATAACGAGTCTGGCCAGACAAATCCCGGCCGTCGATTCCCACTGGAAAAGCTAATGGCTGGTTCAACACCAAGCAAGATGCAAAGATCATTTACGCGCAACCGGTGCTGCGGCCGTAGTGTGTTTCAAAAGTTGTCACATTGGTTGCGACAAACTATGAACGTACGTTTTAGCCTCGAAGAACGAATTTTGCGCATCCGGCACGCGTGGATTGGCATTTGCGGAGTTGGATGATGGTGGGATGAATGAGAATGATTGAACAAGGCGATGCGCTTGTGGCTTGACGGTACGAGCTTCCATGCCGTTTGGTTTGGGCGTACATGGAATTGACGCAGGCATCGTCATTGCCTGTTGGATAACCGGTATTGGCGTTGCCGCTCGAGCCTTCTGCGCCTTCCAATCGCGGACAAATTGCTCGATGAATCGTTTTGTTCTCGCCACGACACGAAGGCGTGCAATAAGCCGGGCGTGAATGGCATCGTGTGCTGACGCAGGAGTCGATACTTTGGGTGCGGGCGCTGCCGGTGCAGCCGATTGAGCCGGCGTCGCAGGCGCTTGGACCGCGAATTCGTTATCGTCGGCCAAACGGAATTGATTGACGAGCGCTTCGGCGAGCAATCGCAAATTGGGATCCCATGAATACAACATCCGGACGCGGGGGAGCCACGTTTCATCAGCAAGCGGATTCGCCGCATTCGTTGGGACGCAACGGAGGCACCATTGAAAGAATTGATGCGCCAGGTAATTGGTCTCGGCATTGTGGAGGGTCATGCTCGCAGACGCGAGCCATTGCGCATTGCGCATTTGTTGACCAATTCGGCGAGCCATTTGTTCGCTTCGCGGCCCCAAGGGCAACTGAAGTTCGCCCATTGTCATGGTCCGCAAAGTGGCGACCAATTCGAGCGTTTCGGATGATTCCGAGCAAGTGGCAATGATCGTGAGTGCGTCGAGAACCCTGAATGGCTGAACGTTTGTCGCGTGCATAAATCCGCCCCGTCGCGAGATGGTACCCGAATTGATCGGATGTGAGCAAGCAAAATCGACATTACACCGAAAAATTCTGATTCGAGGTTCGAGTAAACGAGAGGACGTTGCGGACGCATCCGCGAGCCCACCCATGCCCTCGGGAATGCCCATTGGGTTTGTTCACGGATCGGTGGAAAAGAGCGGCGATTTCCTTGAAACGGGCCACCCCCCATCCACCCTGGAAGCCAACCCCGAGCCACCCCCGAGCCGGTAGTGCTCAAACTTGATCAACCCCGTTCGTCTTTACGAACCTAACCCGAGG
>DAOMZH010001254.1:0-3061 GCA_035437985.1 Polyangium sp. (in: bacteria) | reverse complement strand
CAAACGTGACGGACTACCAAAACATCTATACAAACCACGCCAAAGAATACGATGCCCTCGTCCGAGCAGAAGACGCGGATGGAAACCTGATTCCTACGATTGAATCGATTCATCCCCTCACCGGGGCAGCCGTGCTCGAAGTCGGCATTGGCACCGGACGAATTGGACGCGTTATCGTCGAACGTGTACGCAAACTCGTGGGCGTCGAGCGATCCCCGGCCATGTTGGCAATCGCGCGAGAACACCTCGAATCAATTCCCAATGCGGCACCTTGGGAATTGCATTGCGCCGATGCCCGCGAGTTTTCCGCGCCCGCAGGTCAATTCGATGTCGCCATTGCCGGATGGGTGTTTGGCCATTTTCGTTCGTGGATGCCCGATGATTGGCGCGAACAGGTTGGCCGAGCATTTCAACACATGCGGCAAGCATTAAAACCTGGAGGAGCCCTCGTCATCATCGAGACGCTCGGGACCGGATGGGAGCAGCCAAGGCCACCTTCGCCAGCTCTCGCCGAATACTTTCAATGGCTCGAAGAAGAGCAGAAACTCGAACGCACAGCTTTTCGGACGGATTATTCATTCCCCGATGTCGAAACAGCCGCCATGACCACTGGCGCGTTTTTCGGCGCCGAATTCGCCACTCGCGTCCGCCGCGAAGGTTGGGCCCGCGTCCCCGAATGCACCGGCATGTGGGCCAAACGCTTGCCATAATCGTGCGGTTTCCACCACCGGCAAAATCAATAGCTCAGAGCGTAAGCGACCGTCCACAAAATTATTTTTCTCGGCGGTGTCGATCTGGCGGTTCCTCGTTCGTCGTCCTTGCGAAACCGTGATACGGACCGACGAACGGACCGGTCACCCAGCACCGAGAACACGAAGAAAGAGAGAATCACATGCGCGTAATGATCATCATCAAGGCGAATGCGGACACGGAAGCTGGCAAAATGCCCAGTGAAAGACTTCTCGCGGAGATGGGGGCATACAATGAGGAATTGGCCAAAGCCGGAATCATGCTCGCGGGTGACGGGCTTCATCCGAGCGTGCGGGGCAAACGCGTCCGTTTTTCGGGTTCGGAACGTTTGGTGATTGACGGACCGTTTGCCGAGACGAAAGAACTCATTGCTGGATTCTGGATTTGGCAGGTCAAATCGATGGAAGAAGCCGTGGAATGGGTTCGTCGGATTCCGAATCCGGATGAATGTGTGCCGAACTCGGAAGTGGAGATTCGTCCGATTTTCGAGGCGGTGGATTTCGGTGCCGAATTCACGCCCGAATTGCAGCAACAAGAAGAACGGATTCGCGCGCAAATCACGCAGCAACAGCAACAACAGCAGCGCTAACCTGTCCACCACTGCCGGAGTTCATCATGGCCGATGTCGCAACGACCATGCGCAAGACCATCGAGGCGGTTTGGCGAATCGAATCAGCCAAACTCATTGGTGGTCTCACGCGGTTCGTTCGCGACGTCGGTTTGGCCGAGGATCTAGCCCAAGAGGCCCTCGTCGAAGCGCTCGAACGTTGGCCTGAAATGGGTATCCCGGAAAAACCGGGGGCGTGGCTGATGGCCATTGCGAAAAATCGCGCGATTGATGAATTACGGCGGCGACAAATGCTCGAACGTAAACATCAAGAAATCGGGCATTTTGCGGATGAAGAAGCGCGTTTCGTAAGTCCGGTCGAGCCCGGCGAAGACGTTGGGGATGACGTTTTGCGGCTGATGCTGATTGCGTGTCACCCGATTCTGGCGACCGAGGCCCGGGTCGCTTTGACGCTGCGTTTGTTGGGGGGTTTGACCACGGAGGAGATTGCGCGGGCGTTTCTCGTTGCGGAGCCGACGATTGCGCAGAGAATCGTGCGGGCGAAGCGGACGCTCACGGAGGCGCGCGTGCCTTTCGATGTGCCGCAGGGGCCGGAATTGACTGCACGTTTGTCAGCGGTGCTCGAAGTCATTTATTTGATTTTTAATGAAGGTTATTCGGCCACGCGGGGCGATGATTGGGTTCGTCCGGAATTATGTGACGACGCCTTGCGCCTCGGTCGCATTTTGGCGCATCTCGCGCCGCGGGAAGCAGAAGTGCATGGATTGGTGGCGCTGCTGGAGATTCAATCGTCGCGTACGCGTGCGCGAGTCGGTCCGAGTGGCGAGCCTATTTTGCTGATGGATCAGGATCGTTCGAAATGGGACCAATTATTGATTCGACGGGGACTCGAAGCTTTGGATCGGGCAATGGCGCTTGGTCGACCTCTGGGAACGTATACGTTGCAAGCGGCGATTGCGGCGTGTCACGCGCGGGCGCGTAAATATGAAAATACGGATTGGGTGCGGATTGTAGCGCTTTACGATGGGCTCGCGCAAATGACGCAATCGCCGGTCGTCGAATTGAATCGAGCTGTCGCGATGGGGATGGCATTTGGTCCGGCCGCGGGCCTCGAATTGGTGGATGAACTCATGGACGAGCCGCTTTTGCAAGGGTATCATTTGCTTCCGGCGGTACGCGGGGATTTGTTGTTTCGGTTGGGGCGTTTGGCGGAAGCGAGTTATGAATTCGAGCGGGCGGCATTTCTCACGAGAAACACGCGGGAACGTACGCTCTTGCTCGAACGCGTCAAAGCGTGCCGGTGACAGTCCGAGGAGCGAATGGCAGAAATTTCGCCATTTGTCTCCAACGTTGAATTTCGCGCAACCAAGCAGCAACAGAGTGTCGTGATGCGAAGCCTTCATCGACGCCTTGTGCAAGTGGGTTGCCCCTTACTGGTTTTCTTGGTTGCGTGCGGACCGATCGTGACGTTCGAGATCCCGGACGATAGTGGTGCAGCCGCATCGGGAGGCGCAGGTGGGGCGGGCGGTGAAGGCGGCGCAGCGGGCCAAGGCGGCGGAGGGATGGGCGGGATGGCTGCCAGCAGCTCCAGCGGGCCCAGTTCCTCGTCCAGCAGCGCAAGTTCCTCGTCCAGCGGCGCGAGTTCCTCGTCCAGCAGCGCGAGTTCCTCGTCCAGCGGCGCGAGTTCGTCTTCCAGCGGCGCGAGTTCGTCTTCCAGCGGCGCGAGTTCCTCGTCCAGCGGCG
>DAOMZH010001253.1:0-3062 GCA_035437985.1 Polyangium sp. (in: bacteria) | reverse complement strand
AAAGACCTGGCCAACACAGGCGCACCACGAAGTGCCCGAGGAATCGCAGGTCTACGTGCCCCCAACGCACTGCTCAGTTCCCTCGGTGTTCGGCCCAACTTGATAACACGCCCGGGTCATTCCCGGCTCGCACAACCACGCTCCGTCCTGCAAAATGTTCCATTCGCAACCATTCGCCGCGTCTTTGTCGCAATTATCAAATGCAGGGGCGCATGTCCCAACGTCACACGTGCTATTGACACATACGGCGTCCGCGTTGGCATATGCCGGGCACGGACTGTTGCAAGCGCCGCAATTGTTGACGTCATTCGTCAGATCATAACAGGTCGATCCGCAACAGGACAAACCCATTGGACAAGGTTGGAGGGTCGAACAACCCGGAAAACAGGCATTGCCTCCACAAATCATACCCGGTGCGCAATCCGTATCGACAACGCATTCCGCGCACTTGTGGGTGACGGGATCACAAATGGGCGTCGGACCACTGCACGATGTGCTATCGGCACAACCTGTCGCGCATTGTTTCTTGTTCTCGTCGCAATACTCGCCCGCAGGACACATCGTTACCCCGGGCAAACACCCCACACACTTGCCCGTGCCCACATCGCAAACGGTCCCCGTCGGCGCCGTTGCACAATCAATATCGGACGTGCACGTCGTCCCTCCGCCGCCCGATGACGAGCTCGTCGACATCCCGCCGCTGCCTCCCGAGCCCTCCGAACTCGACGCGGATCCACCGCCTTCGGCTCCGGACGACGTCGTACGCGACGCAGTGGCATCACAGCCGAAAGCGAATGCACTAGCAACGGAAAGCAAGACAAAGACGCGCGAACTCATGACGACCTCCTGCCGAGAGGTTCGCAATCTACATCGAAACGAACACCGTGGCCATCAAAAAACCCGAGCGCATGTCGATGCGCGTACCTGGGCTTTCGTTTTCGATGAGCTCCACCAAACGCATCACCGCGGACGCATCGGTGACGACAATGATTCGTTTGCGTGACGCGACGAACCCGCGTTCGCAATGTCGGGTTTGTCCCTGGAGAGGAAACTCCCGGACCGCTGCATTCATTTTGCAGCGGCTTTGGCCCGAGCGTGATCGGCCCAGGATGTCATTCGTGAGTATTGACGACGGTCGTCGACACTCCCCATTTGAAGTTATCGAGCAGGACCACCGAATCGAGCCAGTTGTCGGATACGTCGAAGGTCATGAATTCGATCTGAATGGTTTCTCCCGGAACAATGGGGGCTTCTGTCGCCAGCCAATTCGTTGCCCCACCGAAGTTTTGGTTCTCCATGCCCGTCCCGGTGAGCTCCGCAGTCCCTCCCGGACACGTATAACAAGATTGCGGCTTGCAGACTTTGATGAACCGACTGTTCACGGATATCGAATTGTTCATCTGGTCGAACGAAATATTCTTGTCCGCTGGAATACCCGGGGCCGCCGTTTGCAACAAAGCCAAGAATACGTCGTTGTACAATTGGCACGAATACATCCAATATTCGTACGTGATGTACTTCAATTGGTACGACAAGGATCGCGCGTTCGTCGGCGTGCGAATCGTAAGCCGCAAATTGGTGCCGTCATTGGCTCCCGTTCCTGAAGGGCAGGCTCCAGAACAACCCATACTTGCCGGAAGAGTGCCCCCGTGGGCAGCGACATAAGCAGCCGGAGGCGTTGAACTCAGACCATTGTTCGTATCCGGTTCGACGGGACAATTTGGATCATTGCGATCACGCATGTAACCCGTAGACAACCCCACCATCGTCGTCCCTTCTCGAGGCGCGATGCCTCCGGTGCCGTAATCAGTCAAAATTGCAATTTGCCGCCCCAGGATCGTCGTCAATTGCGCGGCAGACGGTACGCTTCCATTGGGGAGCAAAATCGAGGCATTGATGAGCCCCCATTTCTTTTGTCCCAATGGTGGATTGCTTGTCGTCATTTGACAAATTCCCATGGCCTGAGCCGCTTCGACCGCACTCGTCCCGGTGAATTTGGCCATCGAGCTGCAAGACGACGCCGCTACCATATCGGATGTCGCCGGATCGCAATCGTCATCGATCTCATTACCCACTATTTCCAGCGCCCCCGGATTGATTTCTTGTGGATTCTGACATCCTTGCAACGGGGAATCGCAACAATCGCCACCGCACCGGGAAAAACCATCTCCATCGGCGTCTTCGGAATCGTCGACGGTACCATTACAATCTTCATCGATACCGTTCGCACATAACTCGGGTTTTGGCAAAAACTGCCCGACGCAGGCCCCCCACGCCGCACCGGTCGACTCACACGTTTGCGTGCCGCCCATACAAGGCCCCACGCCTTGGGTGCCTTGCGTCCCCTCATAACACGAGCGCGTCGCCCCCGGGTTACATACACATGCGCCACCCTGCGACGTATTCCATTCGCAGCCGTTCGTCGCCTGTTGGTCGCAATTGGCAAACGGCACCGTGCAAGCCCCCATTGAGCATATGCCACCAACGCACATCACCGCTGCATTGGGATAATTCGGACACGAATTGTTGCAGGCGCCGCAATGGTTGATGTCCGTCGACACATTGACACACGTCGTCCCGCAGCATAATAAACCCATCGGACATCCGTGCTGGGGAGAACAACCTGGTACGCAGGAGTTGTTGCCACAAATCGCGCCGAGCGGGCAATCCATATCGACGAGACAACCTACGCACGTATGCGTCGTCGAATCACAAACCGGCAATGGCGCGCTACACCCAGTATCGTCGGCACAACCATTGACACATTGTTTCGTCGTCGGTTCACAATATTCTCCAGCCGCACACGTCGTCATACCCGGCAAACACCCAACGCACTCTCCGGTGCTCATATCGCAAATTGACCCGGTAGGCGCTTGGGCGCAATCGTCATTGCTCGCGCAAGCCCCCATGCCCCCAGCGCCGCTTCCCGCTGCGCCGCCCATTCCGCTTCCCGATGCGCCGCCAGTCCCACTTGCTGACGACGAACTGCTCGACACACCAGGCATTCCGCCTGCCCCTTCGGAACTCGAACTTACGGCGCCACCTTGTGAACCCGAGAAAGT
>DAOMZH010001252.1:0-3065 GCA_035437985.1 Polyangium sp. (in: bacteria) | reverse complement strand
CACGGGGGCTGATGATCTCGTGCGAGACCGCAATGACCATGATCGAGCCTTCGCGACCCTTTTGCGTCACGGAGCCCTTGATCTCGCCTTGCTTCTGTCCCTTCAAACGGAGATACGCATTGAGAGCCATGTCGATAACCTCATTTCATCCAATTTCCCCGGCCTCTGGACTCAGTCTACACCTCATTGTGCGCTGGCAGGTGTCGGCTCGTTGGATGGCGAGTCCTTTGACTCGCCGAACGTCCCGCTCGAAGCATAAACCCCGAGAGGAGTGCACATGTGTTCGCTTGTTTCCCTCGCGGCGTCAAGCGACTTTTTTTCACATTTGAAATTCCGCAGCGAATTGGCTCAAGAGCGATATTTACGCCCACCTGCGAGTTGATCGGCGAAGGCCACGAGGTCTTGTTCTTTTTTGAGCAGCGCACCAAGAAAAGGCAGCTGTTGTTCCAGACGAACCTCACCAATGCCCGCTTGTCGCAAGACCGAAATCCAATCGATGAGCTCACTGGTCGACGGCCTTTTGCGTAATCGAGACATGTTTCGAACTTCGTAAAACACCGAGAGCACCTGGTCGATCAGCGTACGCGGCAAGTCTGGATGATGAACGTTCACGATTTGCTTCATGAACTCGCGCTCGGGAAAATCGATGAAGTGAAACACGCAACGGCGCAAAAACGCGTCCGGTAGTTCCTTTTCGTTGTTGCTCGTTATGATCACGATCGGACGTTCCTTCGCGACGTACTCGTCGCCCGTTTCGACCACGCGAAACCGCATGCGATCCAGTTCGTGCAATAGGTCGTTCGGAAATTCGAGATCGGCCTTGTCGACTTCATCGATGAGCAGGACCTGGCGTTTGTCCGATGCTAACGCGCGACCAAGCGGCCCGAGTTTGATGTAGCGACGGATGTCTCGCACATCGCCGTCACCAAAGCGCGAATCGTAAAGGCGTTGCACCGTGTCGTAGACGTAAAGGCCATCTTGCGCGCGCGTCGTGCTTTTCACGTGCCAGGTGATGAGCTCCGTTTCGAGTCCTTCGGCAATGGCTTCCGCAAGCAGGGTTTTTCCTGTCCCGGGTTCGCCCTTGACCAGCAATGGTCGTTGAAGGGCTAGAGCACAGTTGACGGCAGCTTCGAGGGCTTCGCTGGTGAGGTATCGGATCGTGCCGCGAAATCGGCGAAACTCGTTCATGGCGCGCAAGGTAGCACGCCGCCTTCTCAAACCAACCGCACGATTTTCCCAATCGCTTCTTCGTCGAGCCCCCCGAGCGCAATCACGTCGGGGTTTGCCGGCTCCTCATAAGGCAAATCTGCGCCCGGTACGCCCGTGACCCGCCCCTCGCGCACCGCCGCATAAAGCCCCTTGGCATCGCGCTCGGCACACCGCTCGGCCGATACGTGTACATACACTTCGACAAACCGCGGCGCCCGCTCCCGGGCGAACGCACGATACGCCCGAAGATGCGCTGTTGCGGCCACAAGCACGACCAAACCTTGCGTCGCGAACTGCGCCGCTAGATTCGCCAAGGTTTCATAAAAATCCTGGCGCGCCTGTTCGTCATAACCAACTGCCGGTTTCATCAGGGCGCGCACAGCGTCGCCATCCAGCAACACCACCGGGCGGCGCGCGTGGACAAACCGTTTGCGCAAACGTTCCCCAAGCACCGACTTGCCCGCCGACGGCCTTCCCGTGATCCATACGACGACTCCCCCCAAACTCATGCAAACAACCTCTCTGCTGTGTCCGGATCGAATTCGTTCATCTCGAGCGCTTGCTCGACGAAATGAAGCAAAGCGTGTCGCGTGGTCGCGTGAATGGATGGATACCACCGCGGATTGGCCATGACCAACGCTCGCCAAGCCAGAAATGGAGCGGCAACGGAAAAAATACCCGTATCGCCCGTTTTATCCAGATAAGTTCGGAAAAACGATTTCCACAATTTTCCAAGCGCCGGAGCCCAGGACGGACGAGCCTCCAAAGCAAAAAAAACATAATTCAGCGCCAGACACATCACATCGTCCGCTGGATCGCCCATCGACCCGCGACTCGTATCCAGCAAGATTGGTATGTCGTTCTCTCCAAAAAGAATGTTGAAAGGATGAAAGTCGCCATGAATACGACTGAGTCGGTCCTCACGCTTCTTTAATCGAAAGCGCCATTCTAGACACCGCCGCTCGATGGCCATGAGTCGTTCGGGAGGGGCCAAGGGGACATTGTCCGGAAATCCGTCGACGAGTCCAAAAATACCCTCGCCACTGCCCAGCAAATCTCGAATGGAGCGGCGATAGGCGGCTGGGGCGCGCGGCTTGTCTTCGTGGATTTTCGCGAGAATCGAGGCGAGCGCATCTGCGCGAGGTTCGTCGTGGTTTGTGAGTTGGGCTTGATGCGCAGCGCGTCGTAGGTCTTCGGCGTATACGTGCCCCGCCAAAAATTCGGTCATCAAGTAAAACTCGCCCGTACCGCGCAGCGAAATGAAGCGCCCATTTTGCGTTATGGCTCCCACGTCGAGCGCGCGCGTATGTGCAGGAATGGATCCGAACGTGTCATACGACAACAGCATGTTTGCGGCTCGGTCCGCGCGGCGATCATGCCCGAATTCGTCCGGCTTTGCCGTATGCAAACAAATTTCGCGCCTTTCGCCATTGTCTGCCCGCAAAACGATGCGGAGCGGCACACCATAACCAATGGCTTTTTCCGTGCCGTCCGCATCTTTCACGTCCGCGTCCGGGCCGAGCGGCGTAATCGTTTCAACGCGACAACCAGGCGCAATTTCCGCGCACAAGTCGAGAATTGCTTCGTGACTGCTCACGTTGTCGTTCATAATGCCAGCCGTCAGGCCTCGCGGTGCAGATTATCGTTTGCCATTGCAAGCATCAGCGAGCGCGCGAAGCGCATCGACCGTCGTGAACACGCCGATGACGTGCTCATTTTCCATGACCACCGCCGAACCATAACGATGTTCGGCCATTTCGTGCGCCACGTCGCCAAGCCGTGCGGTCTTTTTCACCGAATACGGCGTCGCGGTCATCGCGTCCTCTACCCGTACTTTTGCGGCCTCCACATCTTTG
>DAOMZH010001251.1:0-3068 GCA_035437985.1 Polyangium sp. (in: bacteria) | reverse complement strand
ACTCTGGCGGAATGAATCCCGGCGTTCCAACGAGTAGCGGGGGGGAGTCCGCACCAGCTTGCGGGCCATGCGCAACAATGCCGAAATCGACCAGTTTGTACCCCGACGAACCTTCGATGATATTGTCGGGCTTGACATCTCGATGCACGAGTCCCGCATTGTGCACAGCGGCCAGAGCCCAAGCCATGTGGATGCCAATATCGAATACTTTTGCCGCATCAATGGCGCCGGTTTTTCGCAATATCGCGCCAAGGCTTTTTCCCGCGACATACTCCATCACCAATCCCACGGCGCCGTGGGAATCGTCCCGGAACAGCGTATGAAACCGGACGATGTTGGTGTGTTCGACGCGGCAAAGAGCGCTCGCTTCGTCGATGACCCCGTCGAGCCATCGAGCCGCGTCTGCAGAGGCCGGAGCATAGCCATCGGGCAGGAAGAAAAGCTTGACCGCGACGTCGCGCAAGCGCCGCCCTTCGTACACTTCCTCAGCGCGCCACACAGGAGCAAATCCACCTTGCCCAAGGCAAGAGAGCAATCGAAACGGCCCAAGTGTACGCGGAAGGGTACGAGCAAAGTGCAGGGCGGACATGTCGATGCGCGCAGCGTACACGAAGTTGTGCCCGGCGCAATCTTGCTATTTTACTTTCTTTACTTTCGCGCTGTGGCGTTCCGCGCCGCCAGTTCATTCTCGTACGCCACGAGCTCCGCAACGAGTTGCGCAATGAGAAGAGCCGAAATGCGTTTGTCTTCCTTGTGATTCATGGTCGTCTCATTTCTTTCTACGGCATCGTCGGGGGTTTGTTGCGACGAGCGGCGGACGTTATTCAGTAAAGCAACGGCTATGCCAGCGGGCTGTCGGGCGGGTGTTGCGACATCAATTCGCAGCAATCGCCGCAAGTGCGGGACTCGATGAGATGCCAGGGATGCTCGAGGCCCCATCTTTGTGGATTCCGCGGTCACTCACGAACGAACAATGTCGCCTGCGCGTCGACAAGCAGGGAATGAAGCGCGCTGATGTAAAAATGTAGGCAGCAAGAAAGAAGGGTGGTACGGTTTTCGCCATGTCCAACGGCGATCGCAAATTCGACTCCCGCCCTGACGCT
This sequence comes from Polyangium sp. (in: bacteria), assembly GCA_035437985.1. GTDB lineage: Bacteria > Myxococcota_A > Polyangia > Polyangiales > Polyangiaceae > Polyangium. Next base: position 1,965 of record DAOMZH010001251.1, on the reverse strand, counting down.
CCGAGCGATGCAGAAAACCAAGTCGTTCATACCTTGGCCTACAATGAACCACGCCTGGCCGCGAAGGGCGCGGTTCGACGTTTTCGCCTCACCGTCGTCGAAGGACCTGCCAGAGGTGCAACGTGGCAATCCACGACCGACAGGTGCTCGATTGGCTCGCACGTGCGCAATGACCTCGTCGTGGATGACGCCACGGTATCGCGATTCCATTGCGAGATCGTCATTGATGAAACGGGCATTCGCGTCCGTGACCTGGGCAGTCGCAATGGTACTGTCGTCGATGGAGTGGGCGTGGTCGTCGCGTTTGTCCGAGTCGGAAGCCTGATCCGGCTTGGAAAAACCGTCGTCCGCTTCGAACTGAGCACCGAGACAAATCGATTGCCGCTCTCCGAAGAAACGCAATTCGGCTCCCTCAAAGGGGTTTCTCCGGCGATGCGAGCTACGTTTGCCATGCTGGCGCGTGCAGCCGAAAGCGAAGCGACGGTATTGCTCGAGGGCGAAACGGGGACAGGCAAGAGTCAGGCTGCGCATTCGGTGCATCGCAAGAGCGCACGGATGAAAGGTCCGTTCATCGTCGTCGATTGCGGAGCCATTCATGGCAACCTGCTCGAAAGTGAACTCTTTGGGCACGAAAAGGGCTCTTTTACAGGCGCATTTGATCGGCGCGTCGGGGCATTCGAGGAAGCTTCGGGCGGGACCTTATTTTTGGATGAAGTGGGCGAACTCCCGATTGATTTGCAGCCCAAATTGCTTCGAGCGCTCGAGGCGCGTGAGGTTCGTCGAGTAGGCGCGAATTCGTACAAGCCGGTGGATGTTCGCGTCATTGCTGCAACAAACCGAGATTTGCGGGCCGACGTCAATGCGGCGCGTTTTCGGGCGGATCTGTATTTTCGCCTCGCGGTCGTCACGATTGCAATGCCGCCCTTGCGTCAGCGTCCCGAAGACGTACCGGCGATTGCGGAGGAAATCATTGCGTCGTTGCGTGCCCCGCAGGACGCGGCAGACCAGCTGCGAACCCCTGAATTCATGGCGCAGATTCGTAATGGGGCGTGGCCGGGAAACGTCCGCGAATTGCGCAATTACATCGAGCGTTGCCTCATTTTGCGTACGATCGAGCCTCGCGAGGAAGAGCAAGCGTCGACCGACCCGACGAATGAGGGCGGATTCGTGGTGGATCCAACTGCGCCGTATGCATCGGAGCGCGAGCGAGCCATTGCGGATTTCGAGGTCCGTTATTTCAAGGCGCTTTTGCGATTGCACGATGGCAAGGTCGCGCGTGCTGCGGGGGCCGCGGGCATGGACCGCGCGTACATGTATCGGCTGCTCAAAAGGCACGGGATCGAAACGTAGTATTGAGAAAATAAGCTTTCGGTACGACAGCGGCAATGCGCCGCTCTCGATGGTTGCTTGCGGAGGCACTTTCATGGCATCTTGTGGCTGCAGAAGTCACAACGCAGTTTTTCGCGATCGGCGGAAACCGCGGACCTGAAAGCTGCGGCAGTCCATTTCACGATCTTCGGCACATGAATTGCTCCGTCGAACCAAGGGGCGCTCAGCGTCGTCCCCGTCAAACCATGACCAGGAGCATTCCTATGAACAGGTTCCTCGTGCAGGTCGTCATCGTTTTCGGCATTTCGTCGTGCGGCGCCCAAGCGGATAAACAACCCGCACCGCCGCCCGATGGATCGGCGCCGTTCATTGTCACCCCACACCGGATTGCGGAAAAACCTCTACCCGTGAATTTCCCGGTGAATAAAATCCCGGAGGGAGGCGTCGCGGTATTGGCCGGCGATTGTTCGGGAACGCTGTTCAAAATGGACGGAATGACCGTCGATCAAAAAGCGCTTGTCCTGACAGACGGACATTGTGTGGGTGTAGGTTCGTTCATGGGTCAATTCCCCGCGGATGGTGAGGTTTTGCAGGATTTGGCCGTGAACTCTCAGATTGTGGCCCGGAAAAACAAGT
>DAOMZH010001250.1:0-3069 GCA_035437985.1 Polyangium sp. (in: bacteria) | reverse complement strand
TTCCTGATCCTGTTCGCTCATCTCCAACACCCCGCCATGCTCACTCGACGAACTCGCGCCCGCATATCGACATCATCCCGCGCGAACGCCCGTCCTGACAAGGGGTCCGCGTGCCTTCATCGTCGCCCATCTTGGCCTCACGAAGAAGCGGAGTTTTCCCCGCTTCCCTCGCCGACCAGTTGCGCAATCGTCGCGAACAACGTGTTGAGGTCGAAAGGTTTCTTGAGGAACGCGGAACATCCGAGCAGACGCACCTCCTGCCGTACCTCCGCCGCACTCATCATGACCACCGGTACACTCGTCAAACGTTCGTCCTCGCGCATGAGCCGCAACATTTCTGGTCCATCGACGACCGGCATCATGCAATCGAGCAACACCAGGTCCACTCGAGTCTCACGCAGACGCATAAGACCTTCACGTCCGTTTGCCGCCGTAATGACCTCATAACCTTCGGCCTGTAACAAACTCCCGAGCACGTCCACGATGTCGAACTCGTCATCGACGATGAGGATTGTCGTCACGGTTTGTCCTCGTTGAATAGCCACCATCGGCGCGCACCGACGAATAACCCGCGGTTCGAGATCTGGAGGCGACGCGGCGAGATCTCATGTTGTCCGCCTTGTCGTTTTTGCGCCGTGATGAGCCGAGTTACTCGCCCTAGCCGCAACGCTTCACGGAGCACCAGAACATTGTCGGCCGCGTTGACCGCGATGCTGTCTCGGACTTGCGCTTGCGTGCTTTCCGCGATGATCGTCGTACATCCGAGGTTGCCGAGTCGCGTGATGAGCGCTGTGCAGAAACGCGGCAAACGCTCGGGGTAAACGAACATCGTTCCCACGGTGTCGATTCCGTCGATGAACACGCGCTTGATTCCTTCATGCGCAATCTGGTCCAGCAGTTCCCAGGCCAGCGCATCGATCGAAGTCTCCAACGCGGGGAACCAAAGCACCTTCAACAATCCCCGGGCCAACGGTTCGTCGAGGTACAATCCGATACCTCGACCTTGTTGCATGACGTGTTCTGGCGATTCGCGCAGCCCTACGTAAAGCGCCTTTTCGTCGTAGCCGAGACCCGTCGCCAGAAAACAAGACCCCAACAAGGTTTTTCCTGTCCCCGGTGGACCAATCAACCCCGTTGTCGAACCTTCCGCCACCCCACCTCCAAGCATCGCATCGAGGCCTTCGACACCAAACTCGAGCCGCCTTTGCGACCTGGTTTTGGGGCCGTTTTTCAGGCGCATCGACTCGATACGCGGATAGACGTGCAACCCATGTTCGTCGATGTCGAACGCATGCATCCCGAGCGCATAAAATGTCGCCCGCATCTTATCTACCGACAGCTCACGCACGACTCGCGATCCATGCAGGCGTTTTTCTAGACGTACGATGCCGTCGACGGTACCCATCTCCGGCTCGGTGCGGGTGGGCTCTGGATGCAGCGAAATCAGCAACGTCGTGCAGTTCGTGAGACTCGCTGACGTCGCCAAACGCAGCAGAAATCGCTTGAACGATGTGGTTGTCTCGGCAAACTCTTTCGCCGTGTTGAGGCCGTCGATGATGAGCAGCGACGCGCTATTTTCGCGGATCGTTCGCGTTAGTAATTCGAGAAGTCCGTCGAGTCCGGCCTGGTCCAGGACACTGTGTCCGCTCATGTACAAGATGCGGCGCGAAACCATCTCGGGATCGAAAAACGTGAATCCACCAAGATGCGTCAGCATGCGTGCATGAGATTCGGCCAGCAGGGTGACGTAGACGGCCGAGTGCCCAGCTTTGGCGAGATGAAATGCGAATTGATTGGCGAAAATGGTTTTTCCGGCTCCAGGGTGTCCAACGACGAGCTGAACACTGCCCGCTACGAAACCTCCTCCGAGAACGAGATCGACTCCCCGAACGCCCGTGGTGATCCTCTCGGTGGTGGTTGATCGTTCAGTTTCGTGCATGAGGTACGCAATTCGATGCCGTGCGACCCCAAAGCGTGGCGCCCAGGAAAAATGCCCTCGGGCCGTTGACAAGCTCGAGTGAGCAAGGCAGGATGCGCGCCCCGTTTGGCCGGTATTGGTCAAGCGAAATTCACACGCTCCCCCAAACATCCGCCCGTGAAAGCGGGACCTCGAGATCGGTGCTTCTCTGAAGAGCGCAAGCTCGAAGCGAAGTTGTCTCGAGGATGGGGAGCGGAGGCAATAACCGAAAGGATCCGTGTCATGTCCGAATCAATGTCCAGCGCCGCCGCAGCTGGCGCGTTTGTCCCCCCGGCCCCTGGTGAGTTCCCACTTCCTCTTCGCTCGCTGCTCGATGCGGGCGTGCATTTCGGTCACCAGACCAAGCGCTGGAACCCGAAGATGCGCCCGTACATCTACGGCGCGCGCAATGGCATCCACATCGTCGACCTCGATCAAACCGTGCGCCTCTTCAAGAAGGCCTATGACTTCGTCGTCGATGCAGTTGCCCGTGGTGGTCACATCCTGTTTGTCGGGACGAAGCGCCAAGCCCAGGACATCGTTCAAGAAGAAGCCCGTCGTTCCGGCATGTATTTCGTGACGAACCGTTGGCTCGGTGGAACCCTCACGAACTTCCGCACCATCAAGCAGGGCCTCGATCGTCTTCGAACCCTCGAGCGCATGAAGGAAGACGGCACCTACGAGCAGCTCCTCAAGAAAGAGGTCTCGCGCCTCGAAAAAGAGCGTGAGCGGCTCGAAAAATACCTCGGTGGTCTCAAGAGCATGGGTGGCTTGCCGCACGCGGTCTTCGTGATCGACCCGCACCAAGAAGCCATCGCCATCAGCGAAGCTCGCAAGCTGCAAATCCCCGTCATCGCCATCACCGACACCAACTGCGATCCGGACCTGGTCGACTTCATCATCCCGGGCAACGACGACGCCATCCGCTCGATCAAGCTCATCACGTCCCGCGTGGCGGATGCCTGCATCGAGGGCTCGCAACGTCGGCGCGACACGGGCGGTGACCGCCAGTCCGAGGGTGGCGGCCAAGGCGGCGCGCCCCGTCCCGAAATCAATGTCTACCAAGGTGGCCGCGGCCGTGGTCCGCGCGCCCAGTCCTGAAGGAGAAGTTT
>DAOMZH010001249.1:0-3073 GCA_035437985.1 Polyangium sp. (in: bacteria) | reverse complement strand
GTGCGTTGCACGAGCGAAGATCGAAGTGCGCGGGTGGCAATGCAATGCTCGCGGCCGTCGGAGCAGGGGAACGGCACGGAAGACGTTCTCGTTTTCGTGGCGTTGGCTGGCGCGGATCAGCCGCAATCACGAGCGCCTTATGCATTGGTGCGAGGTGATGGTTTGATTCGAATGGGAATGGCGGATCGACGCGGGGGTTTATTCGAATTTGGTGCTCCCAAAGGTATGATTCGCCTTGCAGTTCCGGCACAATTGGCGCGCTGAAATATTGCCTAAAGAAACACCTCGCCGCGCGCGAAGTGTCATGGTAATGATTCTTTTGTGCCAACGTGCGCCAAGCCTTGAGCGTGGTATTTCGGCGCTACGGTGGTATTTGCATTGTGTTGCGTCGGATGGACGTCGGGCACACGTCTTGCCACATATGCGGACCATCCCCGGAGGACACCCATGAAGCGTAAATTTCCCATTGTTCATTCTGGATTGGCATGGGTTTATGGTGCGACTGTCGTAACTGGCGTGGTTCTTGGCGCGTGTATCAGCGAGCCGGATTATGCCCCGACTTCTTGTTCAACTCCTACCTGTACCGAGCTTGCGGTTGACGGTTCGGTCACCGGGGCTGGAGGCACTGCGGGCGGCCCAGGGGGCGGCAAGGGCGGCGCTGGAGGGGGCCTTGAGACTGGCGGAGCTGGCGGAGCCGGTGGCGGTGGTCCAGAACCGCCGACATTCCCCGACGGTGGCACCGACACGTTGAGTGATGGCAGTGTGCCATCTCCCCCAGAGGAGGATGCCAGTCTCAAGGACGCAGGCGCCGACGATGCCGGATTCGCGCCGACCTGTGACGGCCTCGAAATGAAGCCGGTCGTCGTGTACATATCTGCCGACGATTCCAACTCCATGGGTTCGCCCGGGCACGTACGTGAAACGCTCAACATTGGATTCGAGCCGAGTCCGTCGCGAATTCGGACGTACGAATTCCTCAATTATTACCAAATGCCCTACGATGCTCCCGATTACGAGAAATTAGGACTCGTGCCGGAAATCGAGCTGATCCCGGAGACGTCGAAAGCTGATTTTCAGCTGGGAGTCCGTTCGTACAATGCCTTGCCGCAACGTCGGCCGATGAATATCACGTTTCTCGTCGATACATCCGGGTCAATGAAAGGGCCGGGCATTGAACGAGCACAAGCTGCGGTCAAGGCCATTGCCACGCAGCTTGTTGCGGGAGATACCGTCAGTCTTCTCACGACGACCGATACGACGGAAAAGGTCAAAGGGCGATCCGTGGTGGGTCCGAACGATCCTGTGCTCACGAATGAAGTGGACAAGCTGGTCGCTGGGGGCAGTTCGGACTTGAATAGTTCATTGGCGAAGGCCTACCTGATCGCGGACCAATTCAAAGATATCGCCATCAATCGGATGAGCCGCGTCGTTCTCATTAGTGATGGTGGCGCGAACGTGGGTATTACGGATACGAGCATCATTGCGCAACATAGTGCTGATGCCGATCGAGAAGGCATCTATCTCGTTGGCATTGGTACCGGACCGGCGTTGTCCTACAACGACGCGTTGATGAACAAGGTGACCGAGGCTGGACGTGGCGCGTACGTGTATCTCGATACTGTAGGTGAAGCGCAGAAAATCCTCGCCGATCGTTTTGACGAGACGATGGACATCGCTGCTCGGTCCGTGCAGGTGGAATTGACCTTGCCCTGGTATTTCGCGGTAAAAGGCGAATCGATCGAAGGGCCGCCGAGTTCTACGCCTGTCGACCCACAACACTTGGCGCCTAATGATGCAATGGTGTTTCTGTTGCAAACGACGGCGTGCGATCCCAATGTTTACAATCGTAGTGACAACGTGCGGGTTCGCGTTTCGTGGAGAACGCCCATCACGTACCAATCACGCGCTTCGGAAATCAATGTGCCGCTCAATTCGCTGGTTGGGACAAACCTGCCGCGAATTGCCAAATCTCGAGCAATCGTCGCATTTGCCGAGGCATTGAAAGGTTGTGGTTTCGATGCCGAGGGGAAAACTCTTTGCAAAGACGAGACCGAGCGTAAAGACGTCACCAAGATGAAATTGATCTCCGCCCGCAAACTTGCCGAAAAAGCCCCTGCTGACGCGGACATCAGTCAAATCATCGGGCTCATCGACACGCATCCGCTCATGCAGTGATGGTCATTCGCCGAGGGCCATTGTGCCAAACTTGGCAACAATGGCCCCCGCGCTCGAAACACTTCCAATCGCACACAGCAAGACGATATCTCCCGCGCGAATGCCCTGCACGCGCGCGTGCTCGTGTAAATTCGCGAGCCAACAGACGGGGCCAATATTTGCAAATTGCGGATAGGTATTGGTGCACCGTCGAGGGTCGATGCGTAACGAGCGGGCGCAGAAGTCGACGTACCATGCCGTTGGGCTCGCAAAAATGAAATGCGCGACGTCATCGACGTGCACGCCAGCTTTTTCCATGGCGCGCTCGCAGGTTTGTCGAATGCAATCATCGGACGTTTCGCGCAAAAGGCGCCCTGCCTCGGCGGTGCATTGCATGCGAATGCCGTGTTCACTCGTGCCCATTGGGGCATATTCGAAATAAAGCGCCCCACAAGTGCTCGTCGTCGGGACGAAATAACTTGCCAGCAGGCCCCGATCCTCGGTGGCTCGTCCCACGACGAATGCTGCGGCGCCATCTCCGCTCGTCCACGAGAGAAGATCGGTCTCTTCGATACGGCGCGAATAGTCACAAGAGGTCACCACGAGAATTCGGTCAGCGCGTCCAGAGTCAATCAAACTCGCCGCCAAATCGAAGGCGGCAAGGCTTCCCGAACAGGTCGATTCCACATTCCACGCAGGCCCGGTCAATTCGAGTTCTTTGGCCAAAAACGCGCCATTTCCAAGCCCTGGATGATCCCCCAAGAACGATGCACACAACGTGATGTCGATATCTCGAGGCCCAATTCCCAGCGCTCCGAGGGCCTTACGGGCCGCGCCGCATTCCAAACTCAAACTGGTTTGGCCAGCATCGAGTACGTGCCGATCGATCGTTCCTCGAAATGGATCATCCAAATAACGG
>DAOMZH010001248.1:0-3080 GCA_035437985.1 Polyangium sp. (in: bacteria) | reverse complement strand
ATCGCCATCGACTCCGATACCGAGAAACCACAGAGATCGGCGATCTTCGTATCGGGGTCGAGAGCTCCACGCGGCTCGCTGCGCAAGACCGACGCAGCCACTTCGAGATTTCCACACAGCAGCAAACCTGCGCGAGTTGCACATCGTTCGACCGACGCAGCCCAGCGCTCGAGATCGGGTCGAATCTTCGCCGCTTCGAACTCGTTCACCGCTTTGCGCAAAGCGACGATTCGTTGCGTGTTGATGTGCTTCTCGAACAACGGCCTGTGCACGTTGACGATCTCTTGAACCTTCGGCGGGATAGGACGATCGGGCAACGCAACGGCCAGAGCCGTCACGAAACATGCCGTGAGTTCTTCGAGCGACGGATAGAAGAGGAGCATGCGATGAACATCTACGTGGTAGGCGAGATGGCGCCCCACGAGGAACGCGAGTTCTTGCAAGCTTCGGCCACGCAGGGCGTGTGTCCCAGCAAGGACCGTGGGTTCCGACGCAGGTATCGCTACGAGTCCGACGGGTGCGTCTTCGCGAACGAAGATCGCAGGAATCTCCATGCCGAGGAAATGACTCCCCCACGCAAGTGAACGAACGGCAGACACGGTGCTCTTCAAGGCGTCTTGACGCGTGGAAGGATCGAACGAGGGCAACTTGCCTTCGGCGATCAACGTTTCGAGGCGAGCTTCCACGGCTGCAGGAGCAAGGGCGATGAGCACGCCTTCGGTGGGTTTTTCGCGCGTTTCATCGCGCAATAGATCCCAGCTTTCAGGCGCAATTGCTTTCTTGAACGGCGGATTGCCCTTGGGTTTGTGTTCGTCGTAGAGGAACTTTTCCCGACTCTCTGCAACACCTCGCAAGAGCGTCACGGACGCTGCTGCCATCGCGACATCGGGTTGGCGTTGCTTCTGCGCGACATCAAAAATGTCGTGGAAGTTTTCCGTGCTGTCGGGTTTGAGACGCGCGACGTGACGCAGGTGCAAGAGAGCGGATTCGAAGCGTCCCAACGAACGCGCCAAAGTAGCCGTCGAGAGGTGTCCTTCGAGATCATCCGGACGTTCATCCATCGCGCGCTCGAAGTACGCGAGGGCGACGACGGGATCTTCGAGGTGATCTCGGAACAGGATTCCGAGACGCGTGCAAATCGACCACGCAGCTCGGCGTCGACGATCACCTGACTTGAGTTTGTCGACACGCGACAACGCACGTCGATACACCGCTTCCAAGCGATTCCACTCTTGGCGTTCGGCGAAGAGTTTTTCGAGTGCATCGATCGGTCCCAACAAACTGGGATCGTTGTCGATGGCCAGCTCGTAGGTTTCGATTCCCGAACCTTCGAGACCCATCTGCATGCAATACGTGGCCAGCTCCGCAAACACCGTTGCGCGCTCACGACCTGCAGGGGTCAGCTCCGCCATCTGCCGACGAACTTCGATCGCCTTCGTTGTCTCTTTCGCTTGCTCGTACAAGCGACGCAGTTTGCTGAGCAGCGTCAGATCGTCTTCGCGAATGTCACGTGCACGTTCGAACGCCGAGCGTGCACGCACCGGATCTGAACCCATGCCCTCCCAGCGATCACCAAACTCCACAAGGCGCGTAAAACGTTCCTCCGGATTGGTGATCGTCGCGAGCAAACGTTCTTCCGCCACATGAACGGCTTTGAAATCTTTCTCGGCGACGTTGAGAACGACGAGAGCTTCGAGGGCCGGTCGATAATCGGGACGAAGCGTGAGTGCCTTGTCGAGGTTGCTGATCGCCTCTTTGCGTTTCTCCTGAGCCCACTTTGCCGTGGCGAGACGCACGTAGAGCTCGGCACGTTCCTCGCTTTGCGACGTTCCGAGAAAACCAAGCGCCTTGCGGTACTCGGTGAGCGCACCTTCGTGATCCTTTGAGGCCAAAAGATCATCACCAACATCACGATGATGAATCGCTGGGGGCTTGGATGGCGCAGGTGGAGGTGGAGGTGGAGGTGGAGGTGGAGGTGCTGCCTCGGGTTCTGGAGGCGGTGGAGCAGCGGCTTCTGCAGGAGGTGCTTTTGCAGGCTCGGGCGCTGCTTCTACTTGGACGGAAATCGGAAACTCGACGGAGATCGAAGCGATCGATGACGACACGGGTTCGTCCGTGACGAGTGGACTCTGTGTCGTCATCGGACTGATGGACACAGGACTGAGTGCCGAAGGACGAACTGACGCGGGAACGAGTCCCGAAGGACGTACCGATGCGGGACGAACCGATGGCGGAACACTGTCGCGGCGCTTCGTCGCAACGACGAGCGGCGGTGGTGCGGGAGTGTAGTTGGGAGACAACGGTTGCGGCGGAAGCAACATGCCGTCGCGCGGCGTTTTGGGTCCGGCGCCTGCAGGTTGTGCAGGACGTTGGTTTATGATCGAAACAACGCCAGTGCCGACCGCAGGCATGGGCAACGACCGCATCGTGTCGACAGGTTCTACGTCGGCGAAAAGTGCGTCCGGAACAACCACGTCCACACTGAGCGGCGCGTTGTACAACGCAGGATCGAGCGGTGGTGGTGTGACTTCTTCAAGATGGATCGGACGCGACAAGGGCTTACTCAACCCAGCAAGAATCGCTTCCGCATCTTCCGATTCGAGCGTGACTTCATCGAGACGCTCGCCATTCGCAATTGCCGCAGCCCAACCTGCAGCACCATCGACCATGGGTCCTGCGTCGAGATCGACGACAGCTTTCGGATCCACGGGCAGCGGGATCAACGCAAACGGTGTCCACCCTCGAGCATGTGCAAAACAAGGCACTCGACCGACGAGACCATCCTTCACCCGTTCGTAAAGGCTTCGCGCAAGCAAACCAAATCGCGCATCGGATTCATCGAGAGCTTCGACGAGAGCGCCCGTGAACGGAGAGGCCCGCATCTCAGTCGTGTGATCAGAAGGCCGCGCTGCGATCAGCAACTCGATGCCACTACGCGCCGGAGCAATCGCATCCTTTGCAGCTCCAACGACTGTGGCACTGCGAAATGGAACCTGCGGCGCGACTGCATGACGACATTCGAGGAGGAAAAGAATCGGTCCAGGAACGTGATCCTGAAACACAGCGACGACATCCGTGAG
>DAOMZH010001247.1:0-3083 GCA_035437985.1 Polyangium sp. (in: bacteria) | reverse complement strand
AATCGAGTGCGCTCCGCCCGCATTTGCGCGTCCTTCGCCTCGATTTCTTCCTGTTGTTTTCGTTCCTTCCGGCGCTCGAATACTTTTTTCGCCAGCCAATCGTGACCCAATTCGAAATATCGCGACCCCTGATGCTCCTCGGCATGCAAAATCGCGGACTTCTCCAAGTGCGTCAACACGGCAATGGCATCCGCTCCAGGAACAACGAGCCGCGCTTCTTTCTCCGTCAAGAGTGTCCGATGCCCTTCGTCGTCGATGAGCTGCAATTCGAGCAATTTCAATGCGGATTCTCGCAATGTACCCAGCTCCGCGAGCGTCGTGTCCAAGTAATTTTGCAAAATCACTTCGGCGTTGGCTCGACGCATATCCATCGTTTTTCCTGCCGCACGATCTTCCCATACGGCACGACAAACGATTTGCGCAAAGGCCGCTTGGACCTCCGCTCCTTCCCCGCGCTTTTGCCCAGGCACTTGCACGTCGAGCATGAGCGAACTAATTTCTTCCGGATTCCACATTTGCGGGGGATCACCATCGGCGGCCGTTTGGCACATCGCTTTGACCATTTCGCCGACCGTCAAGGGGCCCACGCGAAATCCATGCGCCGTCAATTCGGGTTTTTCCCGGGTCCAGTCCCGCAGTCGCCCCAAATAATCTTCCCGGAGCGACAAAATCAAATGCAATTCTCGGTTTTGTTTGCGCCTTATGAGCCACGTCAAACCATCCAGCAAGTCCTGCAACGCTTTTTCATCATGCCCAGCAATGAAGATCTGCTCGAATTGGTCGAGGTACACGAGCACCGGCCGATCGCTTTGCCTCCCCGCACGATCGATCGTGTCTTGCAATGCCTCCAGAGCGATTTCCGTTTGGCGTGGCGAACCCAATTCGAGCTCGGTGGCTACTGCGTTCACGAGCCAGGGCAAAGGCGCTTCTCCCGCGGGCCACGCATCCACACGTACGAGGCGAATATCGTCGCTATCTTCGAGCGTCGGAATCACGCCTGCTTGCAGCAATGATGACTTTCCTGCGCCTGATGGCCCAAATACCGTCGTTGCCGCTCGGGCCAGAACTTGATTGGCCAATTTTTTGATCAGCGCATCTCGCCCATAAAAACGCCCGCGATCCGCGGCACGATACGGTTGCGGACCAGGAAACGGATTCACGCTCATGACGCATTCCCCGGGACGATTCGTTCGAGCGTCGAAAGGAAATCGTCCGCCGTCGTTTCCACAGCTTCCACGCCTTCATCCCGCCCCGGAAGTCCCGCCCCCGACGTCCACAATTTCCCCTCTTGCAACACCACGTCGACAATGGCCAACGTATCGCGCGGAACCCCTCGCACATACAAGTTATGCAGCAAAAGGCGATGATCAGCCGACAGCAATGACAAACCCACAATCATCGCCGGACGTCGCCCCAGCGTCCGAAGAATTGCATTTGCTAGGTCCACGGGAAGAACGTTCGTGTTCCAAAGATCCCGCAAATGCAGAGCATAATCGTCGTCGGTCAACAGCGGACGCGTAAAAACCTGTTCCGTCGTATATCCGCGACAAGGCCGCAGCACCACGAATTCTTGATCCATGTCCACATCCACCGGCGGTTTGTCGAGCTCCTCCCATTCATCGCTGCCCGCTTCGCGTTTGGACACGACGACTCCATCATCGTCGGGCTGAATCACATAAATCGTGCGTTCGGGGTGTTGCTCGGCCAATGCTTGCTCGAACCACGGCATGCGCAGCATCGTCGTATGCACCCCGGGGCTGGCGATCTTCGCGAGCGGCCCCAAAAAGGCCGGCGCATCGGTCGTCGCACGAAACAGTTTCTGAAATTCCGCGCCGAGTTTTTCCACGCCTCGGCGCAGGGCAAACCATTGCGTCAACGTGCTCAGGGGCAAACCTGTCGGAGGCGGTGCGGCGAGTTTGCTCAATTCTTTTTGGAGTTTGTCTCGGAACGCGTCACGCGTCGTCGGGTCATCGGCCCAATGATCGCCGAGCACCAAGGAAAACGGAGCCTTCGTGATGCGCGACAAACCCGACGGAACATCACCCAACGGCGCCGAAACTGCCGCAGCTGGAGACTGCGGCGCCGCCATTTTGCGTCCTCGAAATTGGAAAACACGAGCATGCGGGCCGCGTAAATACAAAACCGCGGAAAACGCTTCCGCTGTCGCGTCGTAACTTCCGAGAATCGCGCGCCGTGCTTCATTGAGCGCAATCGCCATGTCCCCCGCGTGCGGGCCAGTGCCCGCAAGGGACCGGTAAAACTGCGTCGAATACGTTTGCGCCGCCTCGGCTTTCACCGGCCACAAATGCGCCACGACTCCATCTGCGCCCGAACGCGCGAGAATCTCGGCTGCCGAAGCGAATGCACCTGGATGCGCCCCGGCGCACGCTTCCAAAATGACGAGCCGCAAGGTCCCTTGGAAATTCGCCGCCAATTGTTGCGCCAAAACCTCCACTTCAATCCATGTTTCTTCGTCGTTTTCATCCGCGAGCCGCAATTCGGGGATCCCGTTTTCGACTCGGCCGTGCCCCAAAAAATGAATCACGTGCGGTACTGGCTCGCGCCGCAAGCGATCAAAAAGCGCTGTGGTTTTCGCCGCCAAACCTTCAATGGGATCGAGCCACTCCATTTCGCCCGTGGACAAACGTTCCGCGAGAGCCTGTTTCAAGTTCATAACCCCGGCATCTCCTGTGGGCGCAATGGCCAATACGCGCACGGCCCCACGTACCTCGCGCGGTTGCCAAGGTGCCCCGCTGAGCACCCCGCGCACGGGAAGAACATCCGCCGCGGTCGCCCAAAACCCGTGCGTTTCTCCGGGCTTGCACAACGTCTCCCACGGCATGCCTGCCAATTCGGCGTCGTGAACGAAAAACTTCACGAGCAACGGCCCTCGAGCTGCCTCTTGCAGTTTGGCGAAGAGTGACCCCACCTCGCCGTCGAGCACGCTTTTCAAAAGAACATGCGCTTGCTCCACGGTCGATGATTCGAGCCGCTGTCCGTAACTCGCTGATCGCCGCACGGCCGAGGCAAACGTGTTCAACATGTCGGAGGATACGTCCCACGATCGCGCCGCAAGCTGCTCT
>DAOMZH010001246.1:0-3087 GCA_035437985.1 Polyangium sp. (in: bacteria) | reverse complement strand
ATTCGGCGACGCGGGTTTTGGGGCTGAGTCCTTCGAGTTTGGCGGGATCGAAGTCGCGTTCGTCCGGATCGTCGGCGCGTTCGTCGGGGACTTTGTGCAAGGCGTGAGTGAAATGGTCACGCATGTCTTCAGCGGTGGAAAAGCGTTTGGCGGCGTGAAACGCGAAAGCTTTCTCGAAAAAGCGGACCAAACCATGACGCACGTCGGGATCCAAGCGATCCTCGTCGACGCGTACGGCTACGCCTTCGCCGTCGTTGATGGGCAACATGGCGGGACGAACACCCGTGAACATTTCGTGCAGCGTAATGGCGGCAGCCCAGCGATCGGCGGCATCGTCCCACAAACCGCGCTGGAGCAATTCGGGATCTTTATAAGCGGGTGTGCCAATGCCCAGTTCGTTAGCGGGACGCGACGACAAGGAAAAATCAAATAACAAAAGCCTCTTTTTGCCTTTTTCCGCGCCCCCGGTCAAACCAATGTTGGCCGGTTTGATGTCGCGATGCTGAATGCCCGCTTCTTCCAAACTGCGTAAAGCCGTGAGTAAGTCATCGCCCCAGCGCCGAGCATAATCGAGCGACAAAGTGCCTTCGGTGCGGAGTTCTTCGGCCAAGGTGCGATCACCGGCGAGCTGCACGAGCAGACATGTGCGCCCGGCGATTTCGCGTTTTTCGATGAAATGCGCGACGCGATCCACGCCAGGAATGCGGCGGAGTTTTTCCAGGACCTCGGCTTCCGCGGCGATCCGGTCGTCTTGCGCTTCGGAGAGCGGCACTTTTAACGCGACAAGACCTTCGCGTGGATGACGGACCTTGAACACGCGCGCGGTTGCGCCCGTACCGAGCGGCCCGAGGACTTCGAGGTCCCCGAGTTTGTCATTCTTGACGGCTTCGAGCGGATCGATTTCGACCGGGCGTTCGGGCAATTCGGAGGGACGCAAGGCGTCTTCGAGCAGCGAAATGAATTCGAGGGGCGAAGCGGCGAGGTTCAGACGCTTGGTGGCATCGTGGGCGGTGATTTCCCAAAGCAATTGATCGAGGTCGGCATGGGCGCCTACGGGAAAAAGGTCGTCGCGCACCGAGGAAATGAACAAACCGCCATCGCGGAGCAATCGTTGTTGGAGTTCGACGGCATGACGGGCGGGAGGTTCTTCGGCGAGCAAATAATAGGCCAGTGCGCCGAGGGAAAACAGGTCACTCGCGCGGCTGGGAGCTTCGCCGCGGACGAGTTCTGGGGCTTCGTAAAGACTGGCGGTCGCGCCGGCGAGCCGCGTGAAAAGGCGCGTGGGCTCCGTGGTGTGTTCGCCCGCGCCGGCAAGGGCAAACCGAGTTAGTTTGACGTCGAACGGACTGCGCACGGAGCTTCGAGGCAGCTGCGAGCGCTGCACGAGAATGGCTTCGGGCGAAAGCGCGCCGTGCACGATATCTTTGCGATGGCAAAACGTGAGCGCATCGGCGATGTCGCGAAGGAGGGCGAGTTTGTCGTCGAGGGTGAGTTTGGAACGGCCATCGTCGCCGCGTTCCTGGCGGAGAAATGCGTCGAGGGTAAGCCCTGGAAAACCGCGAAAGATCAGGGCCGGACCGAGGGGGGCGCGCGGATCGAAATTTTGCAGCGCCAAAATGTTCGGATGATCTTCGAGCTCGACCAAAACGCGTGCTTCACGTTCCACGCGGCGTTCGAGGGCCGCAACGAACGCGCGATCGCTTTTGGGCACGAGGTACGAACGAACGCGGCATCGCGGTCCACGACCCTGCGGATGGGCCCAATGATCTTGATAATCTTCGCCTTCTTCGACGAGCTCGGCGAGGTTGAACTGCCCGTCGAGGACGCTGAGAGGTTTGTCGATGTTGCGGAGGCCGAATTCGGGTTCGGCGAGTACGCGTCGGAGAAACTTGAAGGCGTTTTTCGGGGTGCGAAATCCTGGCAGGTCATCACGAGCGCCCGGAAAAGATGCTTGACGAATGAGGTCGCCGAGGGCGGTTTTGCCAACGATGACGTGCGACTTGGCGGCATCGTAATCGCGCAGTTTGCAAGCGGTGGCGTGCGTGAGCCAGACGAGAGGTTCGGCCCAGAGTTCGTCCATGGCGCTGGTCACTTCGGGTTTGCCCATGCGCCGAGCGACGAATTGGAGGCGTTTGAGGAGGGCTTTGGTTTTGACTTCCAAAAGCGGCAATGGATGGGGAACCGTTTCGCGCCCTCGTTCTGGCGATTCGGTCACCAAATGGCGCACATCGCCGTCCACGACGGTCCCGAGCCACGATTTCATTTCGATGACGTACAAACAATGCGTGGTCATCGCGAGCGCATCGATTTCGTAGCGCCGCCCGTCGGAGGTCGAAAACGAAAACAGCGATATGCCGCCGTACGGATCGTATTCGGGCAAGGCATCGCGGAGCCATTGCAGCGCTTCACCATCGTGGCGATGCGGTGTGGTGCCGTGAATATCGAAACGTTGGTGCACGGTCACGACACCGCGAGGTTCATCGTTTCCGTTGCGCCAAGGGTTTTGGCGAGGGCGTGGACGGATTCTGCTTCCGCGGGCGAAGCATCGGGCGAGATGAGGGCGAGTTCGGCGCGTGCTAGACCGAGGCGCTGTTTTTTACGCAAGGCCCACGATTCGAGCGATTCGTATTCCGCTCGTTGCACATCGACAAACCACGGTAATCCGGCGTCGCGAAGGAGTGCGCAGGTGATCCCGAGGGCGTGGCGCAAGGCGGGATCGCTCGTCACGAGCACGATGTGGGTACGTACGGACGAACGCGCCTGACGTAGGCATACGCGGGCGAGCGCGACGAGGGCTTGGCGACCGGCGACGACGACGACGGTATTGGGCGTAATGCGGGAGGCGAGGGATTGTTCGAGGTTTTCGGTATTGGTGTCGAGGTTCCACGCGTGCAGAGCGGCGTCGAGGGCGTCGAGTGGGCTCGGGGGTGCTTGGCGCTGGGCGAAGAGGTGTTCGATTTCGTGGCGTGGGGGGCGTTCGAAGCCGGTGCCCCAGGGAGCGTCGTCGTACCAGCCGGAGAGGGCGAAGACGGGGTTGCCGCCGGTCGCGCGCTCGATCTGCCGGTAGAGCATCGCCCGGCCCCCGGC
>DAOMZH010001245.1:0-3100 GCA_035437985.1 Polyangium sp. (in: bacteria) | reverse complement strand
TGAAAGTGCCTTTTGCGCTTCTCATTGCGCTCGCAGCTGGGTTTGCCGTGGTGCATTGGCGATTGCCGGAAGTGGTCTTGCGGTGGGTTCATCCGGTTGAAACGAAAGCACCGGGAGCTACACCAGCTCATGCAGCGGCGGAGCAAGATACGTACGTCGAGCCTTGAGGCCAGGAATCGCGCTCAGCCGCCGGGGCAGGTCACTCTGAATCCGATTCCGGTGGGCATGCACATCCCGGCAATGGGCGCGCCGCAAGGGTCGCCAATGCATGCGCATGAAGGCGGCGTACCCGTACACGCTGCGGGCAATGGCGCGCAGGAATAAGAATCGGGGAGATTCGGCGTATCGGCATAGGTTCGCAAACAATATTGCGTGGCCGCGTCGCAGAAGATGTGCCCGCAATTAAATTGCGTGGTCTGAGGGGGCATGCAGCCACCCAGGTCCGACACGTCAAACCCAGCGCCGGCTGCGTCGCAGTCGTTGCCGTAGACCATGCCGTCGCACGCGCAAACGGGCATGTAGAACTCGGGACAAGCTTGAGGTCGGGCGCGACAAACGCCTTGACCGTCGGCGGCTCCGCAGATGTCGTCTGGATAATCGCAATATTCGGTCTCGGGGCATTGAATGCCAGAGAATCCGCCGCAAACAGAGCCGCTGCCTCCACCTGCCCCGCCGGTGCCCATGTTGCCGCCCGCTGTTCCCGAGCCGCCGGTGCCCATGCCGCCGGTGCCATTTCCACCGCCGCCGCCGTTTCCCCCAGAGCCACCACCGTCCACGTGGCCGGAACAACCGCCAAGCATCAGGGACGCGATTCCAACGAGTACCAAGCTGTGCAAATTGAACGTCATTTCAAGCCTCCTAAGTTTTTTTCGAGAGAAGTAAGCCGCTCGATGGTCGAGCTGGGCAGAGGCAAACGTAGCATGGAAGGTTCGAGGCGGTCGCAGAAGCCCACGGAGCTCGATGGCAAAATCGGTCAGGCAAAGACTTCAGCCATAGAATTGGCCACAGCGATGCGAACGAGCCATTGCTGGAGCATGCGAAAATCCTCGCAAGCTTGAATTCGTTCCTGTTCCGCCTCCGAACACGCAAGGCCGCGTGCTGCCGCAATCGCGAGTATGCTGTTTTGAAGAGTCTTAATCGCTTGCGCCGCCCTTTCCTCAGCTTCCGCCGCTTTCGCTTCGAGACTGCCCATCATGGCCTCTAGGTGCGCGATGAGATCGTCCGACCCAAAAATTTCCGACATTCCATAAAAGAATTCCAGCTTGTTGTTGATCAACGCCAAATCCAGGCCGAGCACTGTCGAGGTATGCCGTCCGCCTTGGGGAATGATGCGTTGGTATCGTCGCGCGGTAGGCGAAGGAAGCCGGTACCCGACCAAATTGTGTTCCCTGCGATTGTATATAAAATACTCGTGAATCCCCAACCGTGCGTACCTCTCGACATTGTCGACGAGATCCTTCTTGCGGTCCCCCGACCATAAGATCTCGAATGCCAAGTCGATTCCTCGACCTTCATCGGCCACGACCCATCCACCACGCTCGTCGTCCTCGACTTCCGGAACGTCACGCACAGCGAGAATATCAGGCGTAAATGGACGTTCGCCGGGGTAAAAAACCGCGAGTTCTTCACCCAGATAGATTATCCGTCCAATCGCCCGAAAATGTTTGCTGAGTAGGTCTACCGCCCGGCGCTTCGCCCGGTTGTGCGGAACGCTTTCGCTCATGAAATGAGACGGCAGATTCATAATCTCGATGGCCCGGACGACGAACCTTTCGCGTTCCTGAGGCGTCATGGCCTGCCATTCCTCGAGCGTAGGCGTGACGGGCAGCGGCGGATCAGGTGGCTCGGACGGGTACCTCGGGACAGGAATCGACATGCGGTGGTTGTATCACACGGATTGTCGAGAGTGCCAGCGTAATGTTCAATGAACGCAAGTGCGCGACACGATTTCTATGTGTAATTAGCTGAGCTCGTTTGGTGTGCTCGACGTGCCCAGAAAAACGAACCCCGCGAAACTGGGCATCCAGCCTCACGGGGTTCGTCTCATTCGCGGAAGGATTTACGCAGCCTCGAAAAGCCCCGCAGCTCCCATACCGCCACCAATGCACATCGTCACAATGGCGTATTTGCCACCTCGACGACGCAATTCATAAAGCGCCGTCGCCGTGAGTTTCGCGCCCGTGCACCCGAGCGGATGACCGAGCGCAATCGCACCGCCATTGATGTTGAGTTTGTCGTCGGCCATGCCCAGCTCGCGCTTGCAATACACCGATTGCGACGCAAATGCCTCGTTCATTTCAATGACATCGATTTGATCGAGGGACAAACCCGAACGCGCCAAGAGCTTCCGCACCGCAGGCACCGGACCAATGCCCATGATCGCCGGATCGACACCCGCGGTCACGAACATACGCAGATACCCGAGCGGCTTGATGCCGAGTTCATCGGCCTTGGCTTTCGACATGACGAGCGCCGCGGCAGCACCATCGGAAAGCGGCGAGCTGTTACCAGCCGTGACCGAACCTGTCGCCGCAAATGCCGGCTTGAGGGACGACAAACCTTCGATGGTCGTATCGCCACGCGGGAGTTCGTCGCGCGCAAAATCGAAGGCAATACGCTCGTTCCCGGAAAAACGCACGCCTTTGACCGTCACGATTTCGTCTTTGAACTTGCCCGCTTCAATGGCGGCAACGGCCTTCTTTTGGCTCGCAAGGGCAAAGGCATCTTGATCGGCCCGCGATACCTCGAATTTCTTGGCCACGTTTTCCGCCGTGATGCCCATCGGCGTGTACACCGAAGGAAAACGATGCATTGCTTCAGGAGAGGCCGAAAGCTTGTTTCCGGTCATCGGGACCATCGACATGCTTTCCACGCCACCGGCGACGAAAATATCGCCATAACCCGCCGCAACACTCGATGCTGCCAAAGCAATGGCTTGCAAACCGCTCGAGCAAAAACGATTGATGGTCATCGCCGAAACTTCTTGCGGCAAACCACCCAGCATCGCGGAAACTCGGGCCACATTGAGCCCCTGCTCGCCTTCCGGCATCGCACAACCAAGAATCACGTCCTCGACGTCGCTTGGTTTTACCTGAGGAAC
>DAOMZH010001244.1:0-3106 GCA_035437985.1 Polyangium sp. (in: bacteria) | reverse complement strand
TGTCAGTGTTCTGGCGGGCGCTTGAAAAAAATCCGCCGTGCGCTGCGCGGCGGAACATCTCGACATACGGCAGCGTTCTATAGAGCAGCGCAACATAGCGTGAATCGACCTGTACTCTGGGCTCGAGCACCGTGTAGTTCGACGTCACCAGTGCTCGACGATCCGCGGCCCACGCCGAACCACGAGGCGTGCCAAACTTGCCGATCACCAAATCCCCCGGGTGGCATAGTTGTAAAAATGCAAGTTGAGTTGTGCTCGACGCACGGGCCAATCGCGAGGACGTCGGAACCGCTGTACCGCTTCGATCAATGCGTACCTCTATATCGTCTGAACGAACGTCGCGTCGCGTGACGGCGCGAAAAAGATGGCGTGCAGGGATCACCGACCAATGCGCGGGAATCTGCTCGACGCCCAGCAAATTGATTTGACGAAGCGGGACATTGTTTGCGTGCCCTCGTGTTACCGCCGCGAGAACAAGGGCGTTCTTTTGCTCCTCGAGCAATGCGAGCAACTTCATTTGGGCCGCAATATACCGTTTCAATCTATGACCGGCGCTATTCAAGAATTGAACGATCGCCTGCTGCTCCTCGATGGGTGGCACAGGCAATTGCAATTGGGCGAATGTCGAGTATCGAAGACGCTGTGGGCGACCAGCTACACTTTCGCATACCGAGGCGATAAAGCCCATTTGTGCCATGACCCGCAAGGTCCACGAAAAATAATCTGGAACGTATTCAGGGCGTTGCGGCGTGCATACGAGGTATTTGTCGGCGCACTTGCCGTCCGAATCGGATACGCCTACGGCGCCGGCCGCTGCATCCACCGAGTTGACGACCAATTGCCCTTTTTGGACATGTTGGTAGCCGATCTCTTTCGTTGCAATGACGAATCCACGCGTACGACGATTGCGTCGAAGCGTAACCTGCCCATCCCGAAAACACGTGACGATTTCGTCATTTTCATGGGCCGGCGTGCGACATTCGGCAAAAAGCGTTTTTCCGCGCAACATTGACCAGTGCGTCGGGACCTCATCCACCCACGGGACTCCCGATGCTTTGTATGTCGGATAATTGGTCAGTTCGTCGATCAAGGGATGTGCCCATTGACGATTTCGCGCATCAGTTGCTCCGCCTCAAGAGCCGCTTTCTGCATTTCGACGCGAATTTCGCCGAGTGTACGCATTCGCGGAGGCTTGTAAAAATGCTGGGCAAAGTTGATTTCGTATCCAAGCGTCACGCTTCGCGGATCATACCAAGCATCTGCTGCGTACGGCAGCACTTCGTCGTGCATAAACGCGGGAATGGCTCCTTGTCTCAGCAGGGGAATATGCTCCACGTCGCGCAGCGCGACATCCGCCTCATATTCGACGACGCACGTCCTTCCACGGATCGTTGCGGGAAACAACCCGTGAAGTGGATTCGCCGTCACCTTGCTCTTCGGATGAATCCTTTTTATGACGGCTGGGGCGTTTTCATGTCGTTCGCCCTGTTCCCGCAAAGCCTTGATCTCTTTCGGCGAATACAAGTGTCCGGGTTTTGCGCCCTGAATACGCAAGGGGCGCTCGACCGTTACCTTCCAATACCCGAAGGTGGAAGTTGGGAGGATCTTCGAATGTTCGGCTTCCTCGAACGCGAGGAGCGTATCACAAATGCGTCGAATATCTCCTCCTGCCAATTCGCAGCTTTTCTGCCCCAAGCTCTTACGCAGGCGGGTAAACCATTGTGTCGCATCAATGAGGTGCACTTTCCCCTTGCGGTTCTCGCCTTTTCGATTCGTGAGCACCCAGATGTACGTGGGGATGCTGGTGTTGTAGAACATGTTCGACGGCAATGCGACAATTGCTTCGAGCCAGTCGTTTTCGAGAATCCACCGTCGGATATTGCTTTCGCCTTGGCCAGCATCTCCGATGTACAATGCGCTGCCATTGTGGACTGCGGCCAATCGACTTCCGAGATTGCTCTCGTGGTTCATTTTCGAGAGCATGTTGGCCAAAAACATGAGTTGTCCGTCGGTCGAGCGGGTCACCAACGAATAATTCGTTTCGCCGCCGTATTGAAAAACGAACCGCGGATCCTTCACGCCGGTTTTGTCGCCCATTCTTTCCAGATCGTTCTTCCAATTTTTTCCAAATGGCGGATTGCACAGCATGAAATCAAATTCGTGCTTGGGAAAAGCGTCGTTGGCGAGCGTCGAGTGTTCTGGGCCGCCCGCGATGTGCTCGACGACCTCGCCATTACCTCGCAGGAGTTGGTCGGCTTTGGCAATCGCATACGCCTCGGCATTGATTTCCTGACCGTAGAGGTGCGTGACCACCTGCCTGCCACGCGCTTGTGCGAGGCGCGTAAGCGTCTCCGCCCCCACTGTGAGCATTCCACCCGTGCCGCATGCGCCATCGTAAAGTGAATACGTTCTCGACTCGATCTGATTGGCAATCGGCAAGAAAATCAAATGCGACATCAATTCGACAGCATCGCGAGGCGTCCAGTGTTCACCGGTTTCTTCGTTGTTTCCTTCATTGAAACGATGTATCAATTCCTCGAAAATGGTTCCCATTGCATGGTTATCGAGGCCTGGGAGCTTGATCGAACCATCGGCATTGTGAACCGGCTCGGGACTCAGATTGATATCGGGCGAAAGAAACTTCTTGATGAGCGCTCCGAGCACCGATGCTTTGGCGAGACGGCGGATTTGCGTGCGAAATTCAAAATGTTCGAGAATATCCTGCACGTTGGGCGAGAACCCCTCGAGATATGCTTCGAAATTCATCCAGAGTTGCTGTTCACCGCCATGATTGTCGAGCGAACGGAGGGTGAATGGCGAAGTGTTGTAATAGGTTTGTCCTGCCGCCTGTCGTAGCGTCTCCTCCTGGTCAATGACATTCGCGGCATCGAGATCCGCTTTCGAGCGCAGTACGGCATCCTTCGTGGGCTCGAGCAACGAATCGAGACGGCGCAAAACGGTCATCGGCAGAATCACGTCGCGGTATTTTCCACGCACATAGACGTCGCGCAGGACCTCGTCCGCGATTCTCCAGATGAAGTTGACGATCCAATGATGTACGTTGGTTTCGTTTGGCATGGCATCAAGCGTTTTGCTTCGAACTCAT
>DAOMZH010001243.1:0-3106 GCA_035437985.1 Polyangium sp. (in: bacteria) | reverse complement strand
ATACTTCAGTATTTCGAGCGATGTCGACCGACGATTTCGGGCGTGAGCAGATAAATCAACGCGCTGCTACGGCGTCTCCCCCGCACTCGTCGCCGGCTTTGGAACTGGTGTTGGCTTGACTTTCGCGGGAAAACGAACCTGAATGCTCGAAACTGGTTTGACGGACAACTCTGCTGGCGGCGAAACATCTACGCTCGCTCCCCCAACCACTTTGCACGAGTACGCGCCGACGAGGATGTATTCTCGCCGGCAATCGATATCCTTCTCACCGGAGTTTGCCGACGTGTACATTTTGAATGTGTGCACCCACGGCGTTCGTTCGGCGCGCGTGTACCGCGCCGTGCATGGCAATGGTTGACCTTGACAAGCCGTTTCTTTGGCCATCGCCTCCACTTCCCCACCCACGCCCATGACGTTGTACACACACATCACGGATACGCCCACGAAAAAAAGCGTGACGAGGTTGCGGAAAATCGCCCCCACAATGCCCGAACCTGACTCGCCACCCGATGTTGCTCTACTCGAATCTCGCGACATGCGTGCACCCTACTCGATGGAAACTCGACAGGCAAGACAAACGTTTGTCTTGGTCGTTTTTTTTGGTTTGTCCGTAAGCGTAGCGTCCAACCGCCCATTATCCCACCTTCCTCGGGTGATTCACCAGCCCCTTGCGTCGCGTAAGAACCCATGGTCTACTGCCAGCACGATAGGAGCGATCCATGCCTGATTTGGCCGATGGCGAGTCAACCGAAGTTCAAGGTTCGGGTTCGTCCCGTTACCAGCTCCGCAACATCGGTGGCGTCTATTCATGCAGCTGCCCAGCTTGGCGCAACCAGTCCCTCCGGATCGAAAAACGCACCTGCAAACACCTCAAAGCGTTTCGAGGCGAAGCTGTCGAGCTCGCTCGCATTGCCGGCGCCGCCCCTCCTCCAGCAACTACCAGCGCCTCTCGCTCGGCAAGTCCCGCGACATCCGCGACATCCCCAGCCACTGCATCCTCGGGCGACGCGAAACAACCTCCGCCGCTGTTGCTCGCGCATTCGTGGGACAATGTTCAGGATCTGACGGGATATTGGATGAGCGAAAAGCTCGATGGCATTCGCGCGTATTGGAATGGCAATACGTTCATCTCGCGCCTGGGCAATGAATTTTATGCGCCAGATTGGTTCCTCGAGGGATTTCCCGACATGATCCTCGATGGGGAGCTTTGGGCGGGCCGGAAAAAGTTTCAACGGGCGACGAGCATCGTGCGGCGCCAAGATCGCAGTGATCATTGGAAAGAAATCGTTTATGTGGTGTTTGATGCGCCAAACGTAAGTGGGTCATTCGAGGACCGAATGGCCGAGGTAAAAAAGCACTTATCGCCCGATTGCACGCCGTATGCGCGGGTGCTCGAACAGGAGCGTTGCCAAGGGATCGACCATTTACGGGCTGAACTCGAGCGCGTGGAAAAACTCGGCGGTGAAGGCTTGATGATGCGCCGCCCGGGGTCGAAATACGAGATAGGGCGATCGTTTTCCTTGCTCAAAGTCAAGACATTTCACGATGCGGAAGCACGGATCGTGGCGCACCAAGCGGGCACGGGCAAACACAAAGGAAGGCTTGGATCGCTTCTGGTGGAATTGCCGAACGGAATTCAGTTTTCCGTGGGAACGGGGCTTTCGGACAAGGAGCGCGAGTCTCCGCCGCCCATTGGAGCGACAATTACGTTTCGATACCAAGAATTATCGGATACGGGGGTGCCACGATTTCCTTCGTACGTGGGTGAACGGCACGAGGGGGTTCACGGGCCTGCAGCGCCTCCGAGGGTGGTGGCAGCAGCGGCGCCAGCTCCGCGAGTTACGCCAGTTGCGCCAGTTGCGCCGATTGCACCGATTGCGCCGGTTGCGCCAGCGCCGGAGTCACCTTCAGGGGCGCCCAAGCCCCGGAAAGTGTGGCATTTGTAGGGAGATCAGCCCGGTTTCGGGGCGGTGTTTTTCCAAGCGGGGACTTCGTCGAGCTCGGCATTGTAGCGACGGAGATTTGCATAAGGTTCCATGGGGTATTTGCCAGGGCCGGCAAACGTCATGAGCGCAGCAATGGCGATGTCGGCCAAGGTGAAGTTATCACTGACGAGGAATCGGCGGCCTTCGAGGTGTTTGTCGAGGATACCGGCGACGACATGGAAGGCTTTTTCGGCAGTAGCTACACGGGCCAAATCTGGTTCGGCGTGGAAAAAGACCTTCTTGACGAAGTTTTCATACGCCATGGGTGCAGTGGCTGGCGACCAATCCGTCCCTTGCCAAAACAGCCAACGGTTGATGTCGGCTCGGACGCGGGGATTACGCGGGTAGAGCGTCGTGTCACCTTGCAAGTCGCAGAGGTATTGGCAAATCGCATTGGATTCCCAAAGAATGAAATCGCCATCGACCAGCGCGGGGACCCGTTCCATGGGGTTCACTGCGTGGTACTCCGGTGAATGATGCGCGCCCTTGCCCAGGTCGACGATGTGGAACTCGATATCTTTGATGCCGAGGTGTTCGATGACGGCGTGCACTTTGCGGGGATTCGGAGCGTTCGGAAACGTATAGAGCTTCATGTTCGTAACCTTTCACTGGAAAACGGCGCTCCTCGGCGCATATCGTGGACAATTGCGAGTGTCAACGAGTTTCCTGGCCAAGCATGTCGTTGGCTCCATCCAACCGATGACAACCCACTGCGAACCATGGTAGACCTTGCCTCATGCGGGTCGTTCGTCTTCCTCACACCGGCATGATTCTTCTTTTGGCGCTCGGGTCCGTGGGTGCCCAATGCAGCCGCGGTCCGCTCGTCCTTGGGCCTCATGTGCGGCAACACCAATGGGGGCGTGTCGACAAGCCCCAGCGTCTTATTTTCTCGCGCCCGGATCGCAACTTTCAATCGGCGACCATTACGGTGAAGGCGCCCGGCGTTCGTTTTACGCAATGCGACGGAACGCTGCTCACGGTAACCAAAGAAAACGAAATCACGGTTCACGAAACATGTGTCGAAGCCGTCTTCGACAAGCCCGCTGCATCGAGCGATCCCGTACAAGTCGAGGTGCGCACGGATCTCGGCCATACCGTCGTCGTGCAAAAGGAGCACGCCG
>DAOMZH010001242.1:0-3115 GCA_035437985.1 Polyangium sp. (in: bacteria) | reverse complement strand
GCGGGGACCCCGCTGTTTGAGCCCGCGCAGCGGGCGAGTTCGGGGTGCCGCGATGTTGTGCAATCGAGCCTCTCCAAGCACAATTCGACGAACTTGCGCAGTCGTGCCGACGGCCTGCTGATCGTTGGACCTCAAAACTCATCAATGCGAATGACGTCGAGCGATGTCCCGCTCTCGACCCGCCCCATGTCTTTTGGCACCACCACCAGCGCATCGGCCCGCGCAAAACTCGTCACGGCTCCTGACGCTTGGTTCGGCAGAATCTTTGCCCTCATCTCACTCGATCCACGCGTGAGCACCGCGCGGACGAATTCTTCACGGCCCGGCGTTCGTTCGATGTCGCCATCGATCTGCAAACGTTGGCGCGGGGGCAGGGGGTTCGTATCGCCTTGCAGAACGCGCACGAGCGGCGCGCCAAACAGGTACCACGTGAGCGACGCACTAGCCGGGTTGCCAGGAAGTCCGATCACCGTCGTTTGTCCTGCCCGACCTACTGCAATAGGCTTGCCTGGCTTGATCGCCACGCGCCAAAAATCGAGCGTCACGCCCGCGGCTTCGAACGCCCCCTTCATCACGTCGTGATCCCCCACGCTCACGCCGCCGATCGTCACCACGAGGTCGCTACCACGCAGCGCTGCAGCCACCGCATCACGAGCCGCTTCAGGTTTGTCTGGAACGTATGCGCCCACCCGCGTTATGGCGCCGGCTTGGCGCGCAGCAGCAGCAACGAAGACTCCATTCGACTCGGCTATCGAACCAGGTCGTCCTGGCGAACCTGGTGAACGAAGTTCGTCCCCGGAACACAAGATCGTCACCACCGGACGTCGTCCGACCAGGACAAACGCATGATCCAGCGCCGCAGCCATGGCGACATGACCCGGACCCATTCGTGTTCCTCCCGGCACTGCGATGGCTTGTTCACTCAGGTCCGCGCCGCGTTTTCGTATGCATGCAAAAGGTTTCGGCGCACTCTCGAGCAGAATCTTGTCCTCGATTCGCTCCACGTCTTCTTGCGGAATCACCGCGTTCGTTCCGACGGGCGTGGGTGCCCCCGTGAAGATCCGACACGCCGATCCCCGACCAAATGTGGGCACTTCTCCACCCGCCGAACTCTCGCCCTGCACCGGTAATTCCCACGGCCCCGGACCATCGAGGTCGTTCGTATCGACCGCGTATCCATCCATCGAGCTGTGATCGAACGACGGCATGGGCACATGCGCTACGAGGTCCCGGGACAACACGCGCCCCGTTGCTTCATCCAAACCCACGCGTTCGGGCGCGAGAGGACGAACGCTTTGGAGCAGCCTGGCGAGAGCTTCTTGGTAGGTGATCATTGCGGTTGATTCAGCTGTGTTTGCCGTGGTCGTGATGATGTGTCGCATGTTTGCCCCCGCGACCAGAGGCGAGAGCTACAGCATGGCGGAGCGTCGAGGCAATGAGCGTTTCCACCGCGAGCTCCACAGCTTGCGGACTTCCAGGCAGCGCAATCACCACATGCCCCCGAAGCACACCCGCTACGGCTCGTGAAAGAATCGCCCGCGGTCCAATCGCGTCCCAAGACAAACGTCGGAACGCTTCGCCAAACCCATCGATCGTCTTTTCGAACATCGGCGTCAACACTTCGATCGTCCGATCTCGCGGCGCAATGCCCGTCCCTCCGGTCAGGACGATCGCGTCGGCAACACCCAAGTCGCACGTGTGATGCATCGCCTCTCGCAGCGCATCGCGATCTTCCCGAATGATGGCGTGCGCGGTCACGGAGAAACCTGCACCTTCGAGTTTTTCGCGGAGCAGCTTTCCACCCACATCGTCCGCGGTCGTGCGTGTGTCGCTCAGCGTGAACGTGGCAATGCGTAGAGTTTCGGACATTTGATTGGTCCTCATACTTTCTTTGATGTGGTTTGGGCCATTGGACGTCGCAATCGACCCGTAGCCACGAGTTTACAAACCGAAGGTTCAGCGCGGATCGACCACGACTTCGCGATGCGGCATCGCCAACGCTTCTTCGAGCGGCTCGGGGGCGAAGTCGAAATGTTTTTGGCGCAAAGGTCGTTCCGGAAAGATCAACCTCAAGCGTACGCCTGGTGGAGCGATCGGCGGTGCTTCTTTGGCAAAGATCGTTCGGGCGATTCGTCCTTCGATAAAAGGCGTGATCACCGTGATGTCCGTGGCTCCGCGTTGCACGAGTTCATCGATCAAGGTGTTGTCGGCAGCGCCTCCATCGATGTGCACTTCGCCATCGATTACCGGGGGTCTTGTGTAAATGATCGGGATGAAACACGAAGCCACGAGCACTTGATGCATGTCTCGACGCACTTGATTCGAGTGCACCACCAACGCGTCGGGTTTGCCCATCAGGAATCGTCGGGCGCGTGTCGTCGCGACGAGTAATTCCGTTTGTGTTCCATGCAGTTTGTCCTCGGGAAGAAATTTTTCGAGGGCGCTACGAAGAACGACGGTCATGCCGAAAACGCTTTTTTCTTGGCGCAAGTAGCTCCGCGACACGACCGGTGTGCCCGCCATCGCGCGCCACATGTCCGGCGCTACGGACACCTGTCCGGTCACGTACGTCGCACCCGTCAAGGACCCCGACGAGGCTCCTGCGACCAGGTCGAATCGTTCTCCTCGAGCCACGAGCCGCGACAGCACGGCCGTCTGAAACGCACCGCGACACGCACAGCCGGGAAGCGACAAGGCTCGCACCTTCCCGCTCTTATCAAACGCCCCTGCTCGAGTCACGTGTTCGCCAGTCCGTATCGGGGCGCCGAGCAACGCCAACGCGAGAAAGTCGCGCGACGCGATAGCGCTCGTGGGCGCGCTGAGCTACGCACGTCCGCGTGGCCGAGCCGCTGATCCCCTACATCACGCTTCCTGAGATTCCACTCGGGATTTCTCTCGAACTGCCGTACGTCGGCCACTTCGAACCGACAATCAAACCATTCGGAACCCTCGTTGCGCTCGGCGTGTACATCGGTTCGATCCTCTCGGTTCGTCGCGCTGCGCAGCGTGGACTCGACCCGAAGAAGATGAGCGAATTCTTCTTTTGGGTCGTCGGCATTGGGTTTGTCGGAGCGCATGTGTTCGACGCGCTCTTTTATCACCCCCATCGCGTTCT
>DAOMZH010001241.1:0-3124 GCA_035437985.1 Polyangium sp. (in: bacteria) | reverse complement strand
CCCCACATGAGCACGAATACGAGCACGTGCTCGGCCGCATAACGTGCCGGTAGGCGCACGCGTAATGGCAATGGCGTGAGGATTTCTTGCATAATGACGTGTTCAACCACGGGAAGTGGCGGTCCAGGATCGGCCACGACGGGCTCGGGCATCGCGGTGCATGAGCCAGACATCATAGCGACAGCGACGGTGAACACGGGAATCGGAACGTTGCGGAGTGAAGAAGCATGAGTTCGTCGCATGGTTGTCATGTATCATGACCCCAAAGGCGTGAATAGCTTGGGCGTGCAGGCGTGGATCTTTTGGACAATCTTGTTGACGTGGGAATCCACCTGAGCGAAAAGGCGTTTTCTGGGAGCTGGGCCTTCCCCTGCGAACTACGCGTATGAATTTTCGACCTCGTTTCTCGGGTTCTTTGTTGGCAACGTCAGTGATTGTCTCAGCCGCTGTGTTTGCGGCGTGCAAGTCGACGGATCCACCGTCACCTGCGCCGGCTGGGTCCGCATCCGTTTCCATTGCGGCGCCGCCTCTTCCGGCAGCACCGCCGAAATGTGCGGCAAAAACGCCGAAGCGAATTACGCGCGCAGCATATCCTGGTGCCGCGAGCGCATCGGTGGAATTGGCGCGTGCCGGCGAGAAACTTTATGCGTTTGTCGCGGACCAAGACGAAAAAGCGCTGCATACCATCGAGGTCGATTCGATGCGGCAAGTCGCGGTCACGTCCCTCGAAGGGCGCCCTGGACACGTCCTCGTACTCGCAGATGGACGCATTGCCGTGAGCCTTCGTGACACAGGGGATGTGATCTTGTTCGAGGCGACGGATGATACCTTGCAAAAGCCGCTCGAAGAACGCTGCAAAACCACGATAGCGGCCGTCGAGCCTTGGGCCATGGCCGAAAACGGCGACAAGCTCCTGGTTTCGAGTGGGTTTGGCGCGGCACTAACCGTCTTGAATTCCGGGGATTTGGCGGTAGCGCGAGTCGTGCCTTTGGCGCGAGAACCGAGGGCTGTCGTCGTCGTCAATCAAGGAAAAACCGCATTCGTGACCCATGCCGTAGGAGGAATCGTTTCGGCGATTGACCTCGAAAATGCCGAAAGCAAGCCGGAGACGGCGTCATTACAGGCAGGACGAAGGGTTTTGCCCGATTTGGCGGGTTTCGATGACAAGGATCCCCGCAAAGCGACTCAGGGATATGCATTGGCGCGGGTCGACGGAACGCGCAAAGATGGAACTCGGGATGCATTGCGTATTTTTGCTCCGCATACGAGTGTCGATCCAGGAGCGGCCGCATCGGTCACGACTGGAGGATATGGCGGCACGGGAACGGGTCCTCGGGCGATTGCGCAAATTGTCAGTGTGATTGATCCGGTCGAGAAAAAGTCGATTACAAATCACGTCGCGGGCGTTTTCGACAATCCGACGGCGCAAGATTGCATCTTGCCGCGAAGTGCGGCCGCAGATGACAAGGGACTTTTCGTGGCCTGCAAGGATATCGATGCCGTCGTGGAATACGATCCGTGGGTCGGAGATCCAACGGTCGCGGAAAAGCGGCGTTTCGCAATGCCTGCAGGACCCGGGGGTTTGTCGATTGACGCAGGCGGAAAACACGTTGTCGTGTGGTCCGAATTCGATCGGGCTATTTCGCGCATCGAACGAGAAAAAGGGGAATTGAAATCGCTCGTATTGTGGCAACGAGCGGGCGTAACGCGGGATCCCAAAATTGATCGTGGGCGACGTATTTTTCATTCCTCGCGTGACGCGCGCCTAGCGCAGGGACGCGCATGCGAGAATTGCCATCCCGAAGGGCGTGATGACGGCCTCGTATGGACGAGTCCCGATGGAAAACGACAAACCATGATGCTTGCGGGCCGGATCGAAGGTACAGCGCCGTATGGATGGTATGGCGAGCATAAAGATGTCCGCGAACATGTAAAATTCACACTGCAACGATTGGGGGGCACGGGACTCAGTGATCCGCCGTCGAAGGACGATTTCGATGCGTTGCTTGCGTTTGTCTCGGCTATGCCACCGCCGCCCAGCACCAAACCCAAGGATGAAGACTTGGTCAAACGCGGCAAAGACCTCTATGTGTCGTATGCTTGCGAAACGTGTCATAAAGGTGGGGGCACCGATAAGACGCCGCACGACGTGGGGAGCGGCATTCAAGGCGAACGAAGTCCATTTTTCGATACGCCCTCGCTTTTGGGTATTCGTGGCAGCGCGCCGTATTTTCACGACGGGCGTTATGCGACGCTCGATGAAATATTGGCCGAGAAAAACCAACGCATGTTCAGCGGGGTCATTTCCGCGTCAGAAAGAGCTGCGCTCGTTGCCTATATGGAGACGTTATGAAACCCGAGGCAGCTCTTATGGCAATTGTGACCATTGCGTTGTCGGGTCGTTTCGCATTCGCGGAAGAAACGGTGTCGCCACCAGCAGGATGGGAAGTTCCGCCAGCACCAGGCGCCGCAGCAGACAAACCAGCATCGAAGAAAAAACCGATTGGTCCTGCATGTTGCGCCTTCGATCAAACATGTTGCTCGCGGCAATCCGATATTGACTCGCAAGCAAAACCAACTGCCGTTGTCCGGACCCTCGAGGTACGGACAGCGGATTTGCCGGAAGCAAGTATTCGCGAAGTCGCGGAAGGCGGTACGCCCATTGAAGATGCGCCTCCCGTTCGCCTCCTCAATGAGGATGGCCAATCGTTTCCGTGGCCCAGAGCGCCCGGTGAGATTCGTATGTTGCCTCCAGGGCCTCTTGGGGAAGTCGGTTGGAATTCCGAATGGGGACCATCGCCCTGTTTTGACGAACCCGAATTCAAGAGTTTGGGATGGGGCGACGTTCATTACCCGAAAGACAAAGCCGGGTATACGAATGACGGTGAAATTGCCGGCAAAGTCGAATATCTCTCCATCCAACTAGGCACCGGCGACAAACTCATTCTCGATATTGCTCGCGGTACGATTCACGGTTCACCGAAGCTCAAAGCAAACTATCATTTACATGTGGAAGCGGCGCATGTGACCGATCAGGTCGTGCACGCTTTTCGGGAAACGACGAAAGAAAAAGATGTGACGACGACCTGGGTGGACTTTTTGCTGCCGCAGGTCATCGAAGGAT
>DAOMZH010001240.1:0-3126 GCA_035437985.1 Polyangium sp. (in: bacteria) | reverse complement strand
CAGTCAGTGCAAGGGCCTGGAGCAAGGTGCACTGGACGTCTATGTGCTGTTTAATTCCCCGCCGGTCGTGACGAGAGTCGAATATACCCCGAGTAAGGTTGTCCCGTATTGCTCGACCCAGAAGATTTGCGCCGAATTCTACGATCCTGACGGAGACAAGGTCGAGCTCGAATGGCGTCAGGAGAGCGGCATCCCGCTGCAATCGGGTCCCACGGTCATTCCCAACTCGTTCGAATATGATCCCAATACAGGGTTATCCAAAGAATGTGTGAACATCACGCACGCAGGACCAGGGACAGTCGCGATCGAAGTGAAAGCTTTCGATTTGATGAAGAATAGCGCGGGCGAAGAGATCCGTGTCGACGATTATCTCCGGTCCATCGGTTATCCGGGCGGCTCTTATGACTCATTGCTGTTCCCCTCGCACGGTGAGGCTTCAGGCATGTGCCCGTGCGTGCCGGGGCAATTCCAAGAGCAATGCGACATGTACGATAACGATTGCGATGGTCAGAACAACGAAGGGGTCACGCCGGAATGCGTGTGTAAGCCTTTCGAGAAACAAACCTGTTACGAAGGGCCTGCGGGCACGGAATCTCATGGCCTTTGCCGCGTTGGCGCGCACGTATGCAAGCTCGACGGCAGTGGGTTTGGCACGGCATGCGTGGATCAGGTATTGCCGGCATTCGAGGTTTGCGACGGCGAGGACAATGATTGCGATGGCACAATCGACGAAGGCTTTCCACACGTTTGTCCGAGAACGTGCAGTCCGGGCACGATTGAATCGTGTCACGATTACGAAGGCCCGCCGGGCACCGAAGGGGTGGGAATATGCCGATCGGGCAAACGCACGTGCAACTCGACGGGCACTGGCTGGACGGCATGTGACGGGTCGATCAGCCCGACGGAAGAAAGCTGCAATGGACTTGATGACAATTGCAATGGACTCAATGACGATGGACTCGAGTGCCCAGGTTCGGGCGGCGCAGGAGGAGTGGGCGGCGGAGGTGGCCAAGGCGGTGAAGGTGGTGCAGGTGGCGCCGGTGGCGCAGGTGGTGCAGGTGGCCAAGGTGGCCAAGGTGGAATGGGTAGTTCGAGTAGTTCGAGTAGTGGTGTAGGCGGTGCAGGCGGAATGGGCAGTTCGAGCAGTTCGAGCAGTTCAAGCGGCGGATGCGGCGGACCACCTGCCGGAACGCTTCTCGATTCATCCTGCTCGGGCGCGCATCTTTATGGTACGTACGCGGACGGCAATTGCGGCACGTACCAGCAGGTCATTCAATACAACGCTCCGGAATGCTGTCCTGCTTCGGGGACGTTCGTAAACCAATATTGCCAAGGCTACGCGTTATGGGCCAATTACACGAACGGCACCTGCGGCACATACGCGCAGGAGATCCAGGCGTGTAGCGCGCAATGCGGCGCGCCGAGTGCCGGCACGCTGGTCAGCCAAGCGTGCGTCGGCGCGGACCTCGTGGGTACGTACAACGATGGCAATTGCTCGACCTACACCCAAGTGATCCAAGCCAATTCGCCTTCGTGCGCTCCTCCGGCTACGTGTTCGGATGGCACCCAAAATCAGGGTGAAACCGGGGTCGACTGCGGTGGTCCGTGCCCAGCTTGCGGTCCATTTTGCGGTGACGGTACCTGCGATTCTGGTGAAACGTGCGGTAATTGTACCGCGGACTGCCCGATGCCGACACAGTATAGCTTCGGCCGCTGCGAAGGAACGAGCTGGGTTTATTACTATGGTTTCAATGGCTGCTGGGCGTTGAACTACATCCAAACCTACGACGACAGCGCGGGTGCGGCGTGCGGCGCAGGTGGGTTCTCGGCCCCGACTACCGTCTGCGACACAGTCTTCACAATCACGTTACCCGAGGCGGAAGCCTGCGGCGGCGCGTGTACAGGATCGTTCGGCGCAGCGCCGTGCGACTGCAACTGGCTCGGCTCGTACTCCCAGGCTGGGTATGGGCAACAACCCGGCTTTGCTACGCCCGTCTGCAACTGATCGCATCCCCCCACGATCTCTCTAAGCAAACCTACCTGGAAACAGCGCTCCTTTCGCGCTCATGCCCCCTTCTTCCTCGGCCGCGCCATCCCGTACTCCGACAAACGCCCTACCAACGTGCGCCGCGAAATGCCCAACACCTCCGCGGCGCGCGTCTGGTTCCCCCCGCACGAGACCAAAGCCTCGTCAATCCGTCGCCGCTCGATTTCCGCAAGCGCCGAGCCCACTTCGCGCACACCGGACAGCGGCGGCGGCGTGCTCGCAATTCCCGCAATACGCGTCGGCAAATGCTCCGGTAAAACCCATTCGTCTTCGCATACCGCCGCG
Source organism: Polyangium sp. (in: bacteria) (assembly GCA_035437985.1). Taxonomy (GTDB): domain Bacteria; phylum Myxococcota_A; class Polyangia; order Polyangiales; family Polyangiaceae; genus Polyangium. Next base: position 794 of record DAOMZH010001240.1, on the reverse strand, counting down.
GCGTGATCCATGGCATTACGCAGCTCCCGCAAATTGCCCGGATACCCATACGCCACTAGCTTCGACAGCGCTGCCGATGAAATACCCGGCGGCGTTTGTCCCAGTTTCCCAAACGTATTCGCCAAAAACGTTTGCGCCAGCTTCGGGATTTCTTCCACGCGATCCCGCAAGGGCGGAATGTGCAGCGTTACCGCATTGATGCGATAAAGTAGATCCTGCCGAAATGCTCCTCGAGAAACTTCCGCTTCGAGGTCCCGGTTTGTCGCGGAAAGAAAACGCACGTCGATGGGCCGCGCCACGCGGGCACCAATACGCATCACTTCCCGCTGTTCGAGCACCCGCAAAAGCCGCGATTGGGCTCCCAAGGGCATTTCACCAATTTCATCCAGCAACAACGTCCCGCCTTCCGCCGCCTCGAAAATGCCCGGCCGCGCTTGCGCCGCGCCCGTGAACGATCCGCGCTCATGACCAAAAAGCTCGGCCTCCAAAAGCGATTCCGGCAAGGCCGCGCAATTCAGCGTCACGAAGGGACGTCCCGCACGAGCCGAGTTTTCGTGAATCACTCGTGCCAATACTTCTTTGCCTACCCCCGTTTCGCCGAGCAACAAAACACTGAAAAAACTCTGGGCTACTTTTTGCGCCCGCGCGTGCAGCGTGCGCATCACGGCAGATTCGACGACGGGCGCATGCCCCTTCGTTTCCGGCTCCAATCGACATCGGCGCAACGTGACCGGCACGGCGCCAACGAGCACCGATTCCTCAGCCTCCCACGTGACGAGCTCTCCAGGACGTTG
>DAOMZH010001239.1:0-3127 GCA_035437985.1 Polyangium sp. (in: bacteria) | reverse complement strand
CATCATCCCGCCTACAGGAAGGTCGAAGTGTGTAGGGGTCTCGATATCGAATGGCAAATCCCCATCCACACTCCAGTAGATGAGAACCTTGCGCTGGGTATCTGATTGCGCCGTGAGAATGACATCTCGTCGGCCATCATGATCGAGATCTGCAAAGAGGTAAGGCACGTCGGGAGCGTTCAGTATTGGCAGTTGGACGTTATCGCTGAGTATTGGTAGATCGACATCGAGGGACACGAAATTGTCTTTGTCAAGAAACTCGACTTGCCCCAACCCAATTCCGTCGATCATCGGCGTGCTAGATGCCGATTTCGTTGGTGTATTCATGAACATACCCAGTTTGGTCGTCGCCCCCATTGTACTTTCATTCGGCGAGTTCGGATCGACGGATTCAACTGGATCCACTGGGGTAAAGAGAAGTGGTCCATTGTCTTGAATAAGCATTTCATCGACCGAATGCGACGAACCATTCGCGTAGCAACCCGCAAGCCACAGTGTGCCGTCACCCATGGCGATGACGTTGGAAGGGGTCAGCTCTTGGCCCTCGCGCTCTGTGGGATATTCACATTGCTCAACGCCAAACTGGGAAACGACGACTCCGTAGATATTATCGGTGCTTAGAACATCGAGCGTGGCATTTTTCGTCAACGTCAACGGCGATACGAGATTTCGGGTGGGATTTCCTTGTACAATGGTGACGGAGTTGCGCATTTCCTTATCTTTGGGCGAAATTATCGCAATATCCGACATGACGTCGACTCGGCCAGCCGAGTTCCATCCCCACATTCTTCCCGCGATGAGATGTTCACTTGGCCTGAAAAATCCAATGACTCTCGGGGATGATGGCAAACCCATCGGATTGCCGAACAGTGCAAAGAGCGGCGTGTGCGCTTCGGCGTCGGGCTGAGTGTCGGGGGGGGCCTCAGGGGACAAGGGTTCCATGAGTCGAAATGCCGCGTCGGCAATCCCGTCGCCATCGAAATCACCCGATACGAGATCGCTCACGGGCGCGCCGACAGAAATGGGCACGGTATTGAATCCGCCCGTTTGCCATATCCACAAATCGAGAACCGCATCGTTTTTGCGTGCCCCCAGCAAATCTTTGCGACCATCGCCGTTGAAATCCCCAACCACAACCTGCGTCCATCCGATTGCTTCTTTCATCGCATCATTGGGATCTACCCATTGGTACTGAAGGCAATGGCGGCTAGGTGTGGCGCCGCTGGAGCCTGGATTGGAGACAATCACCCCACGGCTGTCGGCAATGTCAGGATATCCGTCACCATTAAAATCAGCAATGGCCAATGGGGCGCTGGCGAGACTCGTCAGGCACTCGCCTGCGTTCACGTCGAGGAACTTGATCGAACCCATTGCGGCGCCCAGTGTATTGATTCGTGAAACATGCAGTTCCGGGCCAGCCATTCCCTCAGCCCCGAAAAACAAGTAACGCTCACCCGTGCTGTCGGCATCGCCGAGATATGCACCGCCCCATGGTTTCGTACCCGGGGGCAAATCGATCATTTGGCCAGTCACGCCGCCCTGACACTTCGTACCAAGCACCACCCGGGGCGCCAGGTTCATGTTTGGGAGCATCGCTGCCGTCACCTCGAAGGCCACGTTTGCACATCGTATACCCCCATCTACAATACCTGCCGCCGCAATCGCTCCCACTTGCGATCCAGGAATGGGTGGAATGGCTTCGCCAGGATGCTCCCGGCCGCCCTCCTTGGTAAACGTGAGGAAGTCGATCTTGGTCAATGGCTGACCCGTTACAGGCGTCGCAACTTCGGAGAATTGCAAAATATATCCGTCGTCTGCGAAATCGCCGAGTGGCACGACTTTTTTCGTGGCTGGCGGGAGGTACATCATTGGGCGTCCCTGCGTGACGAAACGTCGATCTTCTTGCCCCAGAAGGATGCCCAAAGATCGGTCCAAAGCCAGGACGATATCGGATATACCGTCGCCGTCGACATCGCCAATGGCTGGCATGCCCCTTTCATTCGGCAATGAAATGGTGCCTTCGATGAATCCGTCGGTGGTCATGAAATGCACGTCGGCCGTATTCAGACCCACGGCGACCATGTCCGTACGATCATCTCCATCGAAATCGCCCGAGAGCAACCTCCAAGTATCCCCCCCAGCGATGGATATGGCTAAATCCGACAAACCATTCGACCTGCGACAGATACCATCCAATCCACAACCATTTCCCTCAGGGCACTGTTCGCCCAGCGTATCCGGATACTCGCACACGAAGCGACATGCGCCTATCGTCGAGGGGGCGCCGCATCTGTCCGATATCTCGTCGCAGGCTTCACCATTGGCGGGTTCGATGACCCGGTTGCCGCATTGGTTTTCCGTAATCGTCTCTAATGGCTCGCAACCCGGGGCACTCAACGCAATCAATGCACCCAAAGCTAAGAAATAGCCTCCAATGATCCCCACACGTCGTCGGCGCTGGTGATTATTTTTAGTATAAGAGGTCGCCATTGTTACCCGTCTTGGTCGGAGGTGGCTTCGCCGTCGATACGCTCTTGTCAAGCGAGATAAGAATCTCACGGTTTTGTGACGGTTTGACCGGAATGCTCTTCGACTGAAAACCTTTTGCCGTAAACGTCAAAGATATCTCGGTGTCACCTTTGGGCACCTGAATGGGGCCCAGAGTCGTGCCTAGGTTGCGCTCGCCAATAAAAACGTCCAAGTTCTCTGGCGTTGCTTTGAAGCGCAATTCCACCGTATCCGAAGCCGCCGCTGAAGCTGCGGGTGCGGCTGATGCCGGCACGACCGGGGCTATCGTCGGTGCCGCCGAAACGACTGTATTCGTTGCCGAATTCGCAGGCTTCGGTAACGAGTCCGATTGCGCTGCTTCCGGTCTGGACATGAAAAACCCCGTCACGACTGCGGCAATGCCGAGCGCCGCGACTGCCGCAATGATGGCTGTCTTTTTCCCCCCGGATTTCGCGTCCTGAGGCGAGGGCAACGTCGTTTGTGGATCAATCGTCACTCCCGGTTGCACGACCGTCGCCGCAAAAACGTCATCTGAAGACTTATTCGCTGGCATATCGAGCCGCGGCAATCGTTCGCTCGAACGCGTAGCCACCGTTGGGACATCGACGTCGGCCGTGCG
>DAOMZH010001238.1:0-3133 GCA_035437985.1 Polyangium sp. (in: bacteria) | reverse complement strand
TTGTCCGATGCGGCAACCGTTCTCGACCGCGCCGTCGCGTTGTGCGAGGCCCATCACGACATGCTGCACCTTGCAAGTTCGATGAACAACCGCGGAATTCTGCGAGCATTTCAAGGGGATAGAGCAGGTATGACCGCGGACTTCGAACGCGTAATTTCACTCGGTCGTGAGTTGGGCCAGTACTACCTGGAGTATTGCGGACATTCGAACTTGGGGGAGTTTTTGTACTGGATGGACCGCATTGATGAAGCGGACGAGCACGTGGCGCGTGCTCGCGCGACGAACGAGCGGTGGGCGGCCGGAGGTTTTCGTCCTGAAACGGTGCTGCTCGAAGCGCGGATCGCCCTGTATCGAGGCGACGGGGCGCATGCTCGGACCCTTGCTCAACGCTTGCGGGGTGAAAGTGCCGCACCACTCGCAGCTCCATCGGACGATGTTTTGTGTTCGATGGTGGAGCTGGCGACGTCCGATGGGGACGACGCTGCGTGGGACGAACTCGAAGCGCGGGCCGCGCGATTCCATGTTTGGCAGGAGCGAATCGAAGTCATCGAGGCGCGAGCGATGGCGGAGGCGCGTCGTGGATGCGTGGATGCTGCACGAAAACATTACGAACGCGCCGTCGAACTTGCCGGACAGATTCCCAACGTTCTTCGTGAACGCATCGTGCGGGGTTTGACCCGCCTCGGAGCGCAAGAGACAACACGCGCCTGATGCTTCGAATCGCACCCTTTTGGCAGGTGCGGGAACGAAGACGACCCCGATGCTGGTTTTTTCTCACGGGGAGGGGCGTGGTCGTAGTACAAGCCAACAAGAACGGGCTCGACATCGACCGTTCGGCCGGGGTTCTCGTCCATGGATACGACAGTCATTGCCGTCATCGTAGGCGTCGTCATCGTCGCCGTCGTAATCATCCTCATGCGCGGCAAGGGCAGCCCCAAAATTGCTCTCGACGACGCAGATTCGTTGGACTCTCCGAGCACCCCTGCGTCGGCGGACAAACCGGCGACCAAGAAGCCTCGCGCGGACTTGAGCAGCTTGCCAAGTTTGCGAACGGCGGAAGAAGCTGCTGAAGAAGAAAACGACATCACCACGATCACGCTGAGTCCGGCTGCGGACAAAGACAAACCCTTGCCGAGTTTGTCCAAGGCCAGCTACGACGATGACGATGAAGACAACGTGGTCGTCGCAAATATCGCGGCAACTCCGATCGTCATCGACGACAACGCAGGCGACGACGAACCCACGCGAACTTCGCCGTTTTTCTTGGTGAGTGCGTCCGGACAGACCGATCGCGGCAAGCGGCGCAAGTTCAACGAAGACAGCTTCCTCGTGCTCGACGAGCAGGGGCTTTACGTCGTGGCCGACGGCATGGGTGGATATGCTGGAGGCGAAGTCGCCAGCGCGCTGACGGTAGAGCTCATCGAACAAGCTTTCACGACGCAAAAGTTCGACGGCCCCACGTACAACAACGTGCCGAAACGAGGCGCCGAAGTGGCGCGGGCGATTCAGACCGCGAACAAGACCATCTACGAAAAAGCGCAAACCGATCCGATGCTCAAGGGGATGGGCACGACGGTCGTTGCGGCGCGCTTCATGCTCAACAAGCAGCGCTTGTACCTCGGTCACGTTGGCGACAGTCGTTGTTACCGCTTGCGTGACGGCAAGTTGGACCAGATCACGACCGACCACACGATGGCGGCGCTCGGCTTCAAAGGCGCGGCTTTTGCGCACCGTTTGCATCGCGCCGTCGGGACGACTCCAGGCGTCGAGATCGACCTCATCATGGGACGGCCACGAGCGAACGACGTCTATCTTTTGTGCTCCGACGGTTTGTCGAAGATGATCAACGACGCTGAACTTTGTCGTTGTCTCATGGACATGAAAGATCCGCAAACGACGGTCGACTCGATGATCAAGCTGGCCAATGACAACGGCGGACACGACAACATCACCGTGATTATCGTCTGCGTGTTGCCAGCGACCGAGTACATTAAATCGCTCGGTGACAAGAGGGCGTAGGGCAGAGATTTCGGGTTGGTTCGTCCGCATAAGCGCGTTTGTCCTGGCCCCGCTCGCGCTCGCGTTGGGCAGTTTGTCCCTGGCTGTTCCCCCGAGCTCCGAACCTTTGCGGGCAGCGCATTTGCCACATCTCGCGGTTCACCCGCAGATGCATCCGGCGACGTCGGCTCTGCCAAGTGCCTCGGCAATGCCGACAGTCCGCGCGGATGCGCACCTCGATCGCTCGGGTCGTTCGATCATCAGTTCGGGCGTGCTGTTTGTCCCGCCCAACTTTCAATCTGTCGATGGCGTTTTCGACCTGCTCGTTTTCTTTCATGGGAACACTGAACTTGTGGTGCAAAGCGTCGCCGCCGCGAACCTCGATGCGCTCGTGTTCGTGGTGAATGCTGGGACTGGTTCGGGCACGTACGAAAACCACTACGGCATCCAATCGATTTTCCCATACGAACTTCAGCGTATCGTCGAAGCTGCAAAGTCACGGGGCCTCGAGGGAGCGCGACTCGGGCGTTTGGCGTTTGGGGCGTGGAGCGCCGGATATGGGGCGATTTTGCGCTTGTTGATGCAAGAGACGAGTCGTTCTCGCGTATCGGCGGTGCTTTTGGCCGATGCACTGCACTCGAACTTGAAGGAGGACTTTTCGCGCACGGTGGACCTGGAACGCATGGCCCCCTTCGTGCAGTTTGCCAAAGAAGCGGCCTCCGGCGACAAACTGTTCGTCATGACGCACTCGGAGGTGAGCGAGTTTCGTTATGCAACGACGACCGAGACAGCGGACGCGTTGATCGCAACGGTAGGTGCGTATCGGATTCGGTCTGCGGATTGGCCGGACAGACCTGCGTTTCCTTTGGCGCGACAAGTGATCGCCACCGAGAGCTGGCTGGAGCAGCGGAGCGAAGCGCACAAGGGAAACTTTCACGTGCGCGGGTATCGAGGGTATCGCGAAGACGATCACATCGCGCACTTGGCGCAGATCTCGACGACGTTGCTCACGGATTTGGTTCGTTATTGGCATCCGCCAAAGGCGAAGTATCGGCAGTAGAGCACAGCTGTCAGCGTTGTGCTGGGGTTTCACCCCAGACCCGAGCAGGGTCTGTCCGACCCTGCACCCGGACCA
>DAOMZH010001237.1:0-3134 GCA_035437985.1 Polyangium sp. (in: bacteria) | reverse complement strand
AACAAGAAGTGCGACGCCATCTCCGTTGGCCTGGGCTTCGAGGCCGAACCAGCCATCACGGGCAACGTCGAACCGGCAAATTACGATGGAGGAATCGACTGTGGACCTGGCGAGGATCCGTATTCGATCTACCTCGAAACTGGTTGCCCAGAACCAGAGGTGAGCGATGCAGCGCCAGACACCATCATCACCGACGCTCCAAGCCCGGATCCCGACGCGAACGCCGACACTGGCGCGCCTGACGCCCCGTAGCTCAACCGCAATCAACCCCCATCACCCGCGTCCGCTACATCGCCCGAACTCGACGACGAACTCGACGACGAACTCGACGACGAACTCGACGCATTGTCCGCATCGATGCGCAGAAACGCACAGGCTTGAAGCACTTGCGGTGAGCGATTGATGATGCCGCAAGGCAGAACGAACGTGGGATCGGTCCCCGCAACCAGCGTTATCTCAGGACAATCGGCCATCGACACTGCACCACCGCGGGCACATTCCGCAACGTTACGGATCATTTCGACGCACGCTTCTGTTGTTGTCGTCGAAAGCTCTGCAGCTTTGTTCGCTATGCCATGTAGACACTGATCACGGTAGAACGCGACGCAGTATTCCGATTCGACGTCACTGACTCCGCAAGCCTTCGTCGCCTCGCAACGCGCAGATTCGATCGACCGACATGCTTCCACCCCAACTGGCTCACTCCCGCATGCTGCAGTGAGCGCACCAAACGTTGGAGGTACGAGCAGAAGAGCCCAAAAAGCCGAAAGTACGGGCGCGAAATTTCTCACGGCGAAGCGGTAGCACGTGGTTTGCCCGAGTGGCCATTTTTCCGCGAAAGTTGAGCGTATTCGACCATGACGAACGCCATGATTCTTTGTGCAGGGTTGGGAACTCGTCTGCAGCCGCTGACGAACGAACTCCCCAAGCCTCTCGTGTGGATCGGCGATCGTCCCGCACTTGCGCACATCATCGAACGCCTCGCGCACGGGGGCGTCGAACGCTTCGTCGTCAATACGCATCATCTCGCCCACAAGTTCGATCAAGCCCTCATCGAATCGCTGGCATGTCCGGTGCGGCTCGTCCACGAAGCGCACATTCGAGGCACTGCGGGCGGTGTTGCAGGAGCTTCGGAGGCCTTGGGACCGGGTGACGTGATCGTCTGGAACGGAGACATCCTCGCCGACGTCGATGTCGCAGCCCTGCGTGAATCTTACGCGCGTGAAACATCTCGAGGCGCCATCGCGGTGCTCGCGACGTCGAAGCGTCAGGCGATTGGCGCAGGAACCCTAGGGGTAGGGTCCGACGGGCAAGTCGTGCGTTTGCGTGGCGAAGTGTTCGGCGAAGAAGTGAGCAGTGCGGATTATGTTGGAGTACAAATGATTGGTTCGTCCGTGCGTGATCGTTTGCCCGAGGAAGGTTGCTTCATGGCGGACGTGTACCTGCCGGCGTTGCGGCGAGGTGAACGAGTCGCGACGGCCGATGTCGTCACTCGGTTTACGGACCTGGGTACGGTCCAGGCGTACCTCGAAGAAAACCTGCGCTGGTTGAGAGACGCGCGACAAGCTGCGTATTGCGGCGAAGGTGCGGTGCTCGAAGCGGGTGTGGATGCCATCGAATCCGTCGTCGGTTCGTGGGCTGCGATTCTGGGACAAGGTGTGCTCAGCGAGGTGGTGGTTTGGCCTGGCGCAACTGCTCATGCCCCACTCGAACGGGCGATCGTCATGCGCGGTGGGCAAGTCGTGCGCGTGTGAGCTTCACGGAAAAAACGTCTCCACATTGAGCGCCGGCGTTCCGTCTTCGTGCAAGCCACCCAGGATCGCCAACGTGCCGTTGGGTGCTGGAACCACGGTCGCCCCGGAACGAGCTTCCCGCAACGGTCGTTCGACCACCAACGGTTTGTCGACGTCCACCTCGAACACCCGCACGAGCTTCTGTCCCGTGGCTTCGTGACCCACCACCAGAACGCGTGATCCTCCCAAGGAAAAACCGCGCGATTTCACAAGCGCCACCGGCAATTCGGCACCCACGACATCCATCATCGAACATCCCGACACACACGACGGATCCCAAGTCCGCGTAGGTGCACCCAGACCCCCCGTGACCCCGCCGATCAGCAGCATTCTTTCTTTGCTCAAAGCCACCGCGGCTGCACCCGTCGTAGGATCCGCCGGAAGATCTCGCGCCACGAAAGCAGTTTGTCCTTCTGGAATCAGCTCGAAACCCGTCCCCGTCGCGCTTCCTCCCGCCACGACCAACCCCACACCCTCGGCCCATGCTGCCGCTGCTCCCATACGCGCTTGCACGAGCGACAAACCTTTCACGAGCCCGTCCGAACCGAACGAAAGCACGCCTTGTGCTGGTGTGTCCCCCCCTCGGGTTCCTCCAATGACAAAACTCGTCCCCGCTGGTGAGTCGACCACATAGCCCCCCGCAACATCGGCAAACGAATTCAAACCGCTTGGCAAAGGCACCGTCGTGGGACTCGCATCAGCCGTCGCAAACACCGCTGCGGAATCTCCAACGACGAGCATCCCGTCGTAACGTCCGACGAGCGACTTTGCTTCGATCGGAAACGCGCTCGAAACCGCACTGTTCCAAGCGAGCAAATCGTAATAGTCGCCGATCGTCGCATCCGCTTCGCCCGCTTCACTACGCGCCAAAGAGCCGCCTGTCGTCGCGACAAACCTTTCGCCCAGCACGCATGCGGGAGCGTCCACGTGCGCGCGGTCGAGCGCTCCTGACGGACGCGCCCACGTGCCCACACGCTGCACGAACACCGGCACATCTTCGGTGGCAAACGCACTCGGTAAAACCGCCGAGAGAGACCGACCTCGAACCACGACCAGACCATCCGCCGATGTGCCCGTCACTTCGATCGCCAACGGTTCGTCGTACGGAATGTCTCCGAGGTCGAACGCACCACCGGGAACAGCTTCCGCGGCAAACACGTCGTCCCCGTTTGTCCGCGCCTCGATGCGCACTTTGGTCACTGCCGGCGTCGCGGTAAACGTGTCCGTTTCCAGACCCGTCACGATCCGCAGGGTTCGTTCGAGAGGCTCGGACGAACACCCACCAGCGAACAACGTCAAAAACAACAGGACTGGCGCAGAAAAACGGTGCATCACAAGGGA
>DAOMZH010001236.1:0-3134 GCA_035437985.1 Polyangium sp. (in: bacteria) | reverse complement strand
GTCACAATCCTTCGTGGAAGTTGATGCTCGGAAGATAACAAGAATCGGCGCGTACCTCCTCAGCCATAAGCGAAAAATACAAACGAATTCCACGCCCATGATAAGCAACGAGCAATTTCGCACCGCGCGTGAGGACAAGAACGAGCCCCTCTACCGAATAACAATGCCAGCGCCCCATTGCTTCGAGCCATGCGGAACGAAGGACAGACCCGGCATTCATTCGGCCTTCCGCTTGGAATACAACATGTCCGCAACTTCGGGATCATTCGAGATCCATGCTTCCAGCGCTTCGTCGGCCGCTTTTTGCCCGAGCTGAATGCATTCATCCCCGGAAAAACCATCGAGAAAATTGATATGCCCGACTGCCGGCTCGATGTAACAGTCGACGATTCGCGCCAGCTCCCGCGCATCACGTACGGTCGGCAAGAAGAAACTGTACATCACGAGCTCGAGAATAGGTGGAATACGCGTTTGCGCCCGAGGTTTTACGATGGACCACGCGCGTTGCAACACATTGGGGGCACTCGCCAGCGCAGTCCACGAGGGCGAAGCCGCGGGAGGAATCACGTTCACGGCAATGGTATACCCGAGAACTTCATCATAAGCCCGACGAGCAGGAAGATTCTCGGCGAACAATCCATCGACGAGCAGCGTGCCATCATGCGGCACGGGGGCATAAAGACCAGGCACCGAAGCACTCGCCCGAATCGCATCGACCACGAATCCTCGGCGAATCGGATGGGGACACGCATTGTCCAGACGACTGGCAATGGCTACATACGGCAGCCACAAATCTTCAATCGTCTGCTCCCCGAAATATTCTTTGAGGAATTTTTGGAGATGTTCACCCGAGAGCGCGGAAACCACGGGCAACGTCGGGTCGAGAAACCAGGTTTCCGCAAACTTGCGGGCAGCTCGAGAAATATCCTCGAAGTCGTATTCAGCGGCCCAAAACGCACCAAATAACGCCCCCATGCTCGTTCCCGAAAGATGATCGATGGGAATGTTCCGCGCCGCGATCGAGCGAAAAACGCCTAAATGGGAGACGCCCCGAGCTGCACCCCCCGATAACGACAAGGCAATTCCCCGCTGCGTCAACCGTCGCGCCAAACGCAGAAAATCATTCGTATTGCCCATACGCACGTGATAATGGACGTTCACCGGGAAAGCATCGAGCAAGCGACGTGTACCCCGCGGAGAGGAAACATCGCGCGAATGCACGACGACAAGCTCGCGACGATCGGCCGCCGTATTGGGACGTTCGCGCAACTTCTCAGCCAATGCATTACGTGGCGCCGCAATTCCCCCGCGTGCGGCGAGCAAAACGAGATCCGCCTGGCGCAAACAACAATTGGTCCATCCCGACAAACTATGATCCGCAACGAGCAACAAAACTTCGGCCGTATCTTCCGCTTCGAGCAGCCATTGCAACAAACGCGACCCCATCGCCGACTCCGGCGTCGCCTCCAATGCATCTTCGCCAAGAGCCGAACGTATGTCCGCCGCCGATACTTCGCGCGCCTTTACGTACTCGGACAAACTATTCAACAGTCCGCGCGCCAAAGACGCGACATCGAGACCCGGATCAATGGGGGCTATCGCAATCAACGTCGTGCGTCGCCTACGCGTGCGCCGAAGTTCCGAAGCCGTCGCTTCCGCCAATCGGCCAGCAATGCGCGACGCCAAGGCCAACGTAAACTCCGGATGGCTCCGCGCTAGTTCAGCAAACAAACTTCGGGGCACCTCGACCAGAACCGTGTCTCGACGAGCACGCACGGAGGCCGTACGTGGAGTATCGACCAAAAGCGCGAGTTCCCCTACTGTTTCGCCACGTTCGACGAAAGCGATCACTCGTTCATCGACATCTTCGGGTCGTGAAGGATCGAGGACGTCGAGGCGTCCGGCGATGACGAAGTAGGCGGCCTCAGCGGGATCGCCTTGGCGCCAGAGGAGCTCATCAGCAGGAAGGACGTACCAATTGCCCTGGCAGATCCGATCGACGACATCCGCGGTCGCGAACGACAAAAGCGGAAAAGATCGAAGGATCTCGGAGCCATCCGGCCACGACTGAACGGGCAAAAGCGATTCGAAGGGACGAAGTTCCGACACGGGCCGCGGATGCTACCAGCAGTTTCGTCCGCATACAACGTATCCATATTCACAAATTTTAAGCAAAATTTCTTCTTGCATTCATGCAGATGAACGCATATATGTATCGACGTGCAGGACGCCTCGGGATCAAGCGGTCGATTTTCGACGGATGCGACCCAACGTTGGGAGTTATACCGACTGTTGGCAGATCCCGTTCGGCCGCGATTGTTAGCGCTTGCGGCTGCCGAGGAACTCGGAGTTGGTGAACTTACGGAACTACTTCATGAAGCGCAGTCCAAGATTTCGAGGCATGCGTCCGCGCTTCGGGATGCTGGATTGCTTTCGGCGCGCAAGCAAGGAACGTGGACGTTATTACGGTTGACGCCCGGGGTGATGGCGGATCCGGTGGTTGCGGATGCGGTTCGTTCTGGGACGGCGGCGTGTTCGTCCGATGGAACCTTGGCGCGCATTGCAGAGGTCATTGCCACACGCGACGCGACGACGCGGGAGTTTTTTGCTCGGGGTGGGCGGCCATTACGACCGGGGCCGGCGCCGGAGTTTGGGGCGTATTTGGCGGCCATTGCGCCATTACTTCCGCATCGTGCGTTGGCTGTCGACGTGGGTACGGGCGATGGTTCATTGCTCGAGCTTTTGTCGCCTATTTTTGATGTCGTGGTGGGAATTGATCGTTCCGAGGCGCAGGTATCGCTCGCGGAGGAACGCATTCGGCGTCGAGAATTGAGCAATGTCGAGCTGGTGCTTGGTGAATATGACGGGCCGGAGGTTTTACGCACCATAACGGATCGGGGTGGAGCGGATGTGGTGGTGGCCGCGCGAGTATTGCATCATGCGCCAAAGCCTGTTCGAGCGATGCAAGCGTTGTATAACCTTGCCAAACCTCGCGGCGGGGCCGTGTGCGTGATTGATTATGAAGCGCATGAAGATCTGGCTTTATGCGAACAAGAAGCAGATTTGTGGCAAGGCTTCGAGCCTGACACATTACGAAGTTTGGCCGAGACGACCGGGCTCTCGGGCATTACGAT
>DAOMZH010001235.1:0-3135 GCA_035437985.1 Polyangium sp. (in: bacteria) | reverse complement strand
GCATTCTGTACGTCAACGTGCACCGAGCAAAAACGTCCTGTCCCGTTCAAATGCTCGACAAGCCACTGAGCACTAGTTGTTTTGCCCGTTTGGCGCCCAGCGTGGAGCGTGAAATATTTGTGTTCGTCGATGAGTTCGAGAACATCTGCAAGCCGTCGTTCGGGCGGAAGCATGTAGTGTTTGCCCGGGATACACGGGCCGGCGGTGTTGAACGAGGGACGCATGCAGCGACCTTAGATCAAGTCGGTGCGTCTGTCCAATCTTTGGGCGAGGCGGGCGGTATTTCAGAGAATCAGGGGCAGAACGTGACCTCGAAGCTGGTCGTGCTCGGGCAGGCATGCAGACCCGCCGCGTCGTCATACGCGTAGCTGTACGCGGTCGGGCACATCTGCCGCATGACATTCACGTAATCGGTATGTTCGACACTCAATGGATCGCCCGCATTGCTGCACGCTTGCGACGTCATGCAACCATTGGCCACCGTGCATTGCCCCGAGGCTGGATCAATCGGCGTCGGACAGCACAGGTGCAAACCCGGATCCCCATTCTCGGGTTTGCCCAGGCCCCACGGCGCAGGGTAATTCCATTTTTTGCACGGAGCCATGCAACCAATCACCGCCCCCGACGAATCACGAACGCGCAAGTCTTGACCGGCATAACCGCCAATCACGCCATTGCCGAGATCTTCGCTACCCGGGCAGCGGTCGAGCGACAAACCCGAACAGTCGGAAACCACGCAATTTCCCGTTCCTGCACCTTCGCCAGTGGGCACGACCTTAAACGGCAGCGTGTATCCATCGACCTGGCTCAGGTTGTACCACGTTTGCGCTGCACCACCTTTGGCGGCAAATGTCGCCTCGAATTTCGATTCAATCGGCGGCTGGCAACCTCCAGCGGGACACGGCGCGACGCTATCACCAATCTTGCAATTCGTCCCATTCTCGTTGCATCCGGTCTTGGGCCAAAAGCGGGTGGCCGAAATTCCGTTTTCGGGCACATTGTAAACGTACGTGCCGCCCGGGTTCAATTTGACGTTGTTCGCCGACTGCACGTTTTGCGAATGCGCAACCCAAATCGGCTGCGAGCAATTGTTGCGAATCGTCAAAGCTCGTCCGCCAGTCGGCGTGCCGCCGCCACCTGTCGTACCCCCACCGCCGCCGGTGCTGCCAATCTTATCCAAAAGCCATCGTTGATTCGCTCCACCAATGTACGGATATTGGACGAGCGGCGTGCCATCTTCAGCTTTACCCCAAAACAGGTCGATGACCATATCGGTATGGCGCGCATGAATGCTGAATTGGTTGTTGCCCCGAGGCACGAACTTGAATTGTTGATTGGGACCACCACCGTAATCCCATTGTTGAACCAGGGCGTTTTCCGAGGTGCTCACGTCTTTGATGTCAATCGCTTTGTTGCTGTTGACGTTGACGATCTTGAAAAACCCTCCACCAACCGCCGTAATTTGAAAAACCTGCGCGTTGGTCCCATTGCAGGTCCATTCATGAACCTTGCCGCCGTTGTCCTTATTCGAGTAAGCGACGTCGAGGCACTTGTTGGTCGCGACCGAGCGCAAAATATAGAGACCATCGGTCACGTTCGAGACGATGACCGGCTCGATATTGGCGTCGTTTTCTTCGACGAAGTCGTCATCTGCTCCCGAACAAGCGGCGAGGGCCAAGACTGAACAACCGAGTACGAAATTACGGATCGTCATCGTCATCTCCATGAAGGGAAACTGAACGCCACCGGATCAACGAGCCCATAAAAAGGGCGTTCACCTATGGCATTGCCGGTGGTTTACCAACGCATTCGCTGCGTCGAATTGGGCAATTGCATGAGGCGTGCCAAGATTGATTGACGGAGAAACACAGTGAATTCCAGGGGCATTGCCCGATGCGGTGCATGAATCCATCACCGTCCCGATGATCATTTCGATCACCCCGTGAACGAACAAGACATCCCCAAAGGACGCATTCAATCATCCGCGACTCGGACGCACGTTATCGAGGTACGTGTGCCCAATGGCCCACATCGACCGCGCGCAAAAAATACTTGGCTCCGGACGCCATTCGTGTACCGTCATGCTCCATCATGGAAACCAGCTCGGTCCAACCCGTTTGTCCCTTGTGTCATCGTCACGAGAACGTCGAGCCGGATACGGCAACGTATTCTCCCGAGACGAGCGGAGTTCATCTTTCCAAACGACGCTTCCGTTGCTCCACCTGTAATCACGTTTTCGCCGAGCCTCCCGCGAATGTGCGCGAAGACGTGCACGCCCAGGTCACGCGTGTGCTCGCGCGAATCGACGGCGACCTCCGTCTGAATTTAGGGTGTGGACGATCGCCGCTTCCCGGCTGGATCAACATCGATTCCGCCGCTTTGCCCGAAGTCGACGTCGTCGTGGACTTGGAATCGGGTTCGTTGCCTTTCGAGTCTGATAGCATGACCGAAATTGTGGGAAGTCATGTTTTGGAACATATTCGAAATTCATTGGGCTTGATGCAGGAGCTCCACCGCCTTGCCAAACCCAACGCAAAGGCCATTTTTCGAGTTCCTTATGGTTCGAGCGACGACGCGGATGCGGACCCGACGCACGTGCGTCGTTACGTGTGGGATTCCTGGGGCTACTTTAGCCAACCTTATTATTGGCGCGCAGATTATGGCTATCGTGGTGACTGGGAGGTCGAAGAAATATTGCTCATCGTGAGCAATGAATATAAAAACAAACCCTGGAACGAAATCTATCGCGCCGTGCAAACGCTCCGTAATGTCGTCCTGGAAATGGTGACGACGTTGCGCGCGATCAAACCGATTCGAAGTCCAGACAGGTCATTACAAAAGCAGACCGTCTTGCGATTTGCGACCCAAAACTCCCCTTGAACAACGAATCTCCCGGCGCCGCACGAAAATCGAGTCCTATGGCGAGGCCGGCCCAACAAACCACTGCTTCAAGGCCAACGGGGCCGGGACGATAATTTTGGGCTCGCCAAACGTCGAGTCGCCCTTGCCAATCCGAATATCGATTCGCGGCCCAGAAAAACTCGCGCCCGTCGTATACCCGGAAAGCGCATCGAGCTGACCATCGCGGTTCCAGTCATAAAGAAATACGCTTCCAAAACCTGCGCCGTCGTGCCC
>DAOMZH010001234.1:0-3136 GCA_035437985.1 Polyangium sp. (in: bacteria) | reverse complement strand
CGACTGTTTGCGAATCGGCATTCATTCCCAGCACATGGCGCACGAGCTGTTCGCTGGCTCGTTTCGCCAATTGTTGCAGACGCCGAGTCTCGAGCCCCCTTTCCGCCCATAAGCGGGGAAATACGTCTTCGACCTCGGGACGACCCAGGGCCAAAAGAAATAGCGATTTTTCAGCGACCGCGGCGAGCGCCGTACCGAGAATGCGAATGGTCGCCCCATCACCCCAATGCAGATCTTCGAGGAGGATGAAGACCGGACCTGCCGCACATTCGGCACGCAGAAAATCTTCGAATGCAGCTCGAATCTGATCCCCCATGAGTTGCGGATCCTTGCGAGCCGCGCGCAAAGCGGGGCTCACGTCGCTCGAGAAATGCGCCCCGACGATTTCCCCGAGAAACTCCGTAACGCGTTTTTGATCGCGCGCTGGAACATTGAGTTGCACACGGACGCTCAATTTGTTGCGGCGTACCTCGAGCGATTCACCGGTCCGAATTCCGCATACACGACGCACCAATTCGGCCAACATGCTAAGCGCCGATCCCGCCCCCAGAAGTTCACCGCGGGCTGTCCAAATCGATGGCGCTTCGTCACGAGATCGAATTCGATGAACGAGTTCATTGGCAATTCGAGACTTGCCCATGCCGGCAGCCCCGGTGAGCAAAATCACGCGCACGGTCGAATCGTTCACGCAGTCATCGTAGGCTTCTTCGAGCATGCGCAGCTCACGATCGCGGCCCAGGCACGGGGTGGGTTTGCCCATGAGCGTGCGTACTTCTACGATATCTCGTTCGGCGCGTAAAACGAATATGCCGCTGTCCTCGAGCACGTCGAAACGGGCATCGAGCAATCCGACGGTTGCATTGTCGAGCATGACGTGCTCTTCCGTTGCTGGCGTGCAATTTTCCCGCTCCACCAGTTTCGCGGCTCGATCAATGGCCAAACCGACCGTTCGCGGCCCTCGACCTTCGCTTCGGTCCATAGCGAGCGCCATATGCCGACGTCCCGTGTGTCGTTTCAAAGCTAATGCGCAACGCGCGGCTTGTGCGGCCAAGTCCGTGGGCACTTGCGGACCGACCAACATGACGGCGGCAGAACCATCAAAAAGACGCTCGAAACGACCTCCATGTCGCGTCGCCTCGAAGGCCAATTGTTCATCATTGGCCAGATTGCCCCGCCCTCCAATGAAAATCAGAGCCACCGCCCTTTGTTCGCTATGGGTAATCGAATAAGTGCCCACGACTTCCAAGGTTTGCTCCCACGGAGTACCTGAAAACGAACCCAAATCGTGTAATGCTTGCGCCACGGCCAGCGCGGAGTTTGGGCGCTCGTCGGGGTTGTTCGAAAGCATACGTTCGACGAGGGCACAAAGGGCTTGGGGCAGATGCGGAGTGTTTTGGCGGAGTCGCGGCGTGTCCTCGAAAAGAATCTTGGTCAAAATCGCCATGACATTGGAGCCATCGAAAGCGACTTCCCCGGTCAAACATTCGAAAAGGACGCATCCCAGCGAGAAAATGTCAGTGCGGGCATCAATCGTTGCCGATCCATTGGCTTGCTCCGGGGCCATGTAGGCGACGGTTCCCAACAGCATTCCGGTGCCGGTCAATTTCGCGCTCGATTCGGAGCGGGCAATACCCAAATCCAACAACTTTACTTCGTCGATATTTCGATTTACCAGGTACAAGTTGCTCGGTTTGATGTCACGATGCATGATGCCACGCTCGTGCAATACAGTGAGGCCTTCGGCAGCGTGAATTCCGATGGTCACTGCATCCGCGACTGGCAACGGCCCGCGTAAAATCCGCTGGCTCAAATCCTCGCCTTCGAGCCATTCCATGACACAATAGGGATCTTTGGACGGCAACACTCCATGCGTCACGTAATGCACGATGCGCGGATGCGTAATTGATGACAGAATGCGCACTTCTCGGTCGAAACGCGCCATATCCCCCGCCCGCTGGCCCGTGAGCACCTTAATCGCCACGGGTTGACCCGTCTGCAGATCTCTGGCCCGATACACATCGCCCATGCCCCCGCTGCCTGCAAGGTGTTCGACCTCGAATCGATCCGCCAAAACCTCACCGCCACGCATGCGCTGACTCTCCTGGTCCCCAAATGACCGGTGCGTGTACATGACCAGAGTCGCATTGGCATGTCAATACAAACGGGATGTGGTGGACACTTCCAGGCATGTCAACCGCGTCAGTGTTCCGCCTTGGGACGCTCCGTCGGGATGCGTGGCGGTAGATGTCGTTTGTTCAGAAATGCCAACTTACCCCGCGGCAATCTGCTCGCCGTCGAATCTTCTTGCGCTCCTGGGCAAACCCGACTATACGCGCCGCACCTTGAGTGCACTCCGCGGCAACCTGACCTTCGCGCGCTTTTACGTCGTTGGCGATATCCCCGACGATATCCCGGGAACGACGCTCAAGCGCATTCGAGCCAACGCGTTCCAGCCACTTTCGCCGGACGACGACAAGTCCGAGGGGGTTGGCTGGGCAAACGTCGATGATCCATTCGACACGGATCTCGACCATGAAAAAGTTTTCTACAACGAATATGTTTGTCTCGGAATGCGTCTTGATCGCTGGGCCATTCCTGGACCATTGCTCAAAGCGCATTTACGTGACGCCGAACAAGCTTTGCTCGAAAAACGCGGACTCGAAAGACTGGGACGCCAAGCCAAAGCCGACTTGAAAACGATGGTCGTGCGGAAATTGCGCCGCCAACTCGTTCCAGCATTGAAGTGTTACGACGTCGTCTGGAACCTCAATTCCAATATCGTGCACTTCCATAGTCAATCCGAACGCATCACGACGCTCTTCGACGATCTCTTCAAAAAGACGTTCAAACTCGACCTCGTCCCCGAAAGTCCAGGCACAGCGGCGGAACGAATAGGCCTCGATCAACGGCAATCAGCGGCATTCGCCGGTCTCGAACCCATGTCTCTCGCACGATTGGAGGAAAGCTGATGGAGCTGTTGGACCTCATCGAAGGGCGCCGATTCATGGGGCGCGAATTCATCGTCTGGCTGTGGTTCGAAAGCGAGTTGCAAGAGACAAACTTGCGTCCGACGGGCGTCGATCCGTGTGCCGTATGGCTCGAAGCGCAAATCACGTTGGTCCTCGAAAAGGAAGAA
>DAOMZH010001233.1:0-3143 GCA_035437985.1 Polyangium sp. (in: bacteria) | reverse complement strand
ACTCGGTGCCCTTCAGCTTCGCCTTCTTCACGCGCTCGACGAACCGGTCGCTGAAATAGGTCAGGTTGTAACCAAAGGTATCGTGGAAGATGTCAATGCCTCGGATCACGGACTCGATGAAGACATATTCCTTGACCCAAATGGTCGTTGACTCAGGAACGTATTCGAGTGTCGAGCGCTCACGGTCAATCGCATCGAGGACAAACCTGGGGTTGAACACGTACAATTCAACCCCGTCGTTTGTCGCGAGCGGCAGCAGTTCACCATGCGCTTCGAGGATGTCCTGGAGTGCTTCCACCGCTGAACGACGGAGGATAAAGGCGAGGCCTGAATGAGGAAGGTCGGACGGCTTATTGCCGCCTCGTCTGGTCGCACAAACCCGCTGAACACGGGGAGGCGTCCAATTGTTCATCCGTGACGGACCATGAAGTCCATTCAGCGCCTGTAGGTCTTCATAGGAGTGGGTGTTGATGATCTCGTAGCCCGTCGCGTTCATCCGCCTGTAGATCGTCGTCATGGCATGACTCCGTGTTCGAGTTTGAAGGCGAGCAAGCGGAGACGTTGAATCCTGCGTCGCGTCTCAATCCGCTGTTTCCGAGGACCACAACTTGATGAACTCGGTGCCCTTCAGCTTCGCCTTCTTCACGCGCTCGACGAACCGGTCGCTGAAGTTAGGTTTACGGTACGAGTAGGGCAAACGAAAGATGTCGATGTCGCGAATCAACTCGTGGATGAACACGAATTTGCGGATCAGAAAGCGGGTTGACTCTGGGATTCGCTCGATTTCCGATCGCTCCATATCGAGGGCGTCGACGACAAACCGCGGGTTGAACACGTACAGTTCGACCCCATCGTTTGTCGCGAGCGGCAGCACTTCACCATGCGCTTCGAGGATGTCCTGGAGTGCTTCCACGGCGTGTGGGCGTAGGATCAAGACGTCGTGATCATAGGGAATATCGGCTTCTTTGCACCGCCCGCGTCTCGTCGGATGATCGCGCTTGACAAGGATCGGCTTCCAGTCGTGTTTTCTCGATGGTCCATACAGATCACGGAACACTTGATCATCATGATACCCGTGTACGGTGTTGATGATCTCGTAACCCGTGGCGTTTAGCCGGCTGTAGATCGTGGTCATGGCATGACTCCGTGTTCGAGTTTGAAGGCGAGGAGGCGGAGACTTTGAATCACTTCGGCTTGCGACTTTGCATCTTGGAGCGTGTTGTACACTGCCTCGTAGTACGCGTTCGTGTGAACATTTCCGTGCACGATTTTGCCTCGGGGGTTTGGCGAGGTCTTGTAGCCGGGCAGGTACACGCCGTTGACCCAGTTGTCAACCTTGATGTCGAAACTCTCCAGAATTTCTAATGATTTGGCCGCGCGTGGATCGTTATGGGCGACGATGTGATGCGCAAATTCACCCGACAACCGGTGGATGCCGTGCGCTTCCAAATTGTTGCCAAGTCGGCGCGACGAACCTTTGGCGACGGCTTTCATCGCCGCCTTCGGCATACCTTTCATGAAGACGCCAATGCCGCCAACCGCACCAGGAATGAAAATCGGCATGCGTCGCACCGCATTGAGCGAAAGGCGAATTCCCCGCGTCACCGCAACTTCGACCAAATCCAAGCCTCCGGTCACCGCCACCTCGACCGCCGCAATCGCCAATTCCATGGCCAGCAGCCGATAATAAACTTCGTCGACGCCGTCGCCATACCCCTCGCGGAATCCTTGGGACGCTGCACCCGCGAGCCAAGGATCGTCGTATTCCGGAATCGCCGGCAACGTATCGAGTTCGCTGGTGCATTTAGTAAAAACGGCTTCGAGTGTCTCCGGCTGGATATCGTTCCACCCGGCAAGGATATGGTCGGGCTGACGGCTCATGTGGTCGAGAATGGTTTCGCATATCGTCAACACACGCCCCACGGTATGGCCAATGGCCTTGGCCCCCTTTTTGGCGTCTTTCCATTCGAACTCCTGCATGAGTCGTGTCGAATTGGGGGGACAGATGGGCTGCATCGCGCCCAGCGATTCCTTCGACGGAAACAGCGATGGTGCTTGCGCGATAAAGGTTGCATTCCGACCAACCCCGTTGTCCGCCGCCGATTCATCAGGCGGGTCGACACAGAAAAACCCCGGTAGCGGCAAACACTCGGGATGACCCGATGCGGAATCCTTTACGACGCACGTGTTCGGGTCGGGATGGTAAATGACGCGCGGCGCCCCACATGCGCACGTCATCAGCGCGAGAAAAACGGCTGGCAACATGCAGGGAATCTGCCGAAACAACCAATCCATGATGAGGTTGAACGCAAGCATCGTGGCCTCCTGCGTAAGAAGCTACGCGCATGCTGATGAGCCCGTCAAGCAATACGACTTGTTCGCGCACTGTTCGCGCACCGATGACGAACGCCAAGACGCTCCGCGGTAAAACCACGGCATTCAAAGTTTGCCGTCGAATTCGCAAAACCTCGCGATGAAGAATGGGCTGGTGTATGGGTTGCCATCGTCCGAGCACCACCGTCGGACCTATGCGCGGAGATATGCGTAACGGGTGAGTTCTGGGGCCGGATCAAGGAGGCGTAGCGAATTGGCCGGGGAATGGATTGGCTTCTTGACGACGAATGACTTCGTCTTGCATGAATGGGAATGGGTTTGTCCCGCGCTCGTGGAAAAACGCGAGTCCAATGACCCCCACGTTGCGCGTATCGCCCGTCTTCTGTCCCGCATAGGATCCTCGCACCGAGCCAAACCGGAAGGCCGCGACGGATTCGACACTCTGCCGGAAACCATCAATTTCCAATTCGCCGTGCGGTTGCACCAAATACCCGCGCTTGTTGAACGCTGCCGTGCGACCATCGACGACGTCGAGACCATCGACGGAAACCACACATTCGACTCGATTCGGCGTGCGATTGCGAATCACGATGCTGTAGCGACGTCCCGCTTCACCCACTACGAAATTCTTTTCGCCCGCGACGAACCCATTCAAAAAAGCCCCGGTTTCATCGCGCAAGCCCACGAGCAATGCACCACCAGCCACCGGCGTCAGGCCCCCCGACGTCCGGCGGAATCCCGCCATGCTTGCGCTGGCCTGGGCACCTTGTTCGTCATTGTAAAACAAACTGGCCATGCCAAACGGATTT
>DAOMZH010001232.1:0-3145 GCA_035437985.1 Polyangium sp. (in: bacteria) | reverse complement strand
TTTCGTGGAATTACGAAGTTAAAAAGCGCATCAAAAAATTCAAACCGCGCCCTGCCGATGCCGAAGACGGAACCTGGCGAATGCAGCAGCAAGACGTTGACCGTGTGCAGGATCCGAAGGAGAGCATTGCGGCAGAAGCCTTGCGAGGTGCCGTGATGACGCGACCGGATTTGATTCCTGTGGAAGTGAAGACGCAGCTGCGCTGGCTGCTCCCGAACTTGTGATAAGAGGCCCGCTGTGACTGCAAATACTCCCATGTTGATCGTTGGCTCGATGGCCTTCGATGATCTCGACTTGCCTTCAGGAAGCTTCCGCGACGTCCTCGGAGGTTCGGCCACGTATTCGGCAATGGCTGCATCGGTGTTTGCCCCGGTGCGGGTCGTGGCCGTCGTTGGCGATGACTTTTCGACCCAGATTCTGCACGACCTCAAACATCGAGGCATCGACACGACGGGCGTCGAACGCGCAACGGGAAAAAGCTTTCGTTGGGCTGGGCGTTATTCGGCGGATCTCACGCATCGCGACACGCTCGACACGCAGCTGAACGTTTTTGCTGATTTTCGCCCCCGTTTGCCCGAGGGCTGGCGACAAACCCCGCTCTTGTTGCTGGGCAACATTCATCCCCGTCTACAACTCGATGTGCTCGATCAGTTGCAAGCACCGAAGTTTGTCGTGGCAGACACGATGAACTTTTGGATCAAAGGAGAGCCCGCGACGTTGGCGGAGATGCTGAAGCGGATTGATCTGCTGATCATCAACGACGAAGAAGCGCGACTCTTGTCGGGCATTCACAACATTCGCAAAGCGTCACGAGACATCTTGGCGCGTGGTCCCAAGCGCTTGGTCATCAAACGAGGTGAGCACGGCGCGTTGCTCTTCGATGAGCAAGGCGTGTTTGCGGCGCACGGTTTCCCGCTCGAAGACGAGGTGGATCCGACAGGTGCGGGCGATTCGTTCGCCGGCGGGTTCATGGGTTACCTGGCGACGACCCCAGAGGTCACGCCCCTCGCCCTCCGCCGAGCAATGGTGCATGGCACCGCGACCGCATCTTTCTGCGTCGAAGGCGTGGGAACGACGAAGACGGCGAGCTTGACGAAGGCGCTAGTTGCCGCTCGTGTTGGAGCGATTCGCGAGCTGTACGAATTTGGCGCGCACAGCATGTGACGCGACCATCCGGCACATCTGTTCACTGAGCACTCCGTGATAACCTCTGCGCGCACTTTTCGTGGAGGACATCAATGCGATTTTCGACAATAGCTGCTTCGCTTGCCCTTGGTTTGGTGAGTCTGTTCGGTCTGGTCATCGGTTGCGGTGGCGACGAGAAACAGAGCTCGACAGGCTCGACGGACCTGACGTGTGAACTCACTGCGGCGTGTGTCACGTCCGATCCCACGTGCGTGGCGATCGTCGACAACAAGGGTTTGAAGCAATTTGGTCTGCGCATGTCGCAGATCCTCATCAGCAAGCCTCTGACGCTCGGACCGGCCAAGTTTGTCGGGAAAACTGTTGCCGGTGGCGTGACGTTGAAACGCCCGGACTGTTACCTGACTGGTGATGCGGAGGGCGGGACGTTTTCGTGGTTGCTGCACATCGATCTGGACACGAACACCGTGTGTACCGGTGGTGCAAAACCTCCAGCAAAAGCCGAGGACGGGTATTCGTTCGTGAACGAGATGCTGACGCAAGGGACACAAACGTTTGACATCAAACCAATCAAGTTTGTGGCGCCCGAGTTGGCGATGGGCAAGTTCAGCGTGGCCGAGGCGGATGCGCAGGACATCATCGTGCCGATTTACACGGCCGAAGGTGCGCCGATTCTGCTTCCGTTGCGGAAGGCTCGGATCTTGACGGGGACGTTGTCGTCGAACAACAACTGCGTTGGCTCGTTTAACGGATCGGGGCTCGATCCCTACAACAACTGCGGCCCGAGTCCGGTCGACAATCAGTTCACGTTCAACAACGCCGGGAGCCTCTCGGGGTACATCACGCTGGAAGACGCGGACAACATCATCGTGGATCTGGCGAACGCGTCGTTGTGTGCGTTGTTGACGGAAGACGGCGATGGCGGGACGCCCATCGAGAAGTGCAAGCGCGACGCAACGACGACGAAGATTCTGTACAAGGGCGATTGGTGCGATGCGACGAATGCAGCGGCAGATGCAACGTGTGCCGATGCTGTACAACTAGCGGCAGATTTCGCCGCGAGCGCCGTGAAGATCAACGGCGGTTGTCCCCTTCCGTAGCGCTTGCGGCAGGCGTGATGCCACGCGTACGATCCTGAGAATTCGTCGATGAAAATCGGCCTCTCCGCATTTCGGAGAGGCCGCGTCGGCGGCCCTCGGAGGACTTCGCCATGCCTCGCTTCCTCAAACATATCATTGGGATCATGCTCGTGATCCTCATCGCCGGATTTGCTGGCGGTGGGTGCTCGAGTGGTTGTTCTGGGTGTGGAATGACGCCCATTGCCGGCGGCTTCGAGCCGAACCAGCGCATCGAAAATGCAGGCTCGGTTCGTCTCACCGACACGGGCATCACGTTCCTCGAACAGAACTTGGCACCTCTCGCCAAACAGCTGCTCGGGAGCATGGGTGGCAACGGGGGCGTCATCACGTTCCCAGTTCCCGAATCCGACATCGACCTGACCATCACCACTGGGAAGGTTTGTCCGGGAGGACCTGATGCAAATGCGAGCCCGCCGAAGTGCATCGCCGAGATCGACATCGGTAATGCGCAGCTGAACATCGACACGGCCACGCCGCACAACATCAAGATCACCGGACCGCTGCCCATCCGACTTGCAAATCTGCCGATCAGTTTGGGCTTCTTGGGCAGCACAGCTGTGCGTCTGACAAGCAATGGGTGCAATACGCCTTCCGAGTTTGCCAACATCGATCTCGACGTTGATCTCTCGCTCGAAGTGGACACAGATCAGTCACATGCGCGTTACGGCTACTCGAAGCTCAAGGTCAACAAGCTCGACGTCAACCAGGATCAGCTAAGGAACGCGCTCACGTTCTGTGGCGGGTTTACCGGAACGATTCTCAACACCGTCAAGGGCCTCGTCTTTAATCTTCTCTACGATCAACTCATCGGCACCTTGGGCGGCACGCTCACGCAGCAGCTTTGCCAACAAGCCGATCCGATG
>DAOMZH010001231.1:0-3149 GCA_035437985.1 Polyangium sp. (in: bacteria) | reverse complement strand
CACCGAGTTCGAATTCGAAGACGAGCATGTTCGTCTCCGTCTCGTGCGTGGTGGCTCCTCGTCGAGCCCGCGTGAAATGGTGTCGCAGATCGTTGCTGCTCCTACGGCCGCAGCTGCTCCACCGCCAACGACCACGCGAGCCGAGGACGCTTCGGAGTACATCACCTCCCCGTTTGTCGGGACGTTTTACGCCGCACCAGGGCCCGGCAAACCCCCGTTTGCCTCCATCGGCGATACGGTCAAGACGGGACAAACCGTGTGCATCATCGAAGCGATGAAGCTCATGAACGAGATCGAATCAGAATTCGATTGCCTCATCGAAGAGCGACTCGTCGACGACGGTCAACCGGTCGAGTTTGGAATGAAACTCTTCCGTTGTCGCAAGGTGTGAGCTCGAACGACGTACCTCCGAGGAGATCAAGGCTTTGTTCGGCAAAATTCTCATTGCGAATCGCGGCGAGATTGCACTTCGGATCATACGCGCGTGTCGCACGCTGGGCATTCGTACCGTAGCGATTCATTCGGTGGTCGATGCCGGCGCCCTTCACGTGCGTTTCGCCGACGAAGCCGTATGCGTTGGTCCGGCCAATCCCCGCAAGAGTTACCTCAACATGCCGCAAATCCTCGCCGCCGCAGAAATGACCGGCGCGGATGCCATTCACCCAGGTTACGGGTTTCTCTCGGAAAACGCTGAGTTTGCCGAGCTCTGTCGACGTTGCGGCCTCACGTTCATCGGGCCAACCCCCGAACTCATGCGCCTCTGGGGCGACAAAGCATCCGCCCGTGAAACTGCCCGCCGTCATGGTTTGCCGTTGCTCCCGGGCACCGGAATTCTTCGGGATTCCGCAGAAGCCGCCGCCCAAGCCGCCGACGTTGGGTATCCCGTCATCCTCAAAGCCGCAGGTGGCGGCGGTGGCCGCGGCATTCGCATCGTTCGCAGCGCCTCCGAGATGAGTTCGTCATTTGAAACCGTCACGGCCGAAGCGCTGGCGGGCTTCAAAAACTCCGACATTTATCTCGAAAAATTCATCGAAGAACCACGGCACATCGAGCTGCAAATCTTGGGAGTCAAAAAAGGTCACGTGCTCGTGTTCGGCGAACGTGAATGCTCGCTTCAACGTCGCCATCAGAAGATCGTCGAAGAAGCTCCGAGCCCCGTGATGACCCCGGACAAACGCAACGCCCTTGGCGATATGTGCCGCGTAGCCCTCGAATCAACCGGCTACACCTCGCTCGGCACGCTCGAGTTCCTCATGGATGAAAAAGGCGACCTGTACTTCATGGAGATGAACACGCGTCTGCAGGTCGAGCATCCGGTGACCGAGTTCGTGACCGGAATCGACCTCGTCGAATCGCAGATTCGTGTAGCTGCAGGGGAAGAGGTCAAGCTTCCGAGTGGTCGTGATCTCCACCTTCGGGGCCACGCGATCGAGTGTCGAATCAACGCGGAAGATCCACGTACATTTGCGCCGTGGCCAGGTCTCATCACCGAGTATCACGCGCCTGGTGGGCGGAACGTGCGCGTCGATTCCGGCGTTTACGGAGGCATTCGCGTGCCCAACGACTACGACCCCATGCTGGCCAAGGTCATCACCCATGGAGCTACGCGGGCCGAAGCGATCGCGCGCATGCGTTGCGCACTCGACGAGTTAATCGTCTGTGGGATTCGAACCAACATCCCGATGCACAAAGTCCTCATGCAAGACCCCGATGTCGTGGCTGGCAAGATGTCCACCCGGACCATCGAGCGCCTCGTCTTTTGACTCTGCGTACAGCCTTTCGCTCGTGAAGGATCGGCACTTCGAGCCGGTAAATCCTGCGCTTGCCCTCATTCGAGCAGGCGCACTACAAGAGGCCCGTCGTCTCGTCTTCGCCACCGTCTCGAGACGCGCGTCGCAAGGTGGCTGTTTGCAACGCTGCGGATTATAGAGACGCCCGCGCGTCCAATGGCAATCCGTCGTGGTCGTCATCAAGCGCCGGGCTTTTCGCTTTTCAACCTACCCTCCGTCGATTCGTTTCAAGGTGAGTTCGTCATGCAAAACGGTCTTCAAGTCGACTTCTCTTCCTGGGTCAGCAGCACATCGAGCCCGGACGAGCTGGTGCTTGGTGAACCAGGGTTCGTCTATGCGGATCTCTTTGACCCCCTACGACTTGCTGAACTGACGAATAGGTTTTTCTCGTACTTCGAGGCTCAGGATGCGGAAGGGTTTGCCCGTTTTTCCGCGTACCGAGACTGTCGTGGCGAAGGCATGGGCCCCGAAGCGATCTCCGAAGCGCTTCTCGCGGGAGCTCCCCATTTGTCGCGATTCGTCGAGCGCTTGTTCGGTGTGCAGCGGGAAGCACAAGCCTTGCGCGATGCAGCCACGCATCGTTCGCCGCTCTGGAACTTCAAGAAAGATTTCGCCAAGGCCCGCGTGTTCAAGCCGAATGCGGGCAAGTCTTGGTCCGGGACGATTGCCGACGCGAAACGTGCCGCGCATCGGGCTCTTTGGTCTCTTGGAGCCGCGACAAACCTGTTCGAAACAGGCTCCTTGGATGAAGAGCTGGCAATCGCTACGTCCACGCTCTTGTTGCTCGAAGTCGACGCTGTTGCCCGCAAAGCCGCCAAGGCTGGTGGCGCAGTTTGGACAGATGAACTTCATGCACGGGCAGCGCGAGTCAGGTCTGCGCTGGCCGTCGATCCTACGTTGACGACCGTGGCCGCGAACGCAGTTGCCGTGGCAGGCGAGACGCCGTCGGATTCTGAAGATGCAGCCGTTGTCGCGTTTGCCCTCGATGCCGTCGAAGCATGGCTCACGAGTCGCAAGGCGGATCATCACGATCCGGCGGCCAAGTGGGCATCTCTCGCTGCGCCGATCTCGGTCGACCACCACAACCTCGTCCGTCTACGTCGCGCCGACGAAAAACTCCCCGAGCTGTTCGTCGGACATGAACACGAGCGGCGCCATCGTGATGGGTTTTCCTTGACAGACCGACGTGGCAGCGCGGTCGAAGTCGAGCGTGAAGTCGACTACTGCTTGTATTGTCACGATCGCGACAAAGATTCGTGCTCAAAGGGTCTTCGCGACAACAAGACCAAAGCGATCAAGAAAAACCCCCTTGGCGTCAACCTCGATGGTTGTCCGCTGGGCGAGAAGATCAGCGAGATG
>DAOMZH010001230.1:0-3158 GCA_035437985.1 Polyangium sp. (in: bacteria) | reverse complement strand
CCTCGGGCCATGAGCCTGGCGAGGTCTTGCCAAAACTTCGTTTCTCCGATGGCCGACTTGATGCCCACGGGCAAACCCGTTTCTCCGGCAATTTTTTCCACGAAATCGAGCAGCTCGTCCACCGACGAAAACGCCGTGTGTGCGCTCGGGCTGATGCAGGTTTGTCCTACCGGAATACCGCGAATTTCGGCGATTTCCAGGGTGACTTTCGCCCCCGGCAACACCCCACCGAGTCCGGGCTTGGCTCCTTGGCTCAATTTGATTTCAATCATGCGAATCGGGGCGGACGCCACGGTTTCTCGCAATTTCTCCATCGAAAATCGTCCCCGATCGTCACGACACCCGAAATACCCCGTTCCAATCTGCCAAACCAGATCTCCGCCTTTGCGATGATACGGTGAAACGCCACCTTCCCCGGTATTCTGCATGCATCCGGCAATTTTGGCGCCACGATTGATCGCTTCGACGGCCGGACCACTGAGCGACCCATAACTCATTGCCGACGTATTGACGACCGAGTTTGGTCGAAATGCCTTCTTGCGCTTGCGTTTGCCGCCGATCACCTTCGCACAGGGGATTCGATAACCCGCATCGTACCCTGGCTCGCCCGCATGGAGCTCGTGTAGAGGAAATGCTGCATGCTTGATGATGAGATAATTGGGCGACAATTCGAGATCATTGTCTGTTCCAAATCCGAAGTAATTATTTTCCTTTTTTGCCGAGGCATAGATCCAGGATCGTTGATCGCGACTGAACGGCCGTTCTTCGTCGTTACCGGTGACGATGTATTGGCGTAATTCGGGCCCGATTGTTTCGAGCCAGTAACGAAAATGGCCAATGACTGGGAAATTGCGCAAGATCGCGTGACGCGTCTGGTTGACGTCGTAAATCACGATAGCGAAGAGCACGGCAATGGCGGCAAGTAGAATCCACACGGCAGCGTCACCTCGAAATGGGCCGGCAGCGGCGTTTTTCTACGTTAACCCGATTGTGTCCTGCTTGTCGAGGGCCTTTTTCCGTCTGGTGTTTTTTCGATCTCGGCCAAGACTTCGTCGATCCAACGTTCGACCATTCGCGGAAACGGCCACATCCAAGCATAATCGGGTCCCGTGAAACGGCGCACGATTTGAGCACGTAATTCTGGCGAACGGGCCGCTGCGATTCCTTCGACTTCCGCGGTGGCCCAGAAGGTTTCTTCATAGGCTTCCCATTCGAGCCGCGCGCGAAACCAAGAAAGCCCCATCGGCAGCGGCAGAACTCCATAAAGCAGAATCATGCCGATCCAACCATAACGTTCGAACTGGGCAACATGCACCGCTTCATGCCGCAGAATCTCGAGCGCCCGTCGGGGATCCCAGGAATCGAAATCATCCGGTACGTAAATGGTATGCCCGAGGGTCGTGATGTAGCTGGATAAATACGTCCTCTGGCCACCGAACGTGATGAGAAACAGCGCTTTGCCGGCGGCACGTTGGTGCCAATATGCCGATTTCATGACCACCCGAATCGGCTTCTTGCGCGAGGCAAAATCGGCAAGCAGTTGCGCTAGAGCCTCTTTCGCCTGATCACGACGGGTGGCGGAGTCATTCATGACCAATTACCCTCCAGGCGTCCGCAAAAACATCGTTTGCGTGGCATAAGCGATGAGTTTGCCGTCGTCGCCCCACACTTCCGCTTCGGCGGTTGCGTATCCCGCGCGGGCGCGACGGGCATAGGTGGACACGAGGAGCCAATCGCTCGGGCTGGGATCCAAAAAATGGACTGTCAAATCGAGGCTCGGGGCATAATATTGCGGGCCCTCAGGGCCCATTTTTTGCCGAATGGCGGGAGGCATCATATCGATGATGGGGGGCAACGCGAACGGATCGATCATTCCATTACCCATTTTTTGCGGGACTTTGTAGCGCATCCAGCGCGCCAATCGCGCCGGTCCCGGGGACCAAGCACTTTCCCACCACCTGTTTCCCTGCGCCAAACATATGTCGAAATTTTCATGGAATCGATACCGACGCACCTTCCCGTCGATACGTTGTTTTTCCTCGATGGACGGCGCTTCATTGGGCATGGGTACAGCAGGAAAAACCGCGTCGAGGTAATCAATGCCAATTCCGTGGCGTTCTCGAGCAAACGTGCCGGTCACTTCGAGGCACACGCCATCAGCGTCCGGTGTGCGTAATGACGCGCGAGCTTGCGTGGCGGCATTGCCTTGGCGCAAAATGGCCACGTCGATTTCAATGCGTCCTTCCGGAACAGGCCGGCAAAACGTGGTCGTCGCTGATATCGGCACAAATGAGGGATCGGCGACGGCCTCCCGCAACGCGCGGAGGCCCACCGTCATGAGCACGCCGCCCGACGGCATCCGCCAATTCCAAGAATCAGGCAATTCAGTAACGAATTTATGGGGAAAGCCAGGCACGGGAACAACGGCAGTATCGCGAGCAAGATCAGCAGGCATGGTCGTACCGGAAAACATCATCAACTCGAGGCCGATGTATAATGTCCAAGCGCCCGCGTCCATACGAATCGGGCCACAGAAGCAAAAATCAACGCGCCCACGAGCGTCGCGACGAATAACTGCAGCGTGAGGGTTCCGAGAAGAGCCTCGGCCGGATACGTCGTCATGATTCCGATGGGAATGACGAAGGTAAATAGAATGCGCCAAACGCCCTTGAAGATCGTCACCGGCCAACGCGCAAAATCAAACACCGAGGAGAACAAATACGCCAAATTGTCGACCTTGACGACCCAAAATGCCGCCGAGATGACTAGAATCCATATCGAATAAAGCACAATCGTCGCCGCCCCGAGCATGATCACCGTCGAAAACACGTCCCAAAGGCTGGGCGCTCGTCCCATACGCATGAATGCGAAATAAGCGAGCGTAACGCCCGCGCAAACATCCACGAGACGAAACACATCGAATTTCGTGGTAGAAACGAGGAATTGCGCATCCGCCGGCTTGAGCAGGACGAAATCGAACGTCCCCATACGAATTTGATCCACCACGGTCAGCAAAGATGGATTCACCGCGCCATCGAGCACCGCCCGCAACAAAGTAAATATGGCGACGACAACGAGCGCCGATTCGTAGGTCCACCCTTCGACCGGCGGCCGGGCGTGAAAGGCAACGTAAAATGGAACGAGCCCCGCGGCGGTCC
>DAOMZH010001229.1:0-3162 GCA_035437985.1 Polyangium sp. (in: bacteria) | reverse complement strand
GAGCGTCGCTCGAGCATGCTCGTGCCGCTCTTTGTCGGAGCTGACGCACTTTCGGATGCAGACTTGCAAACGCCAGCGGTTGTCGAGGAGATGCGTGCACGCATCTGGGACGGGATCGCGAAGGACTTGGGATTTGCGCCAGAATCCCCTACCCCAAGATCTCCGAGTGCACTTCGACGAATCCTCGGGAATCGTGTTCTTATTGCCATTACGAGTGCAGTGGCTGGATTCATCGCTGCATTGTTATGGCCGCATGAAGTTCCCGCAGTCGCAAAGGTTATGGCCACGGCACCACCAGTGATTGTCGTGCAGAACGGCGAATCGACGCAACCCGCAGAAACCCCCGAGCCTCCGTTGGCGATGACTTCGGCTTCCGCCGCACCAACCCTGGTGAAGTCGACAGCGCCCAATGCCCCAACGGAGCCAAAAGCGCATGTCGATCACGAATTGCGCACACTGGAGGAAGCCCGCAGATTCATCGCAAGCGAGCGTTATGCCGAAGCCATCGCCGCGTTGACTCGACATCAGCAGCAATTCCCGCAAAGCGACTTCGCTGCAACACGCAGTCGGTATATGGCGCTCGCACAGGAAGGCCAACGGCGAACTCTCGAAACGACGACGCCTTGAGCATTTCTTTCGGCGCCCTCATTTTCGTTGCGCATTTCGATGCGGTCAACCTGTCTTCGAGTACAGCGACATGACCTTACTCTTCTGGGGCATCAGGGCGAAATGTTATGTCGCGCCATCTCAATGAAGAGGACGACATGCCGACTCGAAGGATTGCCGATCCATTCGCCAAGAAAATAGGCGCACGCATTCGCGATTTGCGGCTTGACCGAGGAAAATCGCTGGCTGCATTGGCCGAGGCAAGCGACGTTTCGACGGGACACCTGTCGACCATTGAAAGAGGGTACGTCCTTATGAATGTGGGGACGTTGGGGAGGATTGCGAAGGGGTTGGGGGTGGGAATGGGTGAGCTGTTCACGGGTGTAGAAGGCGCACAGCAGTAGCCTGACGCCTTCGGGTCGTCATGACCGAGTTGGGCGTGCGCGTTCGTGCGTTCCGATCACGAGAGCACGACATATGTTCGTAACGGAGCAGCTCGGAACGGAAGCAAGCCACGTGCACCCAAGGGGCGTCCAATTGACGGCCGGAGCCCAGACAAACGCCGAAAAGCCGTTTGATATTTGCATATTTCGCTCTTGGACACTATCCCTCCTGGTACCCACACCGATTTACGCCATGCTGGGCGCATGGAACGCCTCTCCCTTCTGCTCGCTGGAGTCCTCGGCTTTCTCGGCGTCGCATTTGGTGCCTTTGGCGCGCATGGGCTCAAAAACTGGGCTCAAAAGCAGGCTGATGGCGAGCAGCGCCTCGCTTGGTGGCAAACCGCAGGGCAATATCGCTTCGTACACGCGCTCGCGATCGGGCTGTGCGCTTTTCGGCCAACGCCCAATACCACCGGCAGCATCTTCGCGCCCTGGCTTTTCCTCGGCGGCATCATCCTGTTTTCCGGCAGCCTGTACGTGATGGCTTTGACGGGCCGCCGCAAGCTTGGGGCGATTACACCACTCGGCGGGTTGCTGTTCCTCGCGGGATGGCTTGCCGTCGCGCACAACGCATTTGTAGCGGGATAAAACACAACTATCGCGCGTCGACGAGAAAGACACACACCGTCGTTGATATCGTGCAACAATGCGTGCGTGGTCGCAACCGCTCTGGACGTCGTCATCCTCACGGTCATCCCATGCGAGCTGCAAGCTGTCCTCAACACGCTTGCTTTGAGCAACCGATGGACCGAGGAAATGGGCACGGTGTACTACCGCGGCACCGTTCACTCCGCCCTGTCGGGCCGCGCGCTCCAAGTCGCCGCGACGTGCATCGGGCACGCGGGGAACTCCGCTGAAACGGCGGCAGTCTGCAACGCCATCGCGCAATGGCAACCGCAAGCCGTGCTGCTCGTGGGAATCGCCGCGGGGCTTCGTGATCGGCTTCGCCTTGGAAGGGTAGTGCTATCAGACCGAGTTATCGCCTATGAGCATGCCGCCGTGCTCGATCGTTCTGGCAGCTCACACCAACAGCCTCGACCCGAAGGTAGTCGCCTGCCCCACATGATGGTGCAGCAACTGGCAAGCTACGAACCCAAATCGGCACGGCTCACCGAGCGATTTCTGCGCGCAGGACGCCGGTTTCCCAGCGTAGGTTCCGACGAAAGCGACAAGGTTGCAACGAGTATCCAAGTGACTCGCGCAACCATTGCGAGCGGCGAGAAGCTCTTGCGTGACGCGCAAAAGCTTGAAGAGATTCGAGATCTGCACGGTAAAATCGAGGCTTTCGATATGGAGTCCGCCGGAATGGTCGAAGCATGTGATCGCGACCATGTGCCATGGCTCGTCATTCGCGGCATTTCGGATTTCGGTGACGCGCAGAAAGACGATCGCTTCCAGGATTTTGCTGCGCGGTCAGCAGCCGCGGTGCTCGCTGATTTCCTCGCGCATGGGTGGGATCTTCCGCCAGCGAACCCCCACCGCACCTCACAGCGACTCTCGCCAACGCCACAAATTCCCAAGTATGGCGACGAGCACACGCGCATTCTCAGTGAGCAGCTCCAAGACGCACGACGTAGGCGTATAACGCTCGCCAATGCGGGGGCCAAAACAGACAAACTCGACAAAGAGATTTTAGAACTCAAGCGAAAATTGCGCGAAGGAGGCCAACTTCGACCCGGCGATTCACTCGGCGAACGCTACTTGCTGCTCGAGCCTATCGGGCGCGGCGGTTTCGCAACGGTATGGAAAGCCCTTGACGAGACGACGAACAGTCACGTGGCAATCAAGATATTGCACACGGAGATCGCCGGTGACGTTGTACGCCGGGATCGTTTCTACCGAGGCGCGCGTACGATGTCCACGCTCGAACATCCCGCAGTCGTTCGCGTGCTCGAACCGTATGGCGAGGACGGAGGATACTGCTATTTCGTTATGGAGTATGTCGCCGGAGGAGACCTTCGACGCGCAGTACTCGACGGCAGGTTGGACAAACCAATCTCTCTCGCATTATTGCTACCAATTGGTGAAGCACTCGCCGAGGCCCATGCGCGCGGCATCGTTCATCGCGACGTCAAACCCGCCAATATTCTTCTCGACAAAAACAATCATCCGA
>DAOMZH010001228.1:0-3163 GCA_035437985.1 Polyangium sp. (in: bacteria) | reverse complement strand
GCCACTGCCTTCCACCACACGGAAAATGCCGTGGGCAAAATTGCCACTGCCTTCCACCACACGGAAAATGCCGGGGGCAAAATTGCCACTGCCTTCCGCCACACGGAAAATGCCAGGGGCAAAATTGGAACTACATGCCGCCATACAGTTTCCGAAGGTCAAAATTTTCGCAAGGTGATCTATTTCTCTACTTGGCACCAGGTCAATCATTTGATAGCGAGAATACATGATCAACATGACGCGGCGGATCATTCGGCTTTCTCATATTCTTCGGATCGATGTTTTCCGTACAGGTAAAACGCGGTCACGGTAAAACGCGGCTTGTCTGCAGGCGCCTTGACGAGTGTCACCGCGTGCGCAGCTCCTTTGGGGCGAAACATTAACAAGCTGCCAAAAACGGGCGGAATCACGAGCGCCGGCGTCGAGTCTTTGGCGGATGACAAGAAATAGAGTTGCCCGCCGTCATCGTCCCCATAATCGCGCGTAAATTGGTACACGCAGGTAATCCCCTCTTCCTCGGTATCGATATGCAGTGGAAACGATTCGCCCGTCGTCATCCGCGCGATTTGCACTTGCACCCACGCGGATGTCACGCTTCGCGGCAAATGGGCGATTCCCGCGAGCGCCGTGTGATAAACCGCAGCGAGGGGCGAACGAAGCCACGTGATGAATCGCGTCAGCACCGATTCCGCGGGCAGCGTGGCATGCGGCGCGACATGCAACGGATACGGCGCGTGATGGTGCGGAACGAACGAGGTTCGGAGCAAATCCCGGCCGATCGCGTCCGCCATTTCTGGTCGTAATGCATGGTCGAGACAAACATGGTACGGCAAACCATTGTCGAAAAACGCCCGCGCAATTCGCTTCGTGACATACCGATCGAGCAGTCGTTCGTGCATGAACAAAGCTGCCGCTTCGCGAGCTTCCGGCACCAAAAACTCGATGCTTGGCGTGGGTCCCCCCGTTCCCAATGCCGTTACAAAAAACCGCGGTGCAGTCATGCTCTTCATGATCGGGCCACCAAGAAACGCGCGAGTTTGTCGAGGACGATGCCCTTCTTGTCGTGAAACCCAATGGCCGGGGTGGGATTGCATTCGAGCACCACCACGCGCCCATCGGCCGCGACACGAATATCTACGGCCGTAAAAACAAGCTCGAGCGCCGTCGCGGCACGCGCAGCCACTTCGGACACCACGGCTGTCGGCACGCAATACTGCGCTTCGTCCAGGCGTTCACGAGCATCGGCCACGCCCGCCGTCGGAATGGAAAATGCCGCAATGGGATCGCCATCGAGCACGTAGACCCGGAACTCCTCACCTTCGATGTATTCTTGCAAGAGTACCGGGGCAAACGCGAGCGCGCCCACTCGTTCTTCGGTAAATTCGTCTTCGATCAAACGTTCGACCAAAGCTCCGCCGGACAATGGCTTGACCGCAACCGAATCATGCGCTCGCGCGAATGCACGCGCCGCTCGAGGATCCCCCGTACCAAGCGATGCCGGAACCAGAAGGCCCGACCGCGACAACCACGCCGCTTGATACAGTTTGAAAAAGTGCCATTCGAATCGGGACAAGGGATTGACGAAGAGCCTCCCATCCAATTCGAGGCCCCGAAGCGCAGAATGCAGCAATGCATGGCGCTCGCGTTCCGCTGCATATCGTTCGGGCCATGTAAAAAACTCTCCGCCCGCGCCAACTTCGGGAAGATTGAGCGCGAGCGGAATGCCTTTGACATAAAAAACACCGACATCGTCGAGTGATTGCCCATGCAAAGCCACACGAAAGCCATCGGACGACCAGCCCGCTACGCCCGCGTCGAGCATTACGGACAAACCTCCGCATGACTCCACCGCTCGTGCTACCCGCTCCGTCTCGTCGCCTCGCGGCCCTATGATTCCTACTCGACGCATCGGTGTTTTCCTCGTTCAGGAAGTGGGCATCGGTTCGTCCGAGATGACCTTCGCAGGCGTCGGTTCGTCCTGCTGAATCTTCGTCGTCGTCGAACCCGTGTCGGTGCTCGTCGAATCATCGGTGGGAGGAGGAGCAATCGGCTCGTCTTTTTTCACCTTCGTCGTCGTCGGTGTACGGGGCGCCAAATGCAAGCCGAGCGAGCCGAAGGTGCGTACGTTGATGATGCCGTCATTTTGGCGCTGCGTACGAGCCGCGCGTGTCGTATGTGTCGTGTCCATCGAGTCTCTCTTGCTGTTCGCAATACGCCTTCGTTGGGACAAAACGGAATGTTTCATCCCATGACGATCGTCCGCATCGAACAGTTTGGCGCCCTATTACAAGGTTCGTGCCAACGATAATCTCGCGAATTGGAACGAAATTTGATTCGACTCCGTTTTTTTTAAAGCAAATTTTAATTCACTTTAAACCCGACTTGTTCAAATGCGAGTGAGCTTGCCAATTCGTGATTGTCATACCGAGTCATGGATCTTGAAAAATCACGGCGTTACTTGGATTTGAATCACCTTCACCAGGATCCCGAACATGAACAACCTCGAATTACTGCTCGCGCACGCCGACGATCAACGTCCCGTCCTCGACGACGGTTTGCCCATGGAATCGGCCGGCTCGGCTCCGCGTCCCCGCATGCGTCAAACCCTCGAAGATTTTCGGCATGATGGAGGAGATTCGAATTCGCTTCCCGAACAACGCTGGGGAATCGTAGCGCCCGAAGGACCGCTCGGCGACCGCCTGCTCGAGCTGATTGCGCCACTGCAAAAAGCCCGCGAAGAACAACAAGGGGAACGGGCCATTGTATTTCGTGCTCCGCCGAATCTGAAGGACGAAGAAACGAGCGCGTGGTGGGCCGAAGTGTATGGCGACAAATCCATCGACGAAGCGGATCGACCGCGTTATTTGTTGATGCTCGGGGATGCCGACGTGATGTCCTGGGAACTCCAGCAAAGGCTCGCTTCGGATACATTCATTGGGCGCCTTTCTTTTTCGGACGACGCCGGATACGAATCCTATGTTCACAAACTGCTCGCTGCGGAAAATGCGCCGCCGCGCGCAGGTTCCCGAGCACTTTATTACACCGTGCGGGATGGCACGGCCGCGACGAATATTGGTCGTGTGGGTTTGATGGATCCGATGATCGAACAATCGCGCACGGGAAAAGAAAAGGGCGTATTTCCGGCGCGCGAGATCATTGAAAT
>DAOMZH010001227.1:0-3167 GCA_035437985.1 Polyangium sp. (in: bacteria) | reverse complement strand
GGGAAAACCCCTCGCCACCAGCTTCACCCTGATCCCTCGTTTCGCCCCAGGCTTGGTCCCTTTGGCCAAAGCATTTGCAAACTCAATCACCCACCCCGGTCATCGAGACCAAACCTAGCCCGCTCAACAGCATCGACCTTGGTCTCGACGACCAACGCCTACGCCGTCGTTGGCCCTTGGCTTGGTCTCGTAGACCAGACGAAGCGCCGTTGATCGCGGGGGGTTTGGTCTGCAAGTATAGCCCCGAGGGGAATGGTGGGTCAAAACTTGGGCGCGCAGACTGCAAGAAATGGATGCCGCGGCATCGCCTTTGGTCACGCAGTCAGGAACGGGTGCCGACTCGTCATGGTTGGAGGCGTTGTACGAAGAGATCGAGTCCACCTGTCGTCAGGAGTGTATCTGCAGGTGTTGGACCGACGAGCTCGGTGGCAAACGAGCCTCCAACAATGGCTCGACCTTGGCCATCGACGGTTAATGCGGTTCCATTTTGGTCCCCAGCATTCCCCGTCGCCCGCAACCATAACGGGGACCAGGTCATTGCGTCGAGCTTTACGGTGAATTCGTCGAGTCCAACTGTGCTCGGGATCGACGTCATTCCAAAATCGATGGTTCCGCCGAATGAACCTTCGATATACACGTGCCCGGCTTGGTCGACGGCAATGCCCAAAGGAAATGTCGTGCCGGTCGTGCCAAAGGCTCGGCTTTGCACATGAATGCCAGTCGCGGCGTCGAATTCTGCGAGAAAACCGGTTGAACCCCCCATGGTGGTGAAGACATTGCCGCCACCGAAATCAATACCCATGGCAAATCTACCCAAGAGAATCGGATTACCGTTTTTGGCCATGGTCACGCCGCGAGTAAATTGGTCGGCGCTGCCTACGAATACCCGGCTCCAAAGAAAGGCGCCGTCGGCACCGGCAAAACGGCCAAGAAATGCGTCGAACCCGTCTGCGACGGTATGTGGTGAGCCGCCGAGGGAAAAGTTGCCATTCGATTCGCCACCCAGCACGATGTCGCCATTGGGGGCGAGGGCCAATGCTTGTCCGTGTTGATCGGACCCATTGACGAATACCTTGCTCCACAGCGGCGTACCATCTGGAGCGAGTTTTACAAGACAAGCGTCGTCCGCATTGGCGCTCATGTTACCAGTTCCGAAATTTATCGTACCTCCGCGTGCCCAGCCGGTAAAGACGATATTGTCGGAGGAATCGACGACCACCGCCTTGCCCAAGTCGTTCGAGGCCGTACCATACGATTTGGCCCATAGGGTCTTGCCTGCAGAATCGAATTTGGCGACGAAGATATCGCGCGAGTTGTTGTTGCTGGCGAAAGAGTTGTTGTCGAAAATAAAGTTTCCGCGGTATTCGCCGACGACGATGATATTTCCTTGGCTGTCGACGGCGACGTCGTGGCCAGCAACCAGCAGAGTCGCAGCAAGGCTTCGTTCCCATTGCTTGATGCCGGTTGCATCGAACTTGGCGAGGTAGAACTTTCCACTATTGACATTGACGCCCGAATCGATACTTCCGTCGACGACTCCGGTGATTACATACTCGCCTTGGGGGGTGACCGCAATGCCGAATACGCTATCGTCCATGGGCGCTGCATTGGCTCCGGTGCGGGTCGTCGTCCAATCGACGGTGCCCGTGCATTGGGAAATTGGTGTTCCGTCGCAATCGTCGTCTTCAGCGGTCGTGCAATCGTCAAATACCGGCGTATTGGTTAATTGACATGGCCCGAAGTTCATGCCATCGGCATCACACGTCGCGATTCCCTCGGCACAAATGCCGAACTGCCCCGTATTGCAAGGACTCGTCATTCCTGGCGAGCAAATCGTCGTCTCGCCTCCTGCCCCCGCACCTCCTGTGCCTCCAGCACCTCCCGCGCCTCCGTTGCCAGATGGAGCGACTTTCAAGTCGCCGAGACAGCCCATCAATGCACCGTTGGTCAAGATTGCGCCTATACAAACCCAGAGGCCAAGCGTCGTCATTTTCATCCAACCACGATACACCGGTAAGCGAAGGCATATCAAGCCAATCGCCGAGAAATTCCGAATCCGTGGCTAGCGTCGTCGCGACCAATGCTCTAGCGGTCCGTCTGCGGGTCATTGATCCATTATCACCCGTGGACCAACGAGGACTCATCGCTACGAGCACCGTGATCGCATATTCGGCGCAGCGGCCTGCCGTGTGCGCTTCGGCATGTCGCGTCGATTCGAGGAGATGTAGGTTTTCGTGGAGCTCTCGTGGCCCCAGTTTATTGAAGTGGTGGTCATAAAAAGTAAAATTGATTACCGCGTAGGCAGTGTTCATCTAAAAACGTGTATTGAGACTTGACGTTCGGTTCTCCTTCGGGAACACTCGCGCTCCTGATGTACTGTTTGATAAGCATTGTGCTGCGTGACTGGGCGGCGATCTTCGAAGAGGCCCAATCGTACAAGCGACGAATTCTCGAGGCGGGTAGCGCTGAAGGAATTGCGCGTCCGCCCGTTTTTAATGCGTCCAAGGGTTTTCTGCTGCTTGTCGATTGGGACGCGTCGCAGGTCATTGCGCACCTCGAATTGCCCAAGCCGACGGGTTTTCTCATCGAGGATGGGAAGGTTCGCGTGGCGTTATGGGATGACGATGAGATCGCGAGTTTGTCCGGTCGTGAAGTGGCCACGCGTTTGCGGCACCCTTGGTTCAACCACATCCATACATTGGACCGAACGTCGCGGGGGCTGCTCGTGACGAGCTCCGGGACGGATCTCATTGCCGAAATCGATGAGAATGGCCAGATCTTGTGGGAGTTTTTTCTGTTTGACCATGGTTATGGCGGCAAACGTTTTCGTCTAGGACAAACCTTCGATCGCTCGCGTTCGTACAATCGCCGATATTTGCCCGCAGCGCTCTCGACCCATCCCAATTCTGCATTGATGGGCGACGAGGATACTGTGTTGGCCACTCTTTTCAGCACCGGGGAGCTCATTCGTATCGATCGTCGCGATGGCGAAGTGCAGGTGGTGCTCGGGGGTCTCCAAAGGCCGCATTCGATTCGACGTCGCGTGGGTGGGGGATACATGCTTTGCGACACAGAAGGCGGGCGAATCGTGCTCCTTGATCAGGCGCTGCAGCTTCGAGGGCAAATTGAAGTGAATGCACCTTGGATTCAGGATGCCGTGTTTTCAG
>DAOMZH010001226.1:0-3170 GCA_035437985.1 Polyangium sp. (in: bacteria) | reverse complement strand
AGTCTTTACGAGAAAAGGTCCTACGAGTTTTCGAATCGAGGGTACCATGTTCTCCGTCTAGACGCGCGCAAGGGGCCATCGAATGTAGCACTCGCGGCGAAGATCGTCGAGGCTGTCGGTGGCCGCGCAGAAACGAAGGTATCGGAGCGTAAACGCGCGTAATCCGGGAACCGCGTTAATGACCCGTACCGCGTCCCTGCTACGCTTGCACGCTTATCAGCGCCCGCCCCCTCGCCGCAATCTTTCGTGCCGCATCCTCGAGGTCGGCCTTGAGGAAATGCACATACCGCTGCGTCGTCGACAGGTGCACGTGCCCGGCCATGCGCTGCACGACGTGCACGGGAATGCCCGCGCGGAGCCACGACGTAATCGCGTAATGGCGCAAGCAATAGACCGACCAGCCGTCAAGGCCCGCCTTTTTTATTGCGCGCTCGAATGCTTGCGCCAAACCGTGCTGCCCCCACATCGTTCCGCGATGACTGAGCGCAATATGGCCGTCGCGATCGCCGTCCATCACAGGGGCAAGCTCCCGCGCGAGCTCCGGCGATATCGGTATTTCGCGCTGGCCGGTTTTCGGCGTATGCGTTTCGCCGTGCGACCAGCCTTCGCGGATCGTAATGAATCCGCCGACGGGCTCGCCATTTTCATACCGAAGTTGCACATCCCGTCGGCGCAATGCCCGCACTTCATTGGGACGAAGACCCGCGTCGGACATGAGCAGGAGGCTCAATCGGTGCGATTTGCGGGCGTGCGTTAATAAAAGAGCGACTTGCTCGTCCGATGGTATCTCGAGCACGCATTGCCCTGTCGGCTCGAGCGACGGCATATTCGCAGGCATCGCGGGAATGTACCCCCTTTTCGCAGCAAATCTCAATACCGAACGCAATATGATTTGGACATTGTTGCGGGTGCTCAATTTGAGTTTTCGTTTGGCCATGTCGAGGTCCATGTCCTCGGCCGCTCGACCATCGACACACCCGATGGGCAAGGAACCGAACCTTGGAATCAATCTGCCTACAAGAACGCCTTCATATCCCTTTTTCGTTGTAATCTTCAATCTTGCCAACATATACGTTTGTCGGAACTCGTCGACGACGTCAGCGAAGCACTTGATACTTTCTGCGCCTTGCAATGATGACGACTCATTCTCGACACCTGGTTCGTATGGCGATCCGTATTGCGCGATATTGAGCAAATAGCGCTTTTCTTCCGCCTTGGCCGCAATCATGGTTTGCACGTGGGCGTCCTTGCGGAAACGAATCGACCGCCCGTCTTTGGCGGTATATCGAATATCGATGAACATGCACGGTTCCCCGCGCCGACGTGATCGACGAATGGCCATGACAAATCTCCTTTCAATTTCTAGACTCGACTACGGGCAAACCCCACCCATTGGAAAAACGTACACCGTGTCGGACAAACGTTTGCTGCACAAAATATAGGCAAATCAGACGAGTGACCTGCTTGAACGGGGTGCCCCTGTGAAATGCGCAGGGGCAGATCAGCGCTGATCTGTCAGGTGGAATGGCCGGATGAGTCCAAGCTGATAACGGAAAATGATTGTCGAGGAACATTTGTGATGCATCAATCGCGCCAATTAAGACACAATACAAACTGACAAACTGGACAGCAGAACCAGGCAACCTCGTCAATATTTTTTTCTTTAGGTCGCTCGTGTGCTCAAAGCCATCAAGCTCCCTCGGACCGCGCGTCGTCTTCGTATTCGGAAAGAATGCTGTCGTTGACGTGGCTGAGATGTGGCAGTTTGGCAATGGCCTCGACGCTGTCGTACGAGAGAAACGTGCACCGTTCTTGCAATGGTTTGCCCTCGATGAGGGAAAACACGGGGCGGCGAATCTCGTCGAATACTTTGCGGCGCCGCTCGTCGGGGCCAACGATATGCAGGCGAATATCCATGTTCGGTTGCAGCGCAATCAAATCGGCCATGCGCAAGATTCCTGAATAAATGGCCGTCGTGTGCTCGACCTCGAACGCCCGAGCCATCGAACGCCCCTTGAGCCACAAAATATCGATGTTTTCGATCGTCTTGAGTGTCGTATTGTCGTAGTTCAAAGGAAGCTGTTGAAGAAGGCTCGATTCTATCGTCGGCTGCTCGCGCAGGATGTTCGCCCGATCATTCGGGGGAATCCAAACGCGGAAGCCCATCGTTGCCCCAATTTTTGCCAGTAGCGCCTGCATCTTGAGCGATTCACGCGCAGATTTCGGAGTCGTTGGTAATGGTTCGTCGGCGTCTTCCGGCACGCTCACGGTAACCTCACCGCCCTCGCGCCGAATGCGATGCTCCTCAATCAATCGTTCATCCTTTGCATCAAGCGGGTACGCAATCAGCTTTTTGGCCTGTGTTCTCAGCAGGCTTTCGAGCAGGCTGCCATCGGCGGGCTCGAATGGTGCGAGGCTCGTCCGCACCGATCCTGTCCAAAGGGAGGAATTGGGTTCGTGGTTTTTCGTAAATGAGAGTTTGGACCATACCGAGCGATCATGAATTGGGATGCAATTGCGTACAGGAAGCCAAACATGCGTTTTAATGGGCAATCGCACGACGAACGGGTCATCCTTGTCGGCAAACAGGGGAGCGGAATCCACATATGCCCGACCCGTAACTTCAAATAGCCCCACCCACCGGGACAAACCAGTCATGTAGGCCACGAGAAAATCGCCGTCCTGTAGTCGCTCCGCCGCCTTATGTTGACGGATTCGCACGGCGCTCGTGTCCCGCTTCGATTCCGCAAAACGACGGTAGGTTTCCGGAGAAAACAGCGTGAGGTAGTGGGTCATCGGTTTGCTCTCGAGGATACGGCTGGCATGCCGCGTAAAATGGCAACGACGT
This sequence comes from Polyangium sp. (in: bacteria), assembly GCA_035437985.1. Taxonomy (GTDB): domain Bacteria; phylum Myxococcota_A; class Polyangia; order Polyangiales; family Polyangiaceae; genus Polyangium. The sequence goes on along the minus strand of DAOMZH010001226.1, from coordinate 322 downwards.
CACTTTTATCACGTATCGCTCAGGCATTGCAACCCACATCTGCGAACCTTGCAATTTCTCCACGGCTACGTGGCCTTATCGGCAGATGTTCCGGGCACGCCCCTCCCCCGCTCCGCAGCCTTCCGCACCGCATCCTCCAGGTCGGTTTTGAGGAAATGGATATGCCCCGCCATGCGCTGCACGACGTCCGCCAGAATGGCCAAGCGATCATGGGCGCAGCAGGTAGCATTTGGTTAGAACCGACCGGAATGAGCTTTCGCCGCGAAGCGTTCCATTCGCCCGTGCAGCGTTCCGATGTGCGGGCTTCGTGGTCATGGGTGCT
>DAOMZH010001225.1:0-3174 GCA_035437985.1 Polyangium sp. (in: bacteria) | reverse complement strand
GGTGCGGCCGAAGGTCAAGACACGGACCAAGAAGGACGGCACCAATGACGGCGGAGAATAGGGGCACCTTCATTGGCCAGAAGCTCCGTGTAGCTCGGGCGTTCAATGGATTGTCGCAGGCGGATCTCGCCGGAAAGCTCGGCGTTACCGGCGCGTTCATTTCGCTCGTCGAATCTGGTGCAAAGCCACCCAGCGCCACGCTTCTACGGGCGATCGGTGATGCGCTAGGGTTTGCCGAGGGATTCTTCTTCGAACCACTGGTCGATGAATTTCATGACGAACAGTGCCACTTTCGGAAGCGAATGACAACGCCTGCGGGGGTACGCAATCGAATGCTTGCCCACGGGACACTCTTTGCGCGGGTCGTTCGATATCTCGACGATGAACTTGATCTTCCGCCGCAGGATGTGCCCGAGATTCGCGCCTCGACTCCGGAGGAAATCGAGCGGGCAGCAGAGCAGTGTCGCCAGCATTGGGATCTGGGTCGCGATTTGCCCATCACTAACATGGTTCGGGTGCTCGAGAATGCTGGCGTCGTCGTGACGATGTTTCAATCAGACGCAGAGAAGATTGACGCATTTTCGCGCCACGGTTCTCGACCGATCGTTGTGCTGACGACCGACAAAGATAGTGCATCGCGCACTGTTTTCGATATGGCACACGAGTGCGGTCACCTGGTAATGCACGTCGGCGTTGAAACTGGAACACCAGAGCGAGAATCGGAGGCAGATCGTTTTGCGAGCGCTTTTCTCTTGCCGCGTGAAGGTTTCGTGCGTGAATTTCCTCGGTCGGGCCGCATCAATTGGCCAGAACTCTTCGCCATGAAGAGACGCTGGCACGTGAGTGTTGCCGCAATCGTGCGCCGAAGTTATGACCTCCGCATCATTGACAGCGAGCAGTACCAGCGGGCATACAAATACATTTATGCGCGTGGTTGGAATCGAGGCGAGCCTGATGAATTCGAACGAGATCTTCCGGAACTAATGCCGGAATCGTTTACGGCCCTGAAAGAAGCGGGCGAGACACCCGAAGACGTGGCCCGAAAGGTCCACATGCTCCCAAAGTCATTCGAGCGAGTGACTGGGATTCGGCTTCAAGGCGCTGCATTGCAATCGATGCCGGAGTCGTCGAGCAACGTTGTCGACTTGCTTTCGTGGCGCAAGCGGAGTTGACTTTAATTCCCGCTAAAGCGAACGATAGGATTTTCGCAAGGACAGGGCACTCGATGATATTATGGTGCTATGAGCACACATTCGCCTAAATCGCGCTATCATTTACTGCCATCGAATGATGAATGAATCGGTTGGATCGTTTGCGGATCCGAATCGTTTATCTACTTGCCAACGCCCATCCCGCGTTTCCTTTCGACGCGAGAATACGCGCCCCGTCTTGCCGATTAGAGGCAGATCGATCACGCTGTAATGTCGGGGGGTAGATTCTGGCCGCTGCTTAGGTCCCGCCACAAGCGTTCCCACCCCCACGCACGGCAAGTGTCGAACACCATCCGCGGTGTAGTGAAATGCTCTCGTCGCATGCACATGACCGTGCAAATAAATTGATACCAACCCATCCGCCATACGTTCGAGAACCCAAGGCTCTAACGCATCACGTTGTCCAGCCTGCGTGATAGGACCATGGTGCCCCACTGCAATTGTCATGTTTTTTTCGCCAGCGGCAGAATCGATAGCTTCGATGAGCGCATCGCGGTGAACCATCGCAGCATCACTGAGATGATGAATGCCCAGAGTCGTGTCCAGCATTACGAACGCAACGGGGAGGTCGGTTAGGCGACGAACGACAAACGCTTTTGCTGGATCTTCTGGAAACTTTTCGCCGAAAAAGTCTTCGAAGAACTTCCGGAACCCCAGCTTGCTTGCAATGAGCGTGTCCTGCTCGGGCTGGATATATCCGTATTCTAGCTGAATGGTTCCAGGGCGCTGTTGACCATCGTACGGAATAATACCACGAGTCGCACGGAACGGTTTTGATGCGCAAACAGTCCAATCTACATCATGATTGCCTGGCACAACTATACAACGCTCTTTTTTTCCGCCAAGGAACTCATCTACGCATGATTGCAAGAATTCAAGGCACTGCTCGAATTCCCGCGACGTCGCCTGTTGTGTCAAATCACCGCTTACAACAATGCAATCGATCCCGGTGTCATTGAGAGTCCGAATGCCACTCCTTAAATCGCGAAGTAATTCTGGATTTTGAACTACCTCATCCTTGGTTCGATGCAGATCCGAGATATGCAAAATCCGGATTCTCCCTGCTGGCACATCCAAGGTAGGCGCAGCGGTAGCTGTAATCGTTGCTGGAAACCCCGACACCGGTAAGCCAATAGCCTCGAACTTTGCGCGATACTGAGCAACCGCGTCTGGAAATGATTTTGCGATAACTTCCTGCGCATATTCCAGTGTTCGGGGCTGCCCGGATACTGCTGTCACAAACGCGCTCGCACGCTGCGGGGCAATAGACGCGATCGCAGACGCTGTGTCAACGATATTGTCGACGAGCTCCAATACGGTCCCTCCGACAAGCGTCCGCGATTGATCTGGGTAATCTTTATAGAGAGCAACGCCAAGGGACGCCAGGCGGTCAGCGGCATTTACGAGATTGGACCAGGCTGCGATAGCTTTCCCAATTGCTGGCTCTTGGTTTCCGCCGCCCGTACCGATGTTGACCACTTCCGTGATCGCATCGGTCAGAACCTTGATCGCGCTATCTGATGACTGCTTGTGGGCGCGAATCTCGGGGACAAGATCAAGCCATGATGCCATAAACTTACCGCTTTGCTTGTGCCCGGAGGGCCGCTAACTGTCGGCGCAACTCTGCGTTTACGTCGGCACCATATTTCCATCGACCAGTCGATGGACAAACACTCGCCACAAGCTCACGAAGTTCGTCAACAGTCGGCTCACGATGGTTGCTCTGCATGAACGCGGTGATCGAGTTCAAGATTGTACTGAACTGATCTGGGGTCGGCTCATTGGGCGCCAACCCAAATCGGATTCGAATATAATGCTCTAGGTCATCCACGGTGGACTCTTTGTAGTTTTGCCAAGACGGACACCGCCGCAGATAGCACGGGCCAGCGTCGGACGCAAGTAAGCCCTATGCCCAGGTCGTCAGGTACCCGCTTTTTCGGGTAAGGCAGACGCTTGTCATGGC
>DAOMZH010001224.1:0-3174 GCA_035437985.1 Polyangium sp. (in: bacteria) | reverse complement strand
GAATGGCCGCGCGGCAATGGACCTTCGCGAGTTTGAAAGCCCGTTTTGGCAATATCGAAATCGACGTGGGGGATCGAGAACCACAAAGAATGCGTTTTGGTGACGCGTTGGACGCAATGTCCCAATCCAATGCCCCACCGAATTTGTATATCGTCTCCAAAAACCAAGTCTTGCGGGGACCATTAGCGGAAATGACGAGGGACCTCGCGCCATTGCCGGATTTTTTGCATCCGGAACACGCAGCGCCGACGGCCAATTTGTGGCTCGGACCAGCAAATACTTTGTCGCCGCTACATCACGACACGACCCACGTGTATTTTTGCCAGTTTCTAGGGCGAAAGCGTTATCGAATGATTGCCCCTTGGCATGCCGATGTGCTGCGGTCCCATATTCGAGGTCGTGGCGATAGCGATTTCGATGTGGACAATCCTGGAGATGCCCGCGTGTTGCAAGTGGTCGTGGAACCCGGACAAGCGCTTTTTATTCCGGCGGGGTTTTGGCATGAAGTGAGGTCGTTAGAGCCGTCGATTTCCGTGTCGTTTCGCGCGTATCCCTGGGATGCCCGATTCGATTGGTACAATCCGGCCAGTTTCGAACTGCCAAACGAGATTTGACCTGTAGATTCCCCGCCCACTGCACCGCGTTAGTCGACGATGCTGTTGCTCCCATTATTGGTCGGATTGATCTTATTGATCTCATTGGTCTCGTCGCCGTCCGCCAGAATAGTGACCCTCTTACGGCCATAACATTGCTCACCACCCATGTCGACGCGATCAACCACGTGACCCGGAATGGTTGCCGACGCAGGCCCAATGCTCTCTCCCCCGTCCGACGCCGGAACTTGGAATTGGCCAGCGTCGTCTGTCTTGTACACACGGGTTACGCCGTTCATCGTCAAAGTGACTTCGACGTTCGCCAATCCCTTGCCATCCTTGCCCATGACCAGTCCTGACCAACCCCCATAATCATTACAAGGCGGAGGGCCGATACGCGACGGCACGAACGACGCGCACCCATAAACAGGCAACCCGAGACTCATGGCCATGAGCGTACGGGTGACGATTGGCGGCGTGCGTGGTTTGGACGGGAGTTTCATTGCCCCGAGTCTACACGAATGCACGAGACACATTCAACCTTCGTGTCATGCGCAGAATTTTGACACTGTCATGAATGGGCGTCACGGGCATTGCAACCAACCGGGGACGTAGCGCGCTACCAAATTGGAGCGACGTTGCATTGTTACGGGAGGTCATCATGGGTCGTCGAATACGAAAAAACTCGCGCTCGCTCCGTACAGGTGGAGTCTTGTTATTGGTCACGTTGCCTCTGGTCGGAGGCAGCATCGCTATGGGTTGCAGTGACAACCCCACGACATCTTCGTCATCGTCGTCATCATCAACGTCTTCGACATCGTCGTCATCAACATCGTCGTCGTCATCAACAACATCGTCGTCATCATCCTCGAGCAATGGCGGGTCGAGCAGCGGCGAAGTCATTACCGCTTTTCAATTGCAAGGTGCGGCGGCAAAAGGACCCTATGTACTCGGTTCGACGATCACCGTCAGCGTGCTCGACAATCAATTGGCACCCACCGGCCAATCGTTCAATACGCTCACCACGACCGACGTCGGTGAGTTTTCCGTGGCGAACCTACCGCTCAGTCCGACCGAAATCATTGCTGACGGTTATTATTACGACGAAATCACCGGGCGGCTCGGCAATGGTGTGCTCACTTTACGTGCGTTTTACCAGCCAACCACTGCCGGTATCCAAGCCGCTTACGTCAACGTAATCACCCATATCACGCAACTACGAATCAAAAACTTGGCTGCGAACATGCCTTTTGCAATGGCCGTGGCGCAGGCCGAGAACGAACTGCGCACAGAACTCGGAATTACGTTACCAACCTTCAATCCCAATGCCGCCGGGATCGATATGAACCTCATTACCGGGGATACCGATGCCAATGCATATTTGTTCGGCGTCAGCACCACGCTCATGCAAGCTGCGTACAATGAAGGTGGCCCGGTCGAAGCCGAAATTCAAAAACTCGTCAATATCATGGCTGCCGACTTGACGGATGGCACGTTGTCCGCGTCGACCAAAACGAAAATAACGGCGGCGCTCGATGATTTCGACGCTGATACAGCCATCGGTCGATTCAGCAGATATCTGGTGGGACTCGGATCGAATGCCCTGGTTCCGGATATGAATCGCGTCATTGATCAAGACCTCGACGGCCTCGTCAATGCCATGGACAATTGCCCACGCAAGGCCAATCCCCTGCAAGAGGATGGTGATGGTGATGGTGTTGGCGATATTTGTGACAATTGTCTTACGACCGCATGCGCGGTGGATTGTGTTCCAAAGGGGTCAGTCTACAACGACATGTCTGGAGAGGCTTGTCCATCGTCCCAGCCAAAAAAGGACGTTTGTACGGGCAAACGATGTAGCCAACTTGCCCTCAATGAATGTGGTCCCAACGAACACTGCTTGAATTTCAATAAAATCAGTGCATGCAGCGAACCGTGCGATCCGCTCGCCCCCAATTGTCCCTCTGGGCAATTTTGCACGGGTGGACTCGAATATGATCCGGGCATAGGCGGAATCACCGTGCGGTTTGGCTGTGTTCCGTACGATCCCATGTTCACCGTCAACGAAGGCGATTTGTGCGGTTACCTCGGCGGATTTTGTGCAGAAGGATTGACGTGTGGCGTTGGCTCGTTTAGCTCGTATAGGCTTCCCTTATGCAGGAAACCATGTGACCCCGCAATCATGGGCGCATGTGGGAGCGAAACATGCGTCGAAGTCTTTGGGAACTATTTGGGGGGAACAACGACTTCAATGGGTTATTTCTGCACGATCGGTCCGCAGGATCCTGGAGACCTATGCGGCAACGACTTGACGTGTGGGGGCAACATTCCGTGCATTTCTAACAGTTGTTTAGACTGGTGGGATTCGGGAACGCGCGCATGTGCGACCCAAGCGGGAGGCTACACAGAGGCTTGTTACGCCGACGGGAGTTGTGATCCCGGATATGTGTGTGTACGAGAGGTCCCCCCTGCATTCGCCTGCTTTTCCGTAGGGCTCCAGGAGTGCTGTCTTCCGCCCTGAGACCGCTACGAGCCTTGTAATGCTGACGGTTCATGCAATGGCACGCTAGGCTGCATTTAT
>DAOMZH010001223.1:0-3179 GCA_035437985.1 Polyangium sp. (in: bacteria) | reverse complement strand
CGGGGCATGTTGTCGCTGGCGCGAAAACAAGGGATTGACGAAGGGCGAAAACAAGGGATTGACGAAGGGCGAAAACAAGAGCTAGTTCGCTCGATTTGCGATATATGTGAATTGTTGTCGATTCCCTTGCAGCCCGAGCGATTGTCGAACCTCGATTCGCTCGATGTAAAAAGCCTTTCCGCGTTACGCGAACGGATCAAGGCAACGAAAACGTGGTGATCACAATGGTGCGGAAGGACAAACGAGAAAAGAACGCACAAGCACAAGAGCGAGCGTCATCGTGTGCTCAGCTGAGTGTCGCCCCGGCCAGGGTGGCCATTTCCTGGGATTTTAGAGCGGCGTTGGCGCTGTCGAGAATGCCGGTATAAAGCTTGAAGTGCACCTCAGCCGCTGGATCGTACACCGTAATCGGCACCTGGTAGCCGCCGTAGCTCACGCTGTGCTTCACAACCCTCTGATAAACCTGCACGATCAGCGTGACCGCAGCATTGGCAGGCACTTCGATCGGAATCTCCTGCGTCTGCTCGAGCGTCGAGGTGGTGGAGGTGCCACACTTGTTCTCGCACGAATCGGTCACCTGCCGGCTGAAATCCGTCGTGACCGACGCGGAGACCGTCGCCCCGCCAAGCGGTCCGCCGCTAGCCTCGAACGAAGTCGTCGCCGAAACGCCCACCGAAGTCGTCGTTGACGAGGTCTTGTTCTTTTCGATCGCAGCGCCCTGAACCAGCGAGTAGTGGCAAGTCATCGTCGTCGTGACCGCCGTGCTTCCCGCAGTATTGTCGTAACGCATCACCATGGTCTTGGCCGTCTTGATAACCTGGTTCTGCGTCCAGGTGGGAGAGTCCAGCACCTGATCGCTGTCAATGGTCAGGTCGGAAAGGTTGTCGAAGTCGGCGCTGTCAAACCAGCGGTCTACGGTGAAGGTTCGGTACTGCTCGGTGTCGAGCGTCTGGGTGTTGGTCTTGTATGGAATGGCCACGATTTTCTCGGGCCTCCATGCGTCCGTTCCGCTCTTCTCCACGCGGATCTGCATAATCGTGCCGACGTTGTTCGTGCGGATCTTGAAAACATCCCATTGATTGACCTCGAACTTGTTGGCATATGCCGCCGTCGTCGGCACCAGCACCGTGCCTGTGCTCGTCGTAATCGCTGAACCCAGCGGGATGGCGCTGCTCGCATTGAGCGCATATCTGGTGGAGGCACCGAAGAATCCCCCAAGCGTCACATACGGGGTGACGCCGTCCATGTTGGCGTTCGCCACACTCGCGGTTTTTATTGCAATGAGATAATCCTGAAACTGGGCCATGAGCCTTCTCCTTGGTAACCAAGATTTTTGTCAATCGAACTGCATCTCTCTCAAATCGATAGCTCCACCATAGCTGCCGAGTGATGCAGGCACGAGCACGGCAACATTGGTAAGATAGTCGACCGATACTAAGAAAAACATGGTTTAAGGAGTACAGAGTTCCATGTTTAAGAGCTGACTGTCAAGCACATTTCGAAGGTATTTCGCTTTCCCGTGTGATGACTGGCGTTCGGCTGCGCGCGTTGCTCGGCCGTGCCAGTGCACGACATTGCTCCCTCAAACGTTCAAGCTGAGGTCGAGAGTCGACGGCGACCACGGCACAAGAAAAGGACCCAAGCCAACTATCGGCGTAACTTCTCGATGAGTCGACGTTCGATTTGCTCGAAGTTCGCGTCATACGGGTCGTCTTGGATGGCGGAGCGGATAGCGCGGAGAGCCTCTTCGTTTTTTTCGAAATGCTCCAATGCCAACGCATATCCAGCCATGTAGTTGGGTTGCGCGGAAAAGTCTTCGTGGTGTTGGAGCTGCTCCGTCATGATCTGATTCACGAGGAGAAAGTTGCGATTGTCCAGCGCCGTATCAAAAGCAAACGACCAGAAATACCACGTGTCCGTCGTTCGTTGGGATTCCAAAGAGAGCTGCGACCAAGGGTTTTCTGACTGCATTGCCCGGCGGACTGTGTCTTCGATTTCGTCACACTCGTCAATCATACGACCATCGCTCCTTTTTCGCACGCAGACGCGGGACACATGAAATGCCATTGATCCGAGGTCCTGGAATGCTCATTTCTTCGTCCTTCGGGTGGAGATTTTGGCAATCGCGGCGGTTATCTTAGCGCGGTTTTTCTCCGCAAATCAAGCTTTTGCGATTTCGTTGCCGAGTTTTGGGGCGACATCGGCCGACGAACGCGGGCTTTGTCCCATCATCGACTGGCCATCTTGAATCACGTCGAGCGAAGCTCGTTCTGCGGCCGCGGCGGGTCAAACACAAAGTCCCTTTACTTCGTCAAGAATCCATGCTTTAACCGCCTCACGTCCCGGTGCGGCTCATCGTACCGAGCGTTCTTCATGTGTTCTCCTCATTGCCTTGGAGCGACGAATGGCCACCCCAAAAAGCGTTTTGATGATCGGACTCGATCCTGCCGTCGTTGATTATTCAGCATATCAGGGCCTGGACGCGACGATCTTGGCGACATCGTTAAAAGCGCAACAAGAGCAATTGCTGGCGCTCGGTTACGACGCGCAATGGTGCCTCACGGATACGGGTGAAACGGCCGAAGCCGTGGTGTTGGAGAGGCTCGGGCAAAAAAAATACGATTGTATTTTGATTGGCGCCGGCGTCCGCGCGAACCCCAAACATTTCATTTTATTCGAAAAACTGATCAACATCGTGCACGAACATGCACCGCATACCAAGCTGTGCTTCAACACGAATCCCAACGACACCGCTGAAAGCGTCCGGCGTTGGATCTGAACTGCAATGGCCCACGTACCCAGGCCCGTCAGCGTCTTCCTTGTCGGCGCCTTGCTCTCCTGTTCGAGTTCCCCGCCAAACCCTGTTCCTGCTCCGACGACGACCTCGGCGACACCTGTCGTGATCCCGTCAGCCATGGTCGAGGTGCCCAAAGCTCCGCGGTTTCCGCCTCTTCCGGCGAATACGACGGGGCTCGACGCGCATCTCGCTTACTTCGCACGTCTGTGTGCGCCTGTGGTTCGCGTGCCGCATAAAACCGAGGTATTCGCAGGATGTAACTGCTCTCCGCCCTTCGAAACGTGTCGGCCCAAGGGGCCCACGCCCATCGACGAATCAATGGATTCGTCGTCTGTCGTCGAGGAACTTTGTCGCGGCAGTCTCCGCCAACCAGGCCATGATG
>DAOMZH010001222.1:0-3180 GCA_035437985.1 Polyangium sp. (in: bacteria) | reverse complement strand
AGAAAGGATCGTTTACCGGTGCGTTTGCGGCGGCCGAAGGCAAGTTCGAGGCGGCAGCGACGGGTACGGTTTTTCTGGACGAAGTCGGGACGATGGATGCAGCGGTACAAGTCAGTTTGCTGCGCGTCCTCGAGACGTATCGGTTCACGAGGGTCGGGGGGCGGAAAGAAATCGAAGCGGATGTGCGGATCGTGGCGGCAACCAACAAGGACCTGCTCGACCTCGTCGATGAGAATGTTTTTCGCGAAGATCTCTATTATCGCCTCAACGTTTTCACGATCACGCTGCCGCCGTTGCGAGAACGCGTAGACGACATTTTGCCGATCGCCGAACGGTTTCTCGTCAAGTACGCGCGGCGTTACGGCACGCATGCGCGGCGTTTTTCCGAGAACGCGGTGCAGCGCTTGTTTGCGCACGACTGGCCAGGCAATGTGCGCGAGCTGCGGAACGTCGTGGAACAAACGGCGCTGTTTGCCGCTGGCGAGATCGTGGGAGCGGAAGAAGTGCAGATCGGTCAAGGCCGCATCGAAAGGCGTACAGGACGGCGATCTGCTCCGTCGATCGAGCATGTTGCAACCGTTCACTCACCGGTCGAACAAGACGTCGCTCCGCCATCGTTGCCCGAAGCTCCTGCGGGGGCAGGGGGGGTAGTGCCGCTCGAGCCAGAAACGAACGACTTGATGACGTCGATCATCGAGCCCGTGTCGCAACCTTCGTCCTCGTTGAGCCCGACAAACCGTGCGTCTTTACAAACACCGCTCGAAGTCGAATCACGCGAGGTTGCCGAGCATCCGCTCGTGTTGCGATTGCCAGTTGGGACGCGTCTTGCCGATGCGGAGCGAAAGCTCATCTTGCTGACGCTCGAGGCGGTGCGGGGAAACAAGCAGCGTGCGGCGCGGGTTTTGGGGATCAGTCGTCGTGGTCTTTATTCGAAGCTGCAGGCGTATGGCGAACATGTAGGAAGCCAAGAAGCTGCGGAGGGACCGGAAGTCGAAGTGGTGACCGAAGCTGTAGAAGAAGCGGTTTCCATCGTGTCGACAGAAGCGCTTGCCGCAGAAGTGGTGAATGGCGAGGCGACGAGTATGGAGGGGCGTGTGGGTTGATGCAGGGGTGGGCTAGGGTGCTTTAAACCCAGGTCGCTACCGGACCTTGGATCGGAGGCAGCAATTTTGCATTTTCGGCTCATCTTTCCGCTCGATCCAAACTTCTTCATTGATCATGCGTCAGGAAGTGTCCGAAATCGGTCCATCGAGATACACTCGATTGCCCCATCCTTGATATGAACCTCTGTCGACTCGCCGAGCTACACGCGACATGAAGATCACCTGCCAGTCCTGCCAGTCGAAGTACACGGTTTCGGACGAAAAAGTCCAAGGCAAGACCGTAAAGATCAAGTGCCGCAAGTGTGGCGCGACAATCTTGGTCAACAGCAGCGGGGCGACCACGACGAACGCCTCGGATCCTGCAGTTGCCGCCGCCGATGCGGCTGCAGCAGCAGATGGTCCGACGTATCTCGTCAACGTTGCCGACGGCGACCAACGGTCGATGTCGCTGCAAGAACTCGTCCAAGCCGTCAATGCATCGACCATTACTCGCGACACGTACGTTTGGGCTGACGGAATGGCTGACTGGCAGCCGCTCACGCAAGTCCAACCGATCGTTGATGCGCTCAACGCTTCAGGGGGTGGAGCTGCGACGCCTGAACCGGCACGACCCGCAGCCAAGCGTGAGGGCGGACGTGGAGCATCCCGCGACTTGTTTGGCGGCGATGCTCAATCCGACGCACCACTTTTTTCGGCGCCAAAAGCGCCAGCACCGGTGAAAATTGGTGCGGGCACTGAAGAACAATCCGCATTGTTCTCGCTCAGTGCTCTGACGTCACGCGTGGGTTCGTCCCCGTCGTCGACGGCGAGCAGTGGACCGAGTTTGAGTGCATTGGCTTCTTCGTCGAGTTCGTCCAAGCCAATCAACACGGAAGACTCGGGTCTCATCGACTTGAAGGCTCTTGCGGCGAGCGTGGCGGCGACGAAAGAGTCGGCAGCGTCGTCGTCGGCAAGCCTCTTGGATGATCCGGGTGGTTTGTTCCAGATGAGTGGTCCGTCGATGACGACGGCCACTGCGGCTCCGACAGTTTCGACTCCCGAACCGGTCAAACCTCAGAAAAACCGCACACCGATGTACATTGGCATCGGTGCTGTGCTTGCTGTTGGCGCGATGATCGGCGTGTTCGTGATCGCGTCGGGAAGTCCGCCACCTGCTGACACTCCGGCGCAAACCTCACCGACCGCGGCAAACACCCCACCACCGCTCGACACGGCGCCACCGACCGCGACGACTGCGCCTCCTGTGGACACGGCCGCTGCAGCAAGTGCTTCGGCGCTTGCGGCGAATACGAAGACGCCAACGAAGGGTGTTGGTGGTGGAAAAACCCCGACCAAGACAACCGGGCCGACCACAGGACCTGGACCTGGTCCTGCGCCTGCACCCGCACCCGCGCCGAAGTCGGGCGGTGGTTGCGGCTGCGCTCCGTCGGACCTCATGTGCAACATGCGTTGCTCGGCCAAGAAGAAGTGACGTCGCCCTGCGCTGTCGTCGCTTGATCCCCGCCAAACCTTCCACCAATCATTCACGTCCGTATCTGTTGTTCCTGACGAACCTGAGCTTCGTCTTCGTCGCCGCGTGCGTCTCGACAGACCCGCAACCTCCACCTGTCGTCACCGTGGCGGTAGGTTCGACTCCTGTCGCGTCGTTGTCGGCGAAATCGTTGGACGTCGAACCAACAGCTCGCTCTCCGAAGCGCATGTGGACATGGCAAACCGATCCTCGTGATGCGCGGGTACGTGCTCGCGCGGAGCACATGCCGCTCGTCGTGTATGTGCGCGCGGATTGGTCGGCAGGAGCACTCGCAATGGATCGGCAAGTCTGGTCGGATCCGCAGATCCTGTTTTCTTCGCGGGCGGTGGTGCCACTGCGGATCGATGTTACGGATGGTCCAGATGCCGAGCTTTGGGCGGACGAATATCGCGTGACCGCTGTGCCCACGACCATTTTCTTCGATGCAGATGGATACGAAGCAGCACGTCTCGAAGGAACGCGGTCAGTGGACGAGGTGCTGTCTGCGCTGCGTCAACTCGGAGACGACACTCTAGATCGATAGCTTGTGCCGGTTTGCCGTGCGCG
>DAOMZH010001221.1:0-3184 GCA_035437985.1 Polyangium sp. (in: bacteria) | reverse complement strand
GTACTTCGCACAGACGTAACCGCCATCCAGCAAGCGGTACCAACCCTTGGGGCACGAAGCATTTTTGATCGGGTTCGGATCAACCGGCGCTTTGCCGCCCAAGCGAATGTAACCCAAGCGCTTGTTGCCCATCTCCGTCGTCGGATAAACGGGCGTTTGCATCGCGAGCGCGCCGAGCAGCGGACCTGCATACGGAGGTTCGGTTTCGGCAACGGCCGCGTCTGTGTCGGCATCCGTTCCCGCATCCGCTAAAGCCGCGGGGGCAGCCGCTACGGGTTGTGTCGATACGGACGGTGCAGCAGCGGCAGTCGATTTCGTCGGCTGAGGCAGGTGGTTTGTCCGCGAGGGTTTGTCGGCGGAGGCACCTGGAGGCGCATCGCCATGACAGCCACTTGCCCACACGACCACACTCGCCACTCCGGCGACGAGCGTGAAACCCACGATGCTGGCGAGAATCGTCGACGAAGGGGCGCTCGAAGTCACAGGTGCGGCAGCGGGAGGTCGGTGCGCAGGCGGACGTGAATTCATCGGCGGTCGGGGCCGATTGGTGTCTTGTCGAGGTCGGTCTGCGGAAAAGCTTCCCATTGCTGAAGGAGCGTCGTCTCGATCGAGTTCAGACGGGCTCTGACGTGTTCCTACCTGGTCCTTCATGATCAATCCAATTCTCTGCAATTCGTTTCGGCCCCTCGCCGGGGTTTGGGGCACAGGGCACCGTTGGCGACCCGGAGCCTCAAAATGTCCAACTTGAAAGGACCGTGCCAGCTGCGCCAGTCGCGCATGACGGCGGTGCTCCTGCTGCTACCGTACGGATTTGTGGAAGATCGCCGTTCGACCCGTGGCTCACGAGACACACGCCACGTGACGCCCCTCGAGTTCGTACGCACACCCGCGCAGCGAGCCTTCCGCCTCACGCTCATCGTCGCATTTTTGCTCCACCTGCCGTTTGTCCCGACGCGTTTGTTCGCGTGGATGTCCATTCTTTGGAACACGGGCCCCACCGAGATCGATGACAAGGATGACGAACTCATCATTCCCATCGACTTCGATATCGTTTCAGAACCAACGAATCCGGCGCCCGCTCCAACGGCGGAAACAACCGCAGCGGTCGAAGACGATGCCATTCCGGAACCGGCCGCCGTCGTCACCGCAACGAAAAAAACGCCGCCCGCACCCATCCTCGATGCCGGTGTCGATGCCGCACCAGAGCCGCTCGATGCCGCAAGTGACTTGCTGGATGCAGGTGTGGCCGATGCCGCCGAAGCCGCGGATGCCGAAGCAGGAGTCGAAGACGGGGGACCTGGTGATGCGGCGATTGATTCGAGCACCAACGATCCCGATGCATCTGCTGACGATGCGGGTCAGCCCATCGCGCAAGCCGGAACGGATGGAGGTTCGGGCGGTATTCTTCCCGCGTCGACCGATGCAGGTTTGCCCATCGAGAAAGGGACAAACCTTCCTGATGCAGGCCCTGTAGATGCTGGAGGCACGGCACCGACGGATGCCGGTGCAAGTGACGGCGGGGCACTTGTGCGCGACCCGCAGACCATCGCCGGAGCGAACGACACGATGGTCGGGAAAAACCCGCACATAACGCTCCTGATTGCGGGCGATCGCCTACGCAAGTTCAAACACGGGGCACGGTTTGGCCGGGTGCTCGGGATGATCCCGCAATGGCAAACATTCCTCGGTGACAGCAATCTGAACCCGGTTCTCGACATCGATCACATGTTCATCGCCGGGCCGCGACTCAACATCGACTCACGCAACATCACCGTGACGATGGATCTGAAGGGAGCGTCGGACGCAAAAATTCGAAAGACGATTGATGGCATCGTCAAGCGCAGCAACCCCCCGGGCGCATGGCTCAAAAACGAACCGGTGGAGGCCGCAACTGCATATGCAGCAGGAGGCGAACGCCTCTTCGCGATCGTCCCGGGCAAACACATCGTCATGGTTTTGCCAGCCAAAGCGAAAGACAAACTCGCCGATGTGAAGAAGGTGAAAGCATTTCCAAAGTCGGGAACCGTGGGCATCGCGCTTTCTCTGGACACGCCGCACACGGCTTTCGGCAAACTTGCGAACATCCCCGACACCTTGAGGGGATTGCATTTGACCTTGACGCCCACGGACGATGGTGGCGCCGACGTGCAACTCGAAGTGAAGGACAAAGACGCGACATTGGCGCAGCTGCACGCAGCTCAAATCACCGCGATTTTGGACGAAGTTCGCTTCAAGGATCTGCTGCTCGCCAGGGTCGAAATCATGCACCACGTGGACTTCAAAGCCGACGGCAACATCATCCGAGCCCAGACGCATGTGACCGAAGGGGAACTCGGCAACATTCTGCTCGGTGCCGAAGTGTTCTTGGCAGCTCAAGCAAAACCGGCTGCAGATGCAGGACCGCGCAAATAATCGCCCTGACGATTTCTGCGGATTACTAGCCTCGGCGCGAGCGTTGGACTAATCGGAGCGCCGAGAGGCGAGCGCGCCACGCACGACCAACATGCCTGCTGACCAAACGCCCCAAGCCGTCCTTGCCGAACTAGCGAGTCATCCTCGGGGAGACGAACTCGCCCGGCTCGTGCATGCCGTTGCCATCACGTGTGCCGACGAGCGAAAAATCGCGTTGCCCGATGGTGTGCACGATGCTGCCGCCCAGCTGGGTTTGTCGGACAAAGACGCGGATACGTCGTTCGGAAACGTCATTGTTGCGTTGCGACCAAGTTCCTCGGCAGCCGCGCGTCCCGAAACGAGGGCGTTGCTGTCGGCGCTCCTCGCCCGCGGGGTCGCTCTTTCGTTGCCTGAAGGTGTCGAAGCTGAACGTCGCGTCACGGAGACGCTCGTTTGGGTCGCTGCTCATACGTCCATCGATGCCTTCGTGTCGCTCGACGCCGCGTTGGGATCGAAAGCCGATGGTTTGTGGCGACAAACAGCAGCCCTCGTGCGCCGGATCGAAGATGGCTCGTCGAACGTAGGTCGAGCTGGCGCCATCATTGCCGTTGCAGCTCTTGCAGCAAGTGCTTCGCCGGTGGCTCGCGAAGAAGCGAAGTCACTCGCCATCGTCACGAACGATCCCGTTCTCCAAGCTCTGCTCGCCAATGCACTTCGTGCAGGGGACGGGGCAACCATCGCGGGAGAACTGATCCCTGCGCCGCGAGGTCCAGTGGCGCTCGTGCTCATGGCG
>DAOMZH010001220.1:0-3186 GCA_035437985.1 Polyangium sp. (in: bacteria) | reverse complement strand
GTAAGTTCCATCCGCCGTTGTAGCTGACGAGAGCGCAACGACCCATTCGCGCGCAGTTCCGTGCGGTCCACGGTGCGAGCAGCAGGAACGTGGAGATCGTTGCAACTCCAACGGATACCACGGCGCGTTTCCAGAACGCCTTCGTAATCCAGGGCTGCACCCCCACAAGAGCAAACAACGGCGCGAAGACGATGCTTTGAGGTCGAACGAGTGTCGCCAGGCCTATGACAAACCCAAGCAAAACGAGCCATTTCCACGCGGATCGCAACGATCCTGTCAACGCGGCATCACGCACGCTCGCGGTCACCCACGCGGCACACGTGACGAGCGACGCGGTCACGCCCTCGCTCATGAGCGCCGGCGTGTACGTGACGAGGGCTGGATGCAGCGCGACAACGAGCCCCGCAACGAGCGCGAGTCGCGGCGACGACATGCGACAAGACAAACGGTGCACGGCGAGCGCGGCGAGGGATCCAAGCAGCGCGTTCAGGATCATCGCGACGCCTGGATGTGCACCAAAGAGCGCATAACCAGCAGCCACGAGTGCGGGATATCCGACCGGATAATGACCAGCGTACGTGACGACGCCGTCCGGCCAAAGCCACGTGTAGCCATGACCTTGCGCCATACGTTCGGCGATGCGGTGGTAAAATGTGCCGTCTGCGGTCGGGGGAAATCGCGATGCAGCCCAAAGAACGACGGCGATACGCACGGCGAGCGCCGTAGCCACGACGATCCCCGAATCTCGCCGGCGCCGCGCTTCGTTCACGACGTTCGCGTGCGCGGAAAGCGCCCCAAAAGGCCCAATCTTCGCAACGCGGCGATCACTTCGCACGCGGGCAAACCCACGACGTTCGAGTACGAACCTTCGATCCGCGCGACGGCAAACCCTCCGATCCCTTGGATCGCATAGGCTCCTGCTTTGTCGAGTCCTTCACCGGTCTCCGCGTAGGCGGTGATCTCGTCTTCCTCGAGCGTTCGAAACGTGACGCGTGTCCGCACCGTTTCCGCATGTGCTGCGACACTTGGAGCCTGCGCAGAGGCGATGGCAAAACGGGTCCACACTTCGTGATCGCGGCCGCTGAGTTCGGCGATCATCTCCCGCGCCTGCTCGGGCCCCGCGGGTTTGCCAAGGACTTCTCCGTCCAGAATGACGCTCGTATCCGCGACGAGAACAGCTCCGCAATGGTGCGCGTGAGCAGCCGCATGGGTGAGTTTGTCCGCGGCAACGCGGATGAGGTAGTCGTCTGCGGATTCCGATGCCCGCAGGCGCTCGTCGACGTCGAGAGACACGGTGCGTAACGGCAGGCCCAGGGTGGTCAAAATTTCGCGCCGGCGAGGCGACGCCGATCCCAAGAGCAATGGATGCGATTCGTCGATCATTTCGACGGCTTACCTTCCCTGCATCAACCTCGACGAGCCTGATGCGGCGCCTTTCCTACCACGCTCGTCGATCGGCGCGAACGCGCTGCGACTTCGAGATTGGGGCGCAGGTGCAAATGTTCAATCTGGCCTTTTGACTCTGCGTAAAAACGAAGTAGACGTCGTGCGAAACATTCGTGCTGTCGTCCGATGCTGAAGCAACATCGCTCGATGCCGATGCATGCACGTCATGAATGAAGCTTACGCCCCCAAGTCATCTGCGAAGACCTCGCACGGGGCGCGACACGCGCTTGCGTGCGCGATCTCCATCGTCTCGAGTCTTGTTGGTTTCGTAGCCGACGCGCATGCGGATGAATGTGCAGCTTCTGCGGGATACAGCGGCTGCATCAACGCCGACAATTTGTGGCCACATGCGGGTCCGGGGCCGTTCGTCTCCGTAGGAAGTCCAACGACTGCCCCTAGCGGCAAAGCCTCGATCGGCCTCATTGCGAGCTATTTGTCGCAACCAGTCGGGGCGCGCGTCGCTTCCCCGGATCCCGACGGAACCATCTTGCCGTTGATCGACAACATGGTGAATGTGACGTTCGTCGGATCGTTTGGAATTACAGACCGCCTCGAACTGGCTGTCGCGGCCCCCGTGACGCTGTACCAAGATGGCTCGGGGTTGGGCTCCATCCTTGGAAACGAAGAAGAGCTACGTCGCAGCACGATGCGGGACACTCGATTCGGAGCCGCTTTTTCGGTGATTCCGCGACCTCGAGCGGGAAATCAAAACGGTTTTAGTTTGACCGGACGATTCGAATTTGCGGTGCCCATTGGCGAATCAACAGCGTTCGCCAGTGCCCGTACGCCGACATGGATCCCTTCTGCTGTTGCGACATTTCGGCGCAATCGCTGGCAAGTGGGTCTCGAGGCGCTCGGACGATTTCGCGGTGAGAGCCAATTCGCCAACGTGAGAATTGGCTCGCAAGTCGGCGGAGCCCTCGGTACGTCGTTCGACATCTTGCAAGACCACTTGCTCACGGCATCGGCAGAGGCGTTTGTCTTGTACACCCTGGCCCAACAAGCCCCTCCGTCGAATGCACCCGAGGGTGAAGCAGCTCCGTCGCACATTCCGGCCGAATGGATCGTTTCGGCTTCGTCCGCTCCACTGCTCGGTGGAGATGTTTCGTTCTCGATTTTTGGTGGTGGACCGATTCCGTTTTCGAGCGAAGCAGCTTTTACGACGCCGCGTTTTCGTTTTGGTTTGTCCGCACGATACGCTCCTACAGGAGGGGACCTCGATGCGGACGGCGTGCTCGATCGCGACGACAAATGTCCCAAAGTTGCCGAGGATCGCGATGGTTTCAAAGACGACGATGGATGTCCCGAACCCGACAATGACGGAGACAAGATTCCAGACAACATCGATCGCTGTCGTGATGCCGCGGAAACCGTCGATGGATTCAAAGACGACGATGGATGTCCCGATCCGGATGACGACGAAGACGGGCTCGACGACGACGTCGACAGTTGTCGCAACGTGCCGGAGGACAAGGACAATTTCGAAGACGGCGACGGATGTCCGGAAGCGGACAACGACAAGGACGGGATCGATGACGGCAAAGATACCTGTCCAAATGGCGCCGAAGATCGCGACGGATTCAAAGACGAAGACGGATGTCCCGATCCCGACAACGACTTCGATCAGATCCTCGACAAAGACGATCAGTGTCCACTCGTTCGCGAAGATCTCGATGGGTTCTAGGACCGCGATGGTTGTCCTGAGCCCGACAACGACGAAGACGGCTTGCTCGACGGAGA
>DAOMZH010001219.1:0-3191 GCA_035437985.1 Polyangium sp. (in: bacteria) | reverse complement strand
CGCTGCCAATTCGGATGCAAATGCAAATCGATTTCATCGATGAGCACGATACCCGACGTTTCCTCCAATGCGGCTTTGCCCAAATGCGGATTTAGCGAAACGCACCGCAGGGCAATGTCGGCAATCGTCGCCAGCATCAGACGATATCCGTCGCTGAGTTCGCGAAATCGTTGCCACTGACCCCCCTTGAAATGAACTACGATCTCGCCTTTGGTCGCCTCATATCGGACCGTTTCGCAATTTTCGATGCATTGATGAACGGCCTCTTGAACCATCTCCAAGTACAGCTCAGGTTTTTTATTCTGATCGGCGGCAATCTCCATGGTCATGAGCCATCGCTGAAATGGCACTGGATCGAGCTGCCCGTCGAGCGCATTCTGATATCCGGCAAGGCGAGACTCGGGCTTGACAAATTCGAGCTGCATTTTGTCTTTGGATTGGTATGCGCGCTGAACGCCATAATAAGCAAGAATGGGTAAATCGACCGGCTCGAGGTTTCGCACCCGGTCCCGTAGCGTTTTCATCCAATGACGCAACTCTCCGCCGCGGGTTCGCATGCCCGCAAGGACATCCAGGGTTTCTGAGGTGGTCTTGCCACGTGGCCCGCGAATTGTCGCCTCAACTCTCAGAGGATACTTTTTTTCGGTCTTGTATGTTTTCGGGTCTCGTATTTCCCGCACATCGTCGTCACGTAGCGATTCTCCAAAATTCTCCGGCTGCTCCCTGACCACACGCAACAGTGCAGCCAATGCTTCGAGAATCGTGGTTTTTCCCGACGCGTTGGCCCCAACGAAAACGTTCATGTTGCTGGGCGTGGCGAACTCTTTGGCTTCGTAATGCCGCACATTTTCGAGCGCAAATCGTTCGATACGGAAATCGAGGGGATCATCACAAGCTCGGCGCACGACGCCTGCAATGCGATGACGAAGACGCACGCTATTTTTGCCCGCCGTGATCGTCGTGTCCTTCGGCGGACTCTCGCGCCAATAACGTGTGAGTCCCGAATCCGGCTGCCACCGCAATAGAGGTGTGGCTTCATCGCTGAGCTCACCCATGCGTGGGCCTGTTGCCGGCAAATAACCTTTGAGCAATTGTGCCGCGCTACCGTGCCTGCCAAATGTCCCGTGATGGGTGATCGCCACGAAATAAGATTTTCTTGCGGGCGGCCCATATTCAATTGAAAAACCCAACCATGTCCACACAATGATTTCGTGGCGGTAGTTTTTCTTGGTCAAGTTTGCCGCTACGGTTTGGGCCAAACGTTCGTCGAACTCTTCTGCTGTCATCGACGCGGCGTCATAGATGGCGACATCGGCACCAATCACTACTCGATCGTTGGGCTTGTCAAAACCATGACTACGAACCACAAGATCCTCGACGACTTCAATCGTGCGCGCCGAGGATTCAGAACGAACTGCCCCATCGGAAATCCTTTGTGCCAAAGCATCCTTAAGCAATACCTCTACATCTTCACGCGATTGCGTTGCGACTTCCGTCGCGTAATCATCAACCAATGCCGTGCGAATCCCTATATCATCGGGAACGTTATCGCGATCTCCTACAAGTACATCCCGTACCACCCACGCGTTCGTCGCGAGCATGTGCGAAAAAAATCGCGGAAACTCGATTTGATCCACATCGAGGATGCCGCGAATGCTCGCCCCCAGCCGCAATGCTGCCTCGAGCGCATCCGCTAATGACTTATTGGGCACTTCGACAAAGAGGCCGTCTACATGGGCACGCCCGAATTTCACGCCCCAGATGTTGGCGAACGACGTTCCTTCGAATATGGGCCGTGGATGCCGGCCAAAATCGTCGTCTTGCCCCAGAACACCAATGACAAGACGGACAAACGGCGCCCAACGGTCTTCGTAATAGTTCTCGTTATAGCGATGGTCGTCCAACCAAATGCCTACGTAGCGGACATCCCGTTCCTCGCCTTTGGCAGGCGCCGTCGCGTCGAACATGGCCGTGCCCTACCGCAGTTCGGAAAGGAAGACAAGCCCCCTCCAGCCGCGCTAAGTCACCCATGTCACGCCGACCTGCCGCCCTCCATCCGCACGTACCCCGATTGGTAAACGTCTCCCAAGGCCCTCGGCCCGCACGTAGGGGGTCATGTCGCTGTGACACCTCCCCCTCCACCGCGACAAAGTGCCATGTGTCGCGACGACACGACCCCCTCGGTGCGCACCGACGGCAATACGTCACACGAACCAGGCGCCCTCAACGCGGACCGAGGGCCATAGGTTGCGACGACATGCCGCACTTTGTTCGGCTCGAGTGCCACTGAACACGAGATATCGCGGGAATCTTGGCGCTTGTGCTGCGGACGTGTGATGCTGCCCGCAGTTTCAAGGTGCTGCTTTTGTGATCAAATATGCTGTGAATGCGGCATCTGAAGTGCGCATTGCGTATGGTATCGAACTTTGCGCAACACGATGGACCATTAAAATCGTCAACATCGACTCGCGCTAGCGAAACTCGAGTCCAATTCGCTTTTTATACACTTCGAGGCGCTTGCTCGCGCGGTCTACGATATCGTTGTAAAACAGGATCTCGGAGTACAAGCTTCCGATGGAGGAATCATTCCTGGGGTCTTTGATCCGCTGTGTAGCAAACCAACTATTGGGGTTATTGGGAAATCGCGTATAAAGATCGGACAACCGGATGGGATTCAACGTGTCGCCGAGCAGATATCCGTAAAAGCGGCGTAGTTTGCCGTTGGACTTTAATGCAAGCAACGTAGCATATTCTGCGAGATCGGCGGTATGCTCGTCCAGAGAAACTCCAGGTGCTTTGAGTTCGATGATAATGGCTGCACCTTCCTTGCTAAAAATCGCAATGTCGGGTCGCCGCCCATCTGCATTTCCCTTGTAGATCCTGTTCAGGATTGCTTTGAGTTCTTTGTCGACCGTGTCGTCGAACAATGCGGCACCTTCAAGTTTGAACGACGATAGAGCCTTGTCAGAAGCGATATAATCAAAATACTGGTATTCTTCGTTGAGCAACCAGATATCGTGGTTTTGGGTGTCGTTGGTGTCTTTTCCGGTGGGGAAAAGGATATTGTGGATGAATTTTTCGTCGCTGCGTTTTTTCTGCGTGTTCTGCGCAGGCAGAGCTTTTTCAATGGCCAGATGAAGGACTTCCAAAATCGCCGCGCGCCGAACAACCAATTGCGACAGATTCAACTT
>DAOMZH010001218.1:0-3195 GCA_035437985.1 Polyangium sp. (in: bacteria) | reverse complement strand
ACGGCCCTCGTTCTCGCTGGTATTCTCGTCGTCGTTCTCGGTCTCTGGCCTACGACGTCGCTTCAACTTGCCGTCGAAGCAGCTCTCGCTTCACGCTAATCCCCATGCGCCATAGATTGTCCCTCCTCGGTGCTGCAGCACTCGTGGTTACGAGCGCTTGCAAGAAAGACGCTTCGTCGTCTGCCCCATCTACTTCCGATTCGACTGCTGCGACAAACTCGGCAGTTCCGTCGGCCCTAGCTCCGCAAGTTGGTCAACCACCCCCGTTTGCGGTGGGCATTCCGGTGCCTCCGGGCAACATTCGGAGGGTCGTCAATCCCAGCAATGCGGAGCCGTACAAGGGGCCGACGGCGACGCTCAAGGGTACCGTGCGGATCAAGGGCGATCCTCCGCCCGCGACGAACCTGACGTTTCCCGAAGGCAAATGCGGAGAAGCTGCAGCCACCTACGGCAAGCTATTCCGGGTTGGTCTCGACAATGTCGCCGCTGACGTGCTCGTCACCGTCACAGGTTACAACGGGTTTGTTCCGGCACGTGAAGAGGCGAAAAAGGTCACGCTGCACGGTTGTGCACTTTCGCGACGCACGGTGGCCATCACGTATGGTCAACGCATCGAAATCGCGAACCTCGATCAGGTCGAAAGCTACATGCCGTACCTCGACGGAGCACCGCGTCGCGCGACGATGGTGGCCGTTCCGAGGGGCACACCTGTGAAGCTCTTTCCGCTCGAAGGAAACGCGCACTACATGATTCGGGACGAACTACCGAAGCCTTTTCTCTCGGCGGACGTGTTTGTCCTGAAGTTCTCGACGCACGATGTCACGGGGCTCGATGGTCAGTACGAGGTCCAGGGCATCCCCGTCGGGAAGGTCAACGTGACTGCGTATCTTCCGGCGATCAACGATGAAGCCGAACAATCGTTGGAGCTCAAAGAAGGTGTCAACACCCTCGACTTGGAAATTGCCTACCCCAAGAAGAAGGACGATGTGCCGGACGCGGGCGCCGATGCTGGCAAAGAGCTTGAAAAAGACGGCGGCAAAGACGCCGCAAAGGCTGCGTCCAAAGACCCACCCCCCAAAGAGGGCCTGAAAGACAAAGGCGCGACTCCCCCCAAAAAGCCCTGACGATTCACTCCTCGAGGCTTCGGTTTGTCCTCGGGGGGTATGGGGGGCAGAGCCAAAAACTCAGTCTTTTGGGCGTAGCCCAAAAGATTGTGAGAGTTTTTGGCGCGTCCCCCATCGCAAACAAAGCCTCGCGTAGCGCGCTTGTTAGCGCGCGAAGCGAGCGTGGAAATCCCCGGGCTTGGCCACAAGCCAATGGCGCGCCCTCCATCGCCAACAAAGCCTCGCGTAGCGCGCTTGTTAGCGCGCGAAGCGAGGGTTCGAATCTGGCCCGGAATCGAATCTCTGCATAGGTCATCAACCTACATCACGTCCCTCCGTGACCAGTGTTCGTCCCGCCAAGCCTCGCCACCAAATGACTGCGTAAAGCTTCGTAAACCGGATCGTTTGTCTTGTCCGTATCGATCGCCCCGACAAACGCGCGCACCGCCTCGCGATCGGCATGCCGCGTTAGCAAGTCCGCATAAACGAGACGCGCGAGCGGCGAGAGCGGCGGAAGTCGTTCACCCACGGGCAGCGACAGCGCGGTCCCCACAGACGGAGCATCTGCCAGCACATCACTTGCGGACGCCAAAGCAACCCGCGCCGAGGTGCTCGTCGGATCAGCACCGAGCACATGTTCAGCTTGTTCACGTGCGAGCTTGGGCGCGCCAAGGGCAACTGCGCGCACGGCTAGTTCGCCCGGAGGTAGGTGTGCGTGTCGAGCTGCTCGTCGCGCTTCGTCAATGTTGCCTTGGCGAATTGCGTCATCGACCTGGGCAAGTGCGCTGAGCTCTGGCACTTGCTGGGTGATGTCGTTCGTCATGTGTGGAGCTAGTCGCAGGAGCGCTTCGGCAGATTGTTTCATCACCAAAGCATCCTGACGTCGTTGCGCGAGCTTGAAACGTTGATCCCACACCGACACGGATTGCGGATGCCGCAGCAGGTGACTGGCCAAGAGACGCTCCGCTTCGTCGACTTTCTGCTGGCCCTCCAGACAGTTCGCATAGAGCACGATGGCTTCGTCGCGATCCGGATCGAGTTCTACGGCGCGCGCCGCGAATTTCGTCGCCTCGTCGAACTTCTGATGCTGGTTCTCACAGATGGCGCGTTCGCGAAATAGCGGCTCGTATCGAGGGTCGAAACGCTCGGCCTCCGCAAATGCTTCGTGCGCCTTCGCTCGTCCTGCGACCACGCAATAATTCGCGCCCAGTCGCGTCCAGATCTCCACGCTCGCAGGGTCGTAGCGCGTCGCTTCCTCGAACCAACGCGCGGCAACTCGATTGTGCCCGTCATGCTCCGCATCGAGCCCTCGGGCATACGCCGCATATGCCTCGTACTCGATGGCGCGACCTTCCCGAGGTTCGCCGTTGTACACACGGGTCACGGTCGGCTCGACACACGCGCTGCCCGAGAGCAACAGCCCGAGCGTCAAAACGTTGCGCAGGACGGACCACTGCTGGTTCAAGCAAACCTCGCGATTGTCTCGAGGAACCGATCGTTTTCGTTTTGTGTTCCAACGGTTACGCGTAGGCGATTGGCGAGTCGGCCGCCTTGCTTGGCGAAACTTCGTACCAAAATGCCATTCGCCGCGAGGCCATCGAACACTTCCGTCGCTGGGCGTTTCGTTTCGACCCAAACGAAATTCGTTTGACTAGGCGTGACGCCAAAACCTAGCTGCTGAAGTTCTTGCGTCATCCGCTCGCGCTCGGTCACGACGTGGTGCACGAGTCCCCGCACATCATCCTGCAATTCGCGCAAAACCAAGGTTGCTCCTCGTTGGCAGGGCAGGGGAATGTTGTAGGGCTGGCGCACTTTGTTCAACTCCCGCACCAGATCCGAAGCTCCGATCAACCAACCTACGCGAAGCGCCGCGAACCCAATCTTGGAGATCGTTCCGAGCAGCGCGACGTTGGGATACGCGCGGCGCAAGTGGGCGACGCTCGTGTTTGCAAACGCCACGTACGCCTCGTCCAGAACGACCAGGGTTTCCGGCGCTGCTTCGATGACCTGGCAGAGCCGATCCTCGGACATGCAGGTCCCTGTCGGATTGTTCGGCGTGTTGACGATAATCGCCTTTGTCCGCGATGAAAAC
>DAOMZH010001217.1:0-3200 GCA_035437985.1 Polyangium sp. (in: bacteria) | reverse complement strand
CGTGCATGACGTGAAGTCCAACCAATGCATTTTGTTCGGCTTGGAGCGGGAAAACTTCGTCGAACGATTGCACGGTGTAATTATTCCAAAAACACACCACTCCGGTGAGTTCTCCATCACGCCACGCTTGTTGAATCGAGTCGAGATAAGACGCGGAATCCCGAGCCTTGCAAAGGGGGGTGTCGATTGCCCCATCGGCGGTTTGGTCGAACATTGGCCCGCAGGAGACGGAAATTCCTGAATGTGCCAATTGCGATTTGATTTCTTCCCCTTGAAGGGTGGACGCGCAAAACAGAATCCAGCGTGTGTTCCGCATGGGTGCCAGATTCGCTGCTCCGACTGGCACTGAATGAAGCATCTGCACAAAAGTAACGTTATCGCCCGCTTCACGGAAAAATGCGTCTTTGCTAGCCCGTTTCAGCGTGAAGGCGTCAATTTCACAGACGACATCGCCAGTTTCGGAAACAATGGTCAGATCGCCGCCGGCTGTTTCATTCGAGGTATTGGTAGCGGCTTTGAACAAAACGCGAGCATTCCCCACGGGAGCGCTAAACCACCGGAGTTCTTTGATTGCAAACGACAAATGGGGCGTCGTCACATCCACCCCCAAATCCTTCTCGAATTGAAACAATGCCGTGACGAAACCATTGTCGATCAGCGCTGGATGCAATGGCGCATCGTTGGGACCCGTCCCCAATGCAGGTGTCAACGTTGCTCGCTGGTAATCATTCCACGTACTGACGCTGCGAATCCAACGCCATTGCGGTCCCCAATCGAGATGGACCAGCGATAATTTTCTGAAAAAATCTTCAATATCGAGCGTGGGCGCCGTGTCCTCGACGATATCGAATTCCGTCTTCGGCTCGCCCATCGTCGGCGCTTCGAGGAGTAATTGACCACGACCATGCTCTTGAAAATCTTGCGCGCTCGAGTCGACCGAAGTTTTCTTCGACAAAACGGTAAAGTCATAAGAGGTCGGACTTTTCGGCACCAGAACGGTGTGCAGATTGACTTCTCCGTTCAAAGCGAGCGGAGCGACGAACAATACGTCTCTCAATGTTGCCGCATGCGCCTTAAATCGATCCGCCGCAATCGCCAAAAGCACTGCTACATAAAATGCTCCCGGAACGACAACCTCACCATGCACGACATGATCCTTCAAATAGGACTGCCGCAAAAGGCTCACGTTCAATACTTGGTGAAGAATTTCGCCAGGGATCTCGAGCGGAGTTCCGGTCAGTAGATACCCTCCCTTATCTTGGGATGCCAATCGTGCGGCGGGATTTGCAACAGATTGGATCCAGTGCCGTTTTCCTTGCCAGGGATATGTCGGCAATGGCACGGTTTTGCCATTGCCCGGCACCACTCGCGCCCATTCCGGCGAGCATCCGTGCGTATAAAGGGCACCAATCGCTTCGAGCAGAGTGGAGCGCTGATCGTGATTACGTCGCATCGCATGATGAACCGTACCGTCAGCCTTTTTTGCCTCGAGGCATTGCTGAATATTGGTCGAGAGCACTGGATGGGGACTCAATTCCAAAAACAATTGATATCCATCACGAATCGCTGCGAACATTGCACCCGCAAAATCGACAGTTGCTCGAATATTGCGCCCCCAATAACGTGCGTCGAGTTCTTTGCCGTCGACACAATCTGCAATGACAGTGCTGTACATGGCAAGCGTCGCACGTCGCGTATCGACGCGAACAAGTCGCTCCACCAATTCGTACTCGAATGGATCCATCTGCGGGCTGTGAAATGCGTAATTGACCGGCAACAATCGCGATGAAAATCCACTCTTTTCACAACGTATTATCATGTCGTCAATTGCCGACGGAGCACCAGACAATACGATCGAGGTCGGGCTGTTGATAGCGGCAATAGCCACGCGATCTTCATAACCAGCCATGATGCCGTGAACCTGTTCGGCCGTCATCGAGACCGCGACCATCTTACCCATCCCCGTAGCCTTCTGCATGATTCTACCGCGTATCGCCACCAGCCGAATCGCTTCGTCCAGTGACAAAATTCCCGCAATATGGGCAGCAGCAATCTCTCCGACACTATGACCAATCATTGCATCCGGAGCAATTCCCCACGATCGCAGCATCTCCACCAATGCGATTTGAACTGCGAACAAAAGCGGCTGAGCCACTTGCGTTTCGTCCAATCGTGACGTCGCTGCCGTCGAATCGAGCTCGTCAAGTATACTCCATCCGAGCCGAGCCGTCATGAGGTTGTCGCATGTATCAATCACCGATCGGAAAGACGAATCCGAATCATAAAGTTGCCGCCCCATGCCCAACCATTGCGATCCCTGTCCTGAAAAGACGAATACGACCTTGGCTCGAGCTGGCGTCGATTGACCTTGCGCAACGCTTCGCGATGGTTTTCCCTCTAGGTAGGCAGCGAGGTGTGCGGTCAGTTCTTCTTTCGTCTTGCCGACGACCGAAATGCGATGCAAGTAATGCGTCCGCCTGGCACTCGCCGTATACACGATATCGAGCAATTTGGGCCCTTGCGCAGAACTCAACATCTCGTGAAATGCCCGAGCATGTTCCCTAAGTGCTTCCGGAGTTTTAGCTGAAATGGGCAATAAACATGTCGATACCTCTTCCTCGAAAAGCGCTTCCTCCAAATTCCGCGGCGGCTCTTCGACAATCACATGCGCATTCGTGCCACTAATTCCAAACGAACTCACCCCGGCATAACGAGGTCGAACACCAGCACTCCATTCCTTCGGTGTTTGAGCAATTTCTAACGGAGTTCCACGTAAATCGATTCGTGGGTTCAACGAACGAAAATGCAAATTGCCAGGTATTCTTTCGTTCTGCATCGCCAGAACGACTTTGATGAGCCCTGCAACACCGGCTGCCGCTTCCAAATGCCCAATGTTCGACTTGAGCGCCCCAAGCACACACGTCGCTCCACGCTCCCGTGGCCCTCCAAATACAGCCTTGATTGCTTCCACTTCAATCGGGTCACCCAGCGACGTGCCCGTCCCATGCGTTTCGAGATAACCAATGTCGGCCGGCCCCAAACGCGCACTCTCGAGCGCTTGGCGCAACAGCGCCTGCTGGGAAAGGACATTCGGAGCCGTCAATCCCGTCGATCGCCCATCTTGGTTTACGGCCGAACCCCGAATCAACGCGAGAATGGTGTCCCCATCGCGCTCGGCATCGCTGAGCCGTTTGAGCACC
>DAOMZH010001216.1:0-3212 GCA_035437985.1 Polyangium sp. (in: bacteria) | reverse complement strand
CATTTCAAAGCGAAATCCCACGCCGCCGACTTGCCCGAATGACCGGCAATCCGGGTAACCGCTTCTTGCAATGAAATAGCATCTTGCCCCAATATCCACGTGCTCAGATATGCTTCACGTCCCGTCTCGACAAATGCACGAATGACTTCAATTCGTTCCGATACCCGATCGTGCGGAAACTCGAACGACCCAGAAAGAAGAAGCACCCGCGCCGCCGCTGCGCGGACGCGATCGTCACCGTGATCCAAAAACCCTCGCGCCGTTTCTGGTTTTCCTTGCCGAACCACTTCGGCGAGAATCGGCCCAACATGCGGAGCCAATTTCCCCCGCACATCAACAAAGGGCACAATCCGACTACGAACGAAAAGATCCGTGGACGCAGCAAGAAGTGCCACGATATCGCGACGTACCGGGTCTTCGACAAACGGCAAGCGTGACGCCAGAATACGCTGCTCCTCAATGGACAATTCCTTGGCCCAGGATTGTCCCGTTTCTGCAACTCGCGCCAATACCGACGTCCATTCGGGTGCCGCAATCGTCGAAAAAGCCATTTCGCGAAGATATCGCCGCAACTCGGCAACCCAAAGCGCCATGTCAGCTTGCGCCAGCTCGACTCGAAGCGGATCTTGCCCTGCAACATCGGTCTCCTTGGGAATACGAGCCTCGATTCCTCGGCGCCGAAATGCCGCTGCAAACAACGGTGCCTCTCGAGCGTGGGCTGCAATGACCATCCGTACGAGAACCTGCGGAATTTCCGGACGCCGCGAGAGAAGACCGGCGAAATCCTCCGCTAGAAAACTGCCAGCCAAGATAGAAGACAAATAATCCCGTTTCCGCGGCTCGTCAGTTCTCACGAGTTTTTCGATGACCAGAGAGCGTACGAATTTCCCCGCATTCGCCCGCAACGCCTGTTCGCACAACGTGCGTAGTCCGGGTTGGTCCTGCCAAGCGAGAACGTCGACCAAGGGCTTGATCACAATAGGATCGTCGATATGCGCCAATATCTCGGCTGCAGTTTTCTTTATGTTCATATTGCCGTGCTCGAGCCACGGGACAAACCTCGCGCCAAGCCCGCGCACTCCTGCGCGACCGAGGGCGAGCAGCGCTTGGCGGATGACTGGCAATGGTTCGTCCGGACGCAAATGCGGCAACACCCACGCCGAGCAAGGCGCTCCCAGCACCCCCAAACAAGCAATGGCGCGCTTGCGAATCTCTGGATTGTTGCGCGTCAGATAAGGACGCACGACGCGCACGAGCTGCGGGTGCGCATTCCCCTGCGCTGCGTCGAGCAACAACATCGTTTCGGCCGTCGATTCCGTTCGTCCACGCAATCTTCGCAAAGCCGCCTCCGCGATTAACGTTGCTCCAGGATCGGTCGCTTGTTCCAAACACGCGAGCGGCGAAGCTTCCCGCAGTGCCAAACGTCCACCGAGCGCGGCCAATGCTTTCTTCGCAGATTCGCGAATGTTTTCATCTCCGTCCGTCAACAGTTGGGCCAATGGATCAATCGCCAATGGGCCTCCCGTTCGTCCCAACGCACCAACGGCCGACGACCGATACGGATGACCAGGTGCCAAAACGATATCCGCCAATGCTTTGGTTTGTCCTGCCGAAGCATACACAGGTAATGCCTCCAAGACATGCGGAGAAATGGCCCCATGTTCAATTGCCGCGACGAGAACATCAGGGGCTGGATCCAATTTGAACAGGGTCTCCAGGGCAATACCGATCCACGCCGGCGCATCGTCCGTCATGAATGCACGTAGTCGCTGAACCGTCGCGATTCCGCCAACTTTTCCCAATGCCAACAGGCACTCTTCCGGCTCACGAGCCAACTGGTCCAGCAGTAATGGCTCGGCGGATCGTTCTTCGAGCCGTCCCAATTCACGAATGGCGGCGCGCGAGGAAATAGGATCATGCGCATTTTGGGCCATCTCGAAAAGACGCGCCAACGTTTTTCCGGTCGACCACGCGCCGAGCAAATGAGCAATGCGTCGCTTCGAAATGGCGCTGCGCAATAGTTCGTCGAGGAACGACAGAAGATTGTCTGCACGACTGCTCGTGATTTCCGCGGCCATATCGAGCGAAAAAGCTTCGTGACGAAGCGCGACCTCGATGATCACATGGGCCTGATCCGTGTCCGGCGACAAACCTCGCCATTTGCAATGCAGCAATGCCGACAATGCCGCAGCCCCAAACTTCTCGGGGCATTCGTCGAGCATAGCCACGACAATCTCCATATCCGTCGCTTCGCCAAGGCCTCCAAGCGCTTGCAGAGCTGCGGAGCGCACCGCGCGGGCCGCATGCTCATCGGTCGCAAGGCGGCGTAACCATGCTCGATCGTGGCGAGCTTCCGCAACCCGCACCGCCGCACACGCCACCTCTTCGCCCTTCATGAACGATTGCAAGGGCGGACAAACGAGATGTAATGCCCAGGGTTTGGCAAGAAGATCGAGCGCCCGGGCCGCAATAGCCTCGGACGAACCCTGCGCAATTTCGAGGATAACGCGGGCCGCATCTTCGGGCGACAATAACGCATGTTCCAGCGCTTGGTCGATCCAATGCAATACGCGTTCGTGCACCGCAGGTCGGGCATGCCCGGCCAAACGTTGCCATAATCCCGTATCGATAGCCCGGCCGACGGGGATCATTTCCAGCGCCCGCAACTCCAAAACCGAAATACGCGACAATGACAAGAAACCTGGGGATTTCGCGATTTCAACAGCTCGATAACGACACGATAGCTCTGGCGCAAGATCAGCTGGCGCCTCGGGAATTTCGATGGGTAACCCAGCCAGCGCGAGGTCCGCCAATGCCGCTTGCGTTGCGAAGGGCAACGAAAATATCCGGGTACTCGAAATACACTCGACCAACGATTGCGGCTTGTCGAGCCCTTCGTAAAAACGACGGGTCAGCGCTCTGGCTGCGGCGAGTGACTCTGCAGGATCATCAGCCCCGAGCGACCGCGCCAGCATCGACAATGGCGCGCGCAAATTCTCGAGCAGACTCAAGTGCAATTCATGAACGGCAGCGGGAGTTTCCACACCCGAGTCGTACTCGGATCATTCGCGCAAATGCAACATGATTTTCATGGCTCTTGCTTGGCGGTGAATTCGCGAGGGTCACGCGCGCGTCGTGCGGACTTCGAGACTGATTGCTCCGGAAAAATCAGAAACAATCTACCCCCAATACACACCTAGCAACCATTGTTT
>DAOMZH010001215.1:0-3218 GCA_035437985.1 Polyangium sp. (in: bacteria) | reverse complement strand
GATTGCATACGGGAACGATTTTTATCCCGTCGGGTCGTATGCAAGCCAAACCCAAAGAAACGTCGGGTCGTGCCGGATTACACATGGCGTATTCGAGCGGATTCCAGGCCATACAGCACCTGGCTGCGTTGTCCGCACAAGTAATGCCATTGGTTCCCGTTGGCAAACAATGCGAATCGAACTGACAATCGGCCGATGACGTGCACGGGTTTGTGATCCCTTTGTTGACGAATCCTGGCGGCAAACCGTCGAGCAAATCGTCAAACGAGCCTGCAGTCCATACGGTCGTGATTTCCGGTACGACCTGATAACCAGCATCAGCTCCGGGTACCTCTTCATAGTCCTGACAATACGGATCGCAGGGGTTATTCTCGCAAGGGCCGGCATCGGACAAACCGAGAATATGAACTTCGTCAGGGTTATTGGTGGCGGAGGCGGACGACGTTGGCTGCCAATCCGCCCGCGAGGAGAATGCCCCTACGCACGGCCCCCATGATCCATTCACGCACGTCTTTTCACCATGCAAACAGGTGAGAATATCGTCATTCGTGCCAATCGTTTGATGGCATTCAATCGTTGCGCCCGAATTACACGGCGCATTCGGGTCAACATTAATTACGTTGCCGCTCGAACCTCCGCCCGCTCCCATTGTATTGCCACGCAGTCGGGCTCCATCGTCCGCGGTGCATGAAGCCATCGTCGCCGCCGCGACTGCAAATCCCACCATGGCGGCAACGCCCGCAGCGAGCCGCATTCGCGTCGCCGAAGTCATTTTCGAAGAACGTTTGGGCATCGAGCTGGGATGAGAATCGTTCATGGCGTGAATCTCCGGTCAGTTGGCCATGGTGAAAGCTTAAAAAACAACACCACTAGCTGCCCGTCGTATGAGACAAGAATTCTCGGAGGGACGACATTCCATCAAGGATGAAAGTCGGATACTCCTCATAATCAATTCAACTATACTCGGGCCTACGACGCCTCGTCCACCAGAAAAAGGCGGTTTCGTCAAAACGACTACGTTCTGGACGCCGATATTTTAATGATTGTCCTGGTCAATTCACTTACTGGTCAATCTATTTGCCGGTCAATCCATTTGCCGGTCAATCTATTTGCCGGTCAAACTATTTGCCGGTCAATCCATTTACCGGTCAATCCATTTACCGGTCGACGGCTCCGAGCAACCCGAGAATACGCCCACCGGTCGTGGTGATTTCCTCGTGCACGGAACGCACGCGAAGTTCCGCCCGATCCAAAAAGCGCTCGGCCAATTCACGTCTTGCGGGATGCTTCTTGGCTTGCGCAACCAATATTTCGGCAATCGCTTCGTCGGCGCAAAGACGCGTCAAACGTTCGGCGTGTAGCATCGCCAAGGAAAAATCGCGTTTCGGATCCCATCCCTTTTTCAAAGCATTGCGCCAATCCGAAAGCGGCAAATCCGAAAGCGCCCGCAATTTGCCAGCTGCCGTGCGCGTCAACAAATGCTGCTGCGCCGACAATGACAAACTCTGAATTCGCGCCACGCGCCGGTCGAGCACCTCGGGCGCCCGCATGGCCGCGAGCCGAGTCTCCGCAATGCGGGATAAAAATTCGCTCGGACGCTTGATCGCGGACGTCAGGGTGTCTTTCATGACCATGAGGGCCTGAATCTGACTCGTGCCCTCGTAAATTGGCATGACGACGGCATCGCGCAAAAGTTTTTCCGCGCCATAATCCTTCGTATACCCTACCCCACCGTGAATTTGAATTGCTCGCCGGGCAATTTCCACGGCTTTTTCCGCGGCCAGATATTTGAGCAGGGGCGTGAGCCGTCGCGAGCGCGCGCGCAGACGTTGCATTTCGCGATCCTTTTCGCCGCCGTTTCCGCCCGAGAATCGCCCAAAAATGACGCGTTTTTGGTACATTTCTTCGCAATAGGCGGCATCCACGGCCAACGCTCGAATTGCCTGAATATCCGTATTCATTTCGTCGAGCATGTCGGCAATCATTTCGTGCTGCGCAAGGGTTTTGCCCATCGACCGCCGTTCATGCGCATAAGCATGAGCCAAGCGATAGGCACTCTCCGCCAAACCAAGGCATTCGAATCCCACGCCAATACGCGCATTGTTCATGAGCGTGAGCATGTATTTGAATCCTTCGCCCCGCTTGCCAATGAGCTGCGCCGGAGTACGATCAAAAGACAATGCCGCCGTGACCGATGCATGATGGCCTAGTTTTTCCTCGATGCGATCAATCGTCACGAATCTCTCTCGGGTTCCATCCGGACGATCTTCGTAGGTCTTGACCATGAACATCGAAAGTCCACCGAGACCCGAAAAAGGGTCATCGGGATCGGTTGCGTCTTCGGTCCGCGCAATCACGAAATGATATTTTCCGTGACCCGAGGTAATGAAGATCTTTTGTCCGGTCAAGTAAAACTGTCCGTCAGGACCAACCTCGGCCCGCGTGCGCAGCGCAGCCATATCGCTCCCCGCATTGGGTTCGGTGATGTCCATGCATCCCCAAGCATCACCCCGCGCCATTTCCTCGATGTATTTGGAAAAACGCGTCGACACGATCCGCGAACCATCGAACGTCGTGGTTCCTTCATGAATCGAGAACGCGAGCATGGCCATGGCCATACCACCATGAAAAGAATGGTGCGTCATGACCGACACGTCAGCGCGAGCAATCATTTCACCCGAAAGAAAATACACGAGCAGCGGAATATTGAGTCCCCCAAGTTCCCGGGGCAGGCACATCCGATGCAACTCGGCGGCTTTGATGGCTTCGAATACGGCTTTTAGTGCTGGTTGTTCGACGGGTTCACCTTTTTCGAGGCGCGCGCCCTCCCGATCCAGTTGCGCAGCGCGTGGAGCGATCTGCGTCGCGGCCAGTTCCCCAACAGACTCGATGGCCTCGCGGTAAAAAGCGACCGCTTCCTCGAAGGTCTTGAACCCGTCTTCGTTGCGAAAACCCAGTTCACCGATTTCCACGAGCGGCGCCCAATCGATCGCCTCCTCGAAATGAAAACGCATGTCATGGTTATCGTTGAAAAAATTGGCCATCTGCGAACCTCGTGCCCCTCGGTTTGCACATTTACGGCGAGGGATCGGCTAGGTGTCCTACGCCTCAAACCTCGAGTCGAGCAACCATTGCGCCCTACCAGATCATCCCGATTCGGTCAAGAAACATTCGCGGTCCAAACGCCGGACGGGATTGGGATCATCCGCGAAACCGCA
>DAOMZH010001214.1:0-3222 GCA_035437985.1 Polyangium sp. (in: bacteria) | reverse complement strand
GCGGATCAACAGTGATCACGTCGTGCGCGTGACGGATGCGGATGTTGCTGAAGAACTCAACAACGCGCCGTTTCTCGTGATGGAGTATTTGCGCGGCGAGGGTTTGGAAAAGCGTGTTGCGCAGCTCGGACCGCTGCCACCGGAAGAGGTTGTCTTGTACATGCGCCAAGCAGCGCGTGCGCTCGACAAAGCTCATGCGCTCGGGATCATTCATCGCGATCTCAAGCCGGAAAACTTGTTTCTCACGACGCGCGAAGACGGCACGCCGTGCGTAAAAATCCTCGATTTCGGCATCGCGAAGATCACGGGTGATGCCTCGCGAGAACTCGTGCGATCCGCTGCGACGACGACCGGACAAATCTTCGGCACGCCGCTGTACATGTCCCCCGAGCAAGCCAAGGCCGATAGCTCGAACGTTTGTCCTCAAAC
This sequence comes from Polyangium sp. (in: bacteria), assembly GCA_035437985.1. Lineage (GTDB taxonomy): Bacteria > Myxococcota_A > Polyangia > Polyangiales > Polyangiaceae > Polyangium. The sequence goes on along the minus strand of DAOMZH010001214.1, from coordinate 2,793 downwards.
GGATGTGTGGGCAATTGGCATCATCGCGTTTCGCTTGCTGACCGCGAAGGACATTTGGACCGCAGAAACGATCACTCACCTGATCGCGCAGATCGCGTACGAGCCGATGCCCGTTCCGAGTGAGCATGGTTCACCGCTCGGGCGGGACTTCGATGCGTGGTTTGCCATCTGTTGCGCCCGTGACTCCTCGAAGCGTTACGCATCTGCAGGAGAAGCAGTTACCGCACTTTCCAAGGCGCTTGGGGTCATCGAGGTGCCTTCGACCACGGACCGCCCGACGGGAAGGTTCGTACTCGAAAAACTTTTGCCGCCGACCACGTCGTCGCACGCCGTCACACTGAACGACATGCGCAACGAGTTCGCTTCGGAGCCACCGACGAGTGGACCGTCGAGCGAAGATCGTTTGTCCACGGACTCGCAACGGCAATTCAAGCGATCCGGTGGGCCGTTGAATCAAACGGGACAACTCGGTACGGCTTCCTCGTTGCCGCCTCCGAAAAACTCGTCGCGTAACAATCCGAAGTTCGTCGCGGCACTCATGACCTTGGGGGTCATTGCTGCGGTCCTCTTTTATATGTGGCGTTCCGTGTCCCAGCACAGCACTGGAATCGAGACCGTCGCGACGGTCGAGGACAAACCTGCGGTGCAACCGCCGGGGCAACCCCCAGTTTCACCGGGCGAACCAGCGCACACGGTTCCGGCAGTGGCGACGACGAACACCGAGCCTGTCGCGACAAACGTGCCTCCGGCCCCTGTGGTTTCTGCATCGACGATTTCGCCACCGCCCGTATCGACCATCAAGATCAAGCGCAAGAAATACACCGGCGATCCGCTGAAGAATCGGAATTGACGAATTCAGGCTCCAATCGTGTCCCCTCCTTCAGGGTTTGCCCATTTGTTTGGATCCGAAACGCGTCGGTTGTAGATAAATTGAAAAGTATTGCCCAGCATTTGATTCGCAGGGCAGACGCATTGCCGCCCTACCCCGAGCAGCCTAGCGCATGAAGTCCGAACGTTTGTCTCTACGAATCAGTCTGTTCCTTGCGGCGATGGCCCTCGCGGGAGGATCGACCGAAGCGTTCGCCAACGATCCCGGCGCTGCAGATGCTCTTTTTCAAGCCGGCAAACAGCTCATCACCGAAAAGAAATACGCGGAAGCGTGTGCGAAATTCGATGCCAGCTACAAGCTCGACCCCACCCTGGGTACCTTGCTGAATCTTGCCGATTGTTACGAAAAAGCCGGTCGCTTTGCGACGTCTTGGTCGACCTGGGGCACAGCTCTCGAACGCGCCCAGCGCGATAAGGACGCTCGCGCCGATTATGCCAAAGAACGTCGTGACGCCCTCACCCCGCGGCTGCCCAAAGTCGTCATTCGCGTCTACGGCATGATGCCCGGCATCGAGGTTTTTTGGGATGACGCCAAGCTTCCCCCCGGAGCGTTTGGCACGGACATCCCTACCGATGTTCTCGAGCACAAGGTTGTGGTTCGTCGGGACGATGGTGTGGTTCTTCTGGAACGAACGATTACGGTTCGTGAAGATGGGAAGAAAACCGAAGTGCCACTCGACATCGTGACGCTCAATCGCGAGCATCCGCGTGCTCCGGCGCAGGAATCGTCCTCGTCAACTCCTTGGGGCCCACAACGTTCTGCGGGTCTCGTCATTGGATCGGTGGGGGCAGCTGCGTTGTTGACCGCGGGTGGACTAGAACTCGGTGCGCTTCTCGAACGCAACAATGCGAACGATTCGGGGGCTTGCGTGGACGGGTTTTGCACGCCAAACGGCATCGAATCGATTGGAAAAGCACGAAGCTACGCTGAAGCTGGACAGTGGGTTGGTCTTGGCGGAATCATCCTTTTTTCGGTTGGAGCGACGTTGTTTTTCGCGGCACCGTCGACTTCGTCAGGACCTTCGACATCGGGATCCAATGCGGTAAACGTTCGAGCTCCAAGGAATGGGCATCCTTCGATCGCCGGTCCGTCGACGCTGTGGTGGAGTCCCTGGGGTGGGCCCACAGGCGGGGGAATCATTGTTGGGGGCGCATTGTGAGGCGCATGTTTCTCCCTCGTTTTCTTGGTGGATTGCTGGCTGGGCTGTTTGTCGTTGGATGCGCCAGCATGCTCGAACTCGATGGATACGACGATGCGGTCACGCTTTTGTGTCAATGCCCTGGATTCGAACAGATTGCGGATTGCGTCGGTTCGGCGAACAAGCGGCTGAACTTTTCGAGCGATCGCGAACGTGCTGATTGGCTCGAAGGATTTCAGGACAAACAGTGCGACCTCAGTTGCGAGCGTGCCGATGAATGTTACGGCGACGTACCAGATTGTCGTGACAAACGACCGGGGTGCGAGTGTTGTTCGTGGGATGGCTCGAAACTCACGTGTACGACCGGCACATGCGCGACATGCCTGACGTGTTCACAAGTCGCTACGAAAACGGGGGCGGGTAACCAATGCATCTCTGGACGCGCGCGTTATCGTGAATTGCGGCAATGCGCCTGTACGCAATGTTCCATGCAATGCGGGAATTTTTGCCAAGGCACCACAGGGCTGGCCGTTGACGGCTCGGACAATTGCTCCAAGTGCCTCGCAAATGGTTGTTCGACTTTTTTGACGGCATGTATGGCGGACAAGTAAGCGGAAAGCGAGGGTCGCGATGTCTTGGTGGTTCTCGGAACGTTCCCCTTCGTCGCGAGGTTTTATCCCCTTCATTTTGGCCGGCGCCACGGCCCTCGTGGCCCCGAGTTGTCTCGGCGTACTCGAACTCGACACATACGGCAGTGCCGCGGAGC
>DAOMZH010001213.1:1505-3227 GCA_035437985.1 Polyangium sp. (in: bacteria) | reverse complement strand
CGACCCGCTCGACCCCCAAATCGCCCTTCACCCGCACTTCGCGCGTGGTTCCAACGGACGAACGCACACAATACACCCGCATGCCGCCGTCATCTTCGGGACCTTCGCCGCACGGTCCGCGAATGACGAGCGCCCCATTGCCGCTTGCCGAGACGAACCTCGGACTACGGAACGACAACACCTTGTGCATCGCGAGGGGTTTTTCGAACGCGTATACGTTCGTCGCCCCATCATGTTCGCCGCAGACAAACCCAAACGATGGACCGAGACGCACTCCATGACAGGTGGCATCACGTTCCGGATATGCAGTCAGCGCTTGTTCGACGATCGCTCCCGTGCGCAGCGACACGCGCGCCAACGCTCCGGCGCGAGCAACGACAGCGGTCTCGTTCGAATCCGGAAAACCATCCTCGATCGCCGCGCGTAACGGACGCTTGCCAAACGGACCCCGCGGCGCTGCAGGTTTGACATCGACGCCTTCATCCGTTTCCACCGGCGTATTCGCACGAAACGTCAAATTGCCGCGGGCATCGAGCACATACTTGCCCTGAGCTACGAAGATCGTGGGATCGCCATCGATGATGGAAATCGCGTTGATGCGCTCGGACAAACCAAGTGGACGCCACGTAGCTCCCGCATCGAACGTCGCCAGAACTCCACGCATGTCCACGTCGACGACCGCGCGAAAACCATCAGCAAATGCAAGCGAACCGTACGCTGCGGCCGGCGGAAGCGGAGCCACCGATCGCGCCTCGCCCGTCTCCGGATCGATCGCTTGGAGCTTGCTGTTCCCAGACAAACGCACGTAGAGGCGATCGAATCCTGGAACGATGTCCGTCGCGAGCGTGCCGAATTGTACGAGCGGCGTGAGTTTTCCCAGCCACGAAGAAGCCCGCCAGATCTGCGTCGCCCCTCCGCTCGAAGCATGAAACACGAACCCTCCGCCAAGGCGACTCGGCAGAGGCACTGCATGCACGGTGCCAATGGGCAAAAGTTCTGCCGCACGTTCGACAGTGCCGTCGTCGTAAAGAACGATGCGCATGCGATCGACGAGCACGCGCCGCGCTCCACTTTCATACGCCACGACGCCTCGCTCCGTACGAATGTCGGGCACGAGGCGCGAAGGCGAAATCATGGCGATCGTCGGCTGCGGAACGGGCGTGGATTTGTTTTGAACACCAACGACCGTCGGCGGTGGACGCGACGAACAAGCGGAGACGAACAGGGCCGCGAGGGCTGCGTAAAAAGGCGCGGGACGACGTTCGACGAAGGATCGTGGGCGCGAGCGGTACCGCATTGGGAAACATGGTAGCGCGCAGCTTTGCTGCACGCAGCGTTCTTGCACCGTGGCAATCTGGAGCGCTATACGCAGCACATGTCGTGCGTCATTGCAGTCGTCGGCGCCACGGGCGTCGTTGGGCGAGAAATGTTGCGGACCCTCGAACAGCGTCGGTTCGACGCGCGCAAGGTGCTTGCGCTGGCGTCACCGCGTTCGGCAGGTCAGCGCGTGCCGTTTCGCGACGGCGAACTCGAAGTGGGGGTGGCCAATGCAGCTGCCTTCGAGGGTGTCGACATTGCGCTCTTCAGCGCGGGAGCATCGGCTTCGCGGGAACTGGGCCCGATTGCCGCATCGAAAGGCGCGGTCGTGATCGACAACTCGAGCGCCTGGCGCATGGATCCCGACGTGCCGCTCGTGGTGCCCGAAGTGAACATGGACGCGGC
>DAOMZH010001213.1:0-1405 GCA_035437985.1 Polyangium sp. (in: bacteria) | reverse complement strand
TGGCGATGAACGTGCTCATGGACTGGAAAACGGGCACACACGAAGATTGGTCGGAAGAAGAATTGAAGATGGTGAACGAGACGCGGAAGATCCTTGGAGATCAAACGATTGGCGTTTCACCGACCACGGTGCGTGTTCCGGTCGTGACGGGGCATAGCGAAGCGGTGTTTGCTCGATTTCGGCGCCCCATGACGGCCAAAGAAGCGCGCGATCTTTTGCGAAATGCGCCAGGCGTGGTGTTGATGGAAGAACCCTATGCGCCGGGGCGTCATCCGCAGCCGCGGGATGTGGCGGGTCAAGATCCGGTATTCGTCGGACGAGTCCGCGATGATTTGGCGGTGCCTGGGGCCATTAACATGTGGGTTGTTTCGGACAACCTGCGCAAAGGCGCGGCGCTCAATGCGGTGCAAATTGCGGAACGCTTGCGGCAATGAGGATTTGATTTGTGGGCAAAACGTCGAAATGACGCTGCCAGGTTGAACATTCCACGCTTCGACTCGCCTTCTCAACCCGTGGTCGTCGTGGGCGCGGGATTTTCAGGAGTTGCCGTCGTGGGAGGGTTTTCGGTGCGGGCAAGCAATGCTTCGAGCGGCTCGACCAGGGCCATCAATTGATCTCGTTCGGCTCCGGGGGACGCTTGCGCGAGAAACCATAAGATTTGATCGTGCACCCCATTAAATGCAGAAACACAAGCAGACAATGCGTCACGCATTCGTTTGCTCGGGGCTTTGCGTTTTTCTCTGCCACTTCGACCGAGGGCCGCGGCCAATGCTTCGGTCGTTTTTTGCACATCCGCCAAGGCATCGGTGATTTTCGCTTTTTTGGCATCGGCGGCGAGGGGTCCGCCCTCTTGGGTCAATGCAATTTGGCGGAAACCAAATTCCACTTCATCATCACAACTCAATTGCGTTTGAGCTATTCCCGTACCGGTGAGAAGTCGTTCCCGGAGTCGATCTGCCGCGGCGCGCACTGCGGGGCGCTCGCTATCGACGCCAATCGCAATGTTATGAAAAAGGCGCCGCTGCGCTGAATCCCAGGCTTCATCCAATTTGGCAAGCGATGGTGCCCCGAGCGCGGCAATGACACTCGCAATGCCCCACCGTAATCGTATTTTCCAGACGACCGGGAGAGGTGCCGTGAGCAGGGCCGCGATATTCTGCTTGGCGGCCATTTCATGATCGTGGGTCGCGATGTCTTTCCAGGCGCCTTCTTCCAGCTCGCGATCGAATGCCACGAACCCGCGATCGCTCACGTTCCCATAACCATACCCAGCCATTGGTGCTCCTCCGGCCTGCCGCGAGGTTGGCAGGACCTCTGGACGGGCATGATGCACACAAATCACCCGGGTGCCATCACCAGGGTGCCAACCACCTTGGTAACCAGTAACCAGTCTCACGTATCCCCA
>DAOMZH010001212.1:0-3228 GCA_035437985.1 Polyangium sp. (in: bacteria) | reverse complement strand
CTGCAATCAGGTTCGACGTGCGAATGGCTTCGAGTTCAGCGAGCGCCGCGATCCACGGAAGCACCGGAGGAACATACGGCTCCGGTTTGGGACGACGCATCCAACGCACGAAGAAAATCGCGAAGAGCGACCCCAACACGAGGCTCGCCAAAAGCACCATCGTTGCTTGTTTGGCAAAGACCCATTCTTCCCTTTGCGGACGTCCAGGAGGGTTTGGCCGAACCTTCGGATCAAGCTCGTTGGCGATCGGATCATCGACCACGATCGCGTGCGGCGCCGTGCACAGCGTCATCGTTTCGCCACTTGCTCGAGCAATCGTGATCGGCACTGGAGGAAGAACCATCCCGTGGCGCCCAGCTTCTTTGGGCAAAGGCACGAAACCCAAACGCACTTTGGTCGTGGCCGTCGTCGAACCTTCGGGCTGCTCCGTCTTCGAATCTGGACCAGCTCCACCACCGGGATCTGGAATGACAAACCCAGCTTCTTCGAGCGCCTTGTACGCGTCGCTTCCACGTTCGACGTGAAAACCGCCCGGCATGACGATCTCGCCTTTGCCGTGAACGATCGTGATCTCGAGTGTCGCCGCATGGCCACTCAACCCGCGGCCGTTCAACACCTCGGTCATCTTCGGTCGCGTCACGCCATCGGGAACTCGTTCGACACACGACGCCCAGATGCTTGCTCCTCCATCCGGGGCAGTCTGCGGAGGCGGCGGAACGTTCGTATCGGGCACTGTGCCAGCATCCACGACGCTTCCAGCATCCGGCGGATCTTGCGCCCAAGACAAACCCGCCACGAGCGGCGCTCCAAGGGCCATCGCGAGGACGACGAAACCGTGTTTCACCGGCGCATCCTCCTTGTTCGTTTCGCGAAGAGCTTGCGCAAAGGTTCGACGTAGTTGCCGTCCGTGCGAATCGTCACGGTGTCCAGCGCGAGCTTCTTGAAGAGTTTGTCTCGCTCGACCTGCTGCGCGCGCATGAGCGCCGCGTAACGCTCCCGCACATTGCGATCCGACGTATCGACGAGGACTTCTTCACCCGTCTCGAGATCCTCGAACGTCGCCAAACCCACGTCGGGCATTTCCGTGTCGCGTACGTCTTCGAGCACCACCGGAATCACATCGTGTTTGCTTGCAGCAAGGGCTAATGCCCGCTCATAACCGCGATCGAAAAAGTCGCTCACCACGAACGTCACGGCTTTGCGCTTTTGCACTTTGCAGAGCGTCTCGAGCGCCACCTTCAGGTTCGTCCCGGAACTCGTTGGTTCGTACCCCAAGATTTCTCGAATCACCCGCATCACGTGCTTCTCGCCCTTCTTGGGCGGCACGATCGCTTCGACGACATCGGTCGCCAGAAGCAAACCCACGCGATCGTTGTTGCGAATGGCGCTGAACGCACACAACGCACAGATCTCCGCCGCGACTGCAGCTTTCGACGAACGTCGCGTTCCAAAATGCTCGCTCTCGGACAAGTCCACCACGAGCATCACCGTCATCTCGCGTTCCTCGACGAACACTTTGACGAACGGTTCGTTCATGCGCGCAGACACGTTCCAATCGATCCAGCGCACGTCATCGCCGGGCATGTACGCCCGCACTTCCCGGAAGCTCAAACCCTGACCGCGAAACACCGACGAGTACGATCCGGAGAGTTGTTCGTTCGCCAGATGGCTCGTCTTGATCTCGATGGCGCGGAGCTTCTTGAGCAGCTCTGCCGTAGCGGGTTTGGTCTCGCGCGTTTTGCGAGGTTCGTCGCGGCGACGTTTGTCTTGGTGAGGTTGGTCCGGACGCTCGGGTTTGGTGGGCGCGGCAGGTTTGTCGGGGACGAGAAATGACCACAAGCGCGACCAAAAGCTCGGCTCGGGAGCCTTGGCCTTGCGCTTTTTGCTCCCTTTGCTTTTGCCAGCACCAGGAGCGGATGAAGCATCGCGAGGGCGCTTCACGGCACCTCGATCACCTCGAAGACCCGGCGCACGACTTGCTCCGTCGTGACTTCTTCAGCCTCGGCCTCGTACGTGAGCACGATGCGATGCCGAAGTACGTCAGGACCAATGGCCTTGACGTCTTCCGGGGTCACATAACCGCGATGGCGCAAGAAAGCATGGGCCCGAGCGGCAAGCGCGAGCGAGATCGAGGCGCGTGGGCTCGCTCCATATTCGATGAGGCTCGCCAGATCCTTCATCCCTTTTTGGCTCGGCTCGCGCGTCGCGAACACCACATCGACGATGTAGTCCTTGACGCGATCGTCCATGTAAACGTCCCGCACGACCTTGCGCGCAGTGATCAACGTCTCTGGCTCGATGATGCGATTCGCTTTGGCTTCGATGAGCCCTGTGGTGCGATCGATGATCTGCCGCTCTTCGCTTCGTGACGGATAACCGACTTTGACCATGAGCATGAAGCGGTCGACTTGCGCTTCGGGCAAACGGTATGTCCCCTCTTGTTCGATGGGGTTTTGCGTGGCCATCACGATGAATGGATCAGGGAGCTTGTAGCTTTGATCCCCGATGGTCACTTGCCGTTCCTGCATGGCTTCGAGCAGCGCGCTTTGAACCTTGGCCGGCGCACGGTTGATTTCGTCGGCAAGAATCAGGTTGGCGAAGATGGGTCCGAGCTTCGAGGAAAATTCGCCTTTCTGATGGTTGTAGATGACCGTGCCGATGACGTCGGCAGGCAAGAGATCAGGAGTGAACTGGACGCGGGAAAACTTCGCGTGAATCGCGTCGCAGAGCGTGCGAACGGTGAGCGTCTTGGCCAAACCCGGCACGCCTTCGAGCAGGATGTGCCCACCGGTCAACAGACCGATGAGAATCCGCTCGAGCATGTAGGTTTGTCCAACGATAACCTTCCCGACTTCACCAGTGAGGTTGTCGATGAAGGCGCTTTCTTTCGCGACGAGTTCGTTGAGGGCGCGGACGTCGTGCATGGGAGAATCGACCAAGGCGGTTGAGGGCGGAGAACTCCGCGTTGCCGTGCGAAAGGACGCACATAGCAAGTTCGCGGCGCTTTTACAGTCGCGTGGCGAGACTTATTCCCTCGCCAGCAGGTTGCAAGTGTCGAGCGTTCAAACAGCAGGCAAAACGTTCAGATTCGCCGTTCCGCTTTGCTTGCCATACAACTGCTTGATCTCGACCTTGTAGGCACCTGTCGCCGAAGCCGTAAACTCGACCGGAGCGGCACTCTGGGGCTTGCCAGTCGGCAGCTCGCGCAAAATCCGCTCCACGATCACT
>DAOMZH010001211.1:0-3232 GCA_035437985.1 Polyangium sp. (in: bacteria) | reverse complement strand
CGTGCTTGCTCCAAACGCAGCAATCCCCTCACTGGGGAAAAGAGTGAAGGGCCCGGTCGGAATGAGGGGCGCAACGACTGCGCGAAGTTGTGCGAGCTCGATCAACGATTCGGCGGCTGCGCGAACTTCGTCGACCGATTGCAGCACGAGCACCAATCCGCTTGTCGTTGCGGTGGTTTGGGGCTTGTGGGCCACCGCAACCGAGTCTGGCGTGTGACGGATCCCTTTGACCACATCGAGGGTCGCCGCGCCTTTCCATGGCATTGCGGGAGCGAGTGTCGGCGCTTTGCCGGAAACCGTGCCTTCGCCTTTTTTGTCGCGCAAAACCAAGACGTCGTCGGTAGGCAGAGCCCGGGGTACTGTGACTCTCACGGGACGCTTGAACGACCGCGGATCTCCCACGGCTCCTGTCGCCACTGCGTACGCCAGCGTTTCTGCAGAGGCCACGACAAACCCAGGCGATCCTGGAATTCGTGGTGCTGGATCCGCTGTGCGCAATGACAAACCGTTGGTTGGCGGTGGATACAAATCACCGTGCGTGATGCGGCGATCGGGTTCGATGATCCGTGCACCAGTCGCCACGAGATCTACCAGCGCTTCCGTTTGGGCCAGCACTTCGAGCACTTGGCGCGAGGGCGGTGCGACGATCAAATCAAGACGTGAAGGAACGCGTTTGCTCTTGAGCAACATCGCGGCTGCGAGCATGTCGCGCAACGTCGCTCCGGAATCTCCGCCGAGCACCACTTGGCTCACGGGTTTGCCCGCGAGATCGCGGAATGGACGAACAGTTCCTGCTTCATCCATCAGCAGCGGATAGACGGTCGCGAGATCGATCGAGATGACTTCTTCACATGGAGCGCCAGGATCGGGAACGAGCGCGCGATGAGCTTTCGAACGTCGTTGGTCGCGCAGGAACACTTCGGTTTTTTCGTCGCTGACGAAGAGCGCTGCGGCAGCCCCGATCTGCGCTGCAATTCCGCACAAAACCGCACGATCCGAGACGGAGATGAGCCGGGCACTGGGCCCTGCGAACTCGAGTACGACGGGGGCGTGATGTTCGTGTTCGATGCGGCGAACGACTTCGTCAAGACCTCGGCGCATGAGTTCGAGCGCGACGTCGCGGGCGCACACGAAGGGACGCACGCGTCCTGAGAGATGAATTTGCACGCTGCGTGGTGGTCTGACCCAAGCCATGCCGGTGGCGAGTGCTTGGCCGAGTTGGGCCGGAGAAACCACCAACGTGAACATGCCGATTCCGCCGACGGTGCCGAGACGCATGTCGTCGGTCAGGGCGAACCTAGCGGGAGCTGCAAATCGTTCGAGGTGCACAGGAGCGGGAAATCCGATGCCGCCACGGGCGATCGGGATGTTGTGCGCCGGAAATTCAGGCGAGACGGCGCGAGGAGCGCCATCGGCAATTTCGGCGAGCGATCGCGCGTCGGTTACGCACGTGCCCTCGTAGGCCACCGCCAGCTCGACAGGCGTTTTTTTCATGCCGAGCGCCAAGGCTTCGCCGAGGGTTCGTCCGGGGCTTCGCGAGAGAATGATCTGGTCGACTTTGACCTGAATGAGATCACCTCGAAGCGTCGGATCGGCGGCGCGACCTGCGAGAATTTTTTGAGGCATCGTGCGGGGAGGATCCCCTGCTCGTGCACGCATTGTTTTTTGGGCCGTCCTTCGTCGGTTTCGGTTACGCGTGGACAAACAAGGTATGACCACGACCCTGACGAGAAGCCGAATCCGCGATGTTCTTCGTTGGCGCGATCGCGCCGACCAACCCCATCACGCTCGACCTCGGGTCGTCACCATCCTGTCGCGTCGCACGTTAGCTGCTAGCAGGGACGAGGGTCAAGCGTGCCTTGGGCGGGCCCGTAGGTGCGGGAATCGCTCGGATGCTCTCGGGATGCAAGAGACAAAAGACGCAGGAGAACTGCGACGTACCCGAAGGCCTGCTCAGTACGGACAAATCCCCGACCTTTCCGCAACTCCGCAACTCTTCTTGCCTTTGTCTTTCCCCTTTGCTCCGGGTTCGCTAACGTCTCCTTTCATGTTCCAAACCGTCCTGAAGGAGGTCGTCGACGGGACTGAGGGGGGCATCGCCAGCCTCCTCATGGACTTCGAGGGCATCACCGTCGACAGCTACTCGAAGCCGGACGCCCCGTTCGACATCAACATCATCGGCGCAGAGTTCAGCGTCGTGCTCAAGTCCATCCAGCGCGCAGCTCAAATGCTCGAAGCTGGAGACACTGCCGAAGTCGCGATTCAAGCGGCCAAGGTCACGACATTGATCCGCGTCCTCAGCAACAACTACTTCATCGCGTTTTCCCTTCGTCCGGACGGGAATCTTGGCAAAGCGCGCTACATGCTCCGCACCCGCGCGCCGCAATTGCTCAAGGAGCTCACCTGACATCCACCGCTGCGACTGTTCGACGTGTTCTCGTCATCTCCGGACCCAATCTCGACCGGCTCGGAAAACGTGAACCGTCTGTGTACGGCACAACGACACTTGGCGATGTCGAAGATGCCGTTCGCGCAGTCGCAGCGGGCGAAAACGTCCATGTCGAGTTCATGCAATCGAACCACGAAGGCGAACTCGTCACCCGCGTAGGTCGCGCTGCCGATGACGGGTTTGTCGGAGTGGTTTTTAATCCCGCCGGCTACTCACACACGTCCGTTGCACTTCACGACGCCATCCGCGCTAGCGGCATTCCCGTCGTCGAAGTGCATCTCACGAACATCGCGGCTCGCGAATCGTTCCGACATCACTCCATAACCGCCGCAGCATGCGTCGGTTCCGTCAGTGGATTCGGCCCCGCTTCGTATGTCCTCGGATTGCTCGGACTGCTGTATCATCTCGATCACCGCTGCGCGTAACCAACGACGCAGTAGAAGCTCCTTTTCTTTTCACCTCCTTCCGCTAGAAGTGCACCCGCTTTCGAGACGCGACGATGTGTTCACGACGTCGTTGCTCTTCGTCTCGAGCCGTGGGGCGCATGAACATCGACCTCTCTCAGATCCAGGCTTTGCTGCGTATTCTCGAGAAGCGCGACGTCACCGAGTTCGAATTCGAAGACGAGCATGTTCGTCTGCGGCTCGTGCGTGGAGCGCCTCCGTCCGCTGCTCCCACCGTTGGTGCACCAACGACTCACATCGTTGCGGCCGCTCCGCCTCAGGCCGAGCCGCACGTCGTGGCTTCTGACGAACCTGCTAGCGTGCACATCACCTCGCCGTT
>DAOMZH010001210.1:0-3232 GCA_035437985.1 Polyangium sp. (in: bacteria) | reverse complement strand
GTTGCGAAGTGGATCCGACGATGAACGTCGACCATTGTGGGGCTTGTGGGAATGGATGCACGGCGCCCAATGCCACGATGATCTGCGTAATGTCGCAATGTGCTCTCAGCGCATGTAATCCGAACTTTCTCAATTGCGATCAAATGGTCGGCAATGGCTGCGAAGTGGATAGCCTCAATGCCCATGATCATTGCGGAACATGTGGCAGTGATTGTGGCAGCGGGGGATGTCGAAATGGAACGTGCGTGTTGCCCGAGCTTTTGGGCCCCACGCCTTTTCCTCCGGGAAAAATGGCCATATACAAGACATCCTTGTATATTGGCTCGAGGTCTACAGCGGGCGACGTGGGCTCGATGCTGCTGACGGGCGGACCGACGATGGTAATTGGAACGATTCCAGGCTCGGCCAATGCGGTGTATGTCGACGTCGACGGCATTTACGTTGCGAGCAGTCAAAGCGTCACACGGATGAGTTTCGATGGTGCCAATAAGATCAATTATGGGGGTTTCAATCAAGCTGCGCGTGGGATTGCGGTGGTTCCGGGGCGCGTCTATTGGACGGCAGTGGCCAATGTCCGTTATAGCGATTTGGGACTTCCGTTACCGATGACTTTCACGACCACGACGACGGCCGCCCAGGGTATATTTGCGGATGCCACGAACAACGTCCTTTATTGGACCGTGAATGATGGTTCGATTTGGTCGTCGCCGCTTCCGACTGCGGCGCCCAAAATGCTCGCATTGGGGGCCAACGGAGCCAACAACATCGTTGTGGATGACAAGTATGTGTTTTGGTCGTCGAACAAGGGGTTGGAGCGCGTCGACATCATGGGTGGTATGCCGGTTGCTTTGGCGCTGAGCCCGAACATTCGCAGCGTTGCTGTGGATGCGACGCACGTGTACTGGACCGATGAACTGGCCGGTTTGGTCCAGCGCGTGCTGAAAGATGGCTCGGGGCCCATCGAGATGATTGGATTCGATCAATCGGGACCTTTTGGTTTGGCGCTCGATAACCAATACGTTTACTGGTCCAATTCGAACACTTCCAACATTTGGCGATCTCGCAAATGAGAAGGTAGCGCAATCGTCATGTCCAACCATAAGGCAATCATTGATTGGCATTTTTCCGGGGGCGATTTCATTCACGGAAAATACTCGCGCGAGCACACTTGGTCGTTCGATGGGGGTTTGACGGTACCGGCGTCACCCTCCCCGTCGGTCGTGCCGGTCCCCCATTCCAATCCGGCAAACGTGGATCCGGAAGAAGCGTTCGTCGCGGCCATATCGAGCTGCCATATGCTCACCTTTTTGTACCTCGCATCTCGAGCGGGTTTTCACGTGCATGCGTATCAGGATGAAGCGATTGGGCACATGACGAAAAACGAAAAACGAATTCCGTGGGTGAGTTTGGTCGAACTGCATCCGGTAATTCAATACGGCGACAAAGCCCCGTCGGCGCTCGACGAAGAGCGGCTACACCACGATGCGCACGAATTGTGTTTCATATCGAATTCGGTAAAGACCGAGATTCGCGTGGTGACAGTACGAGCCCAGGCTGATACGCTGCCTGCATGAAGCTTCCACGCTCGTTTCAATGCATTCTGCGCCGAATCGCCAGATACGCGGTCCCGGTCGGAACGACGACTGTTCTTCGTGGTTGTCCCTGCCCTGCCCCGGTGCTTCATCCGCCCGCACCCTATACGTCGTCGCTCGTGGCCGAAGAAAATATCACGCTCGATCCCAATCCCCTTTCTTGGGAACCTTATTGCCAAGCGCATTGCAATGAATCGACCACGGGTTGCTACGTGCACGTTTACACAAGTGAGAACAATAGCCTGCCGCTGAGTCACTCGTGCGACAAACTTAATGGGGGCCAAGAGGCACTTGGAGGGCCGAGCGCGCCCTGGGTGACTTTATGCAAGGATACTTGTGGCGACGAGCAAGATTGCTTCATTGGTCCGGAGGCATCACAAAACAACACCGTCGTCATCAACTGCGTTTCGTGGTGGGTCGATTGCGCGGGAGGTCGTTCGACCGAGGGCATTACGGTTGGTGACGCGCCGCAAAGCCTCAGTGCATTCGGCATGCGCCTAGCACGTATCGCGACGTTGGAAGCGGAAGCTGTGCCGGCATTTCGACGATTGGCTCGGGAGCTCGCCGCGCTAGGGGCGCCGCGCAAGCTGCGCCGACAAGCCGCACGCAGCCGTCGCGACGAAGCTCGACATGCGCGTACGATATCTAGTTTGGCGCGGAAATATGGATCCATTCCAGCATCGGTCCTCGGTTCCGAAAAACCGTTGGCGCTACGGAATCTCGAAGAAGTGGCGCTCGAAAATGCCCTCGAAGGATGTATTCGGGAAACATATGGTGCTTGGCAAGCGTGGAAGCAGAGCGAGGAGGTTCGAGATTCGGAATATCGGAGCATCATGCAGCGCATTGCCCGAGACGAACTGCGTCATGCGCAGCTGGCGTGGGAGATTCACGATTGGGCGATGAAACGACTTTCTCTGGCGGCGCGAAGGCGCATAACAGATGCGATGCAATCGATGTGGCCGCTGCTTCCCCGCGAATTCTTGAATGAGCAAGCATTGGTTGTGGGTGCACGATTCGCAGCGACGCTCCAGAGATCGGGGAGACGACGGACATGAAGGACGCGCGAGTTGTTCCATGACGAACACGGAATCGAATACTCGGCCCACGCTAAGTTTGTGGCTGTTCGCTTTCGCAGTGGCGATCAATCTGTATTTACTTGGTGCCGCGTGTTTGCTTCAGGCCGTAGCTTATCCCTTGTTGGGTGACGTCAGCATTGATCAATTACCTGCGGTGCACGCAGGTTTGACGCGACGCTTGGGAGTGGCGTTCATATTGCCCGAATTGCTGGCGTTTGTCGCTGTATTGCCACTTTTTCGCTGGTGTCCGTCAGGGATATCCAAGAAAAACCTAGTGGTTTGTATCTTACTGGGTGTTGTCTACTTTGCCCTGACGTTTGCATGGCACTTGCCGACGCACAAGCTCCTGAGCATGGGAAATGGGTCCGCAATGCCAGCGCTTCTTGCAAGCCATGCATTGCGCACGATCGTCCAGGCGGTCAAATGTGGGGTCTTGGTGATTGGCTTCATTCGTCGGCAATGAGCGCCGCGGTAATGGGCTACGCCGCGCCCACACTTTGGGTGCTGGGAGTTCGGCGTGGCGTTTTTGGTATTTTTTGCGGCGTCACGTAGGCTTCGAGTTCT
>DAOMZH010001209.1:0-3235 GCA_035437985.1 Polyangium sp. (in: bacteria) | reverse complement strand
CCGATGTTCTCCCTCAGTCGCTAGCGCGCGCAGCCGTTGCGGAGGCGATTTGCCTCGAGAAAGAAGGCGATCGTGATGCCTTACGCAAACACCTCACCGCCCACTACGACTTGTTGTTTGACGCGACAGACCGACGCGAACGCGTGATCGTGCGGGCCTTCGAACGTTTGCTCGAAACGAACGCGACGAGTGTCTATCGCAAAGGAGCGAAGCTCGATCTACACGGGGACGAACCCTCGCTCGAAGACTGGGTTGCGCAACTGGTGCCCGCTGCTGCGCCGTTTGTCGAGACGCCCATGGTTCAGCATCCAACGAAGGAATTGCCGGCAGCAAGACCGTCGAAAGAAGCAACACGCGCAGTCACCACAGCTCGTAAAAGTGCCGAGAAGCAGGTGCAAAAAGGTGTGCCGCTCTGGGGGCGCATCCTGCTTGCGTACGGCGCACTCATCGGCATCTTTTTCGGCATCTGGCAGTTCCTCGGTCCAAACTCGAATTCTGGTCGCCCGAGACCTGAAGACGAGCCCTGGGATCCTCAGGCCCTCCTCTTTACGCTGGGCGGCTTGCTCGTCGTTTTCCTTGGTGGACTCGCGGGTCGCGCCGCGTGGATGTTCATGAAGGCCAAACGCGAGTCGCGATCGCTATTCCACGCGCTCAACTTGTCAGCCCAGGGCAAACTCGACGAATCCAAAGAGCTGCTCGCTCAACTCAGCAACAGCCCCTTTGCCATGATCAAAGCCCAGGCGCACTTGGCCCTCGCGTACATCGCCGAACGACGGGCGGATCTCGCCGCGGCCCTCGCCGATTGCGACAAGGGAATCGCTTGTTTGTCTCGGTACATCGTGCGCATTTCAGCATCCGATATCTTGCTCCCGGATCTCATGTCCGAACGGGCGTTTGTCTTGGCGGCCTTGGATCGTCACGACGAAGCGGAGGCCGAGCTGGCGCAACTTCCGCCTGCGTATCCGTACCGCAGTCGCGCGCTGTTGCGTGTGCGCCTGGTGTCGCTCGTGCGCCGTGGGGACCTTGCTGCGGCAGCGAAACTCGCGTCCGAGACACACCTCGACTTGCCGCTATCTGCACGCGACGAACTGTTGTCGGACGTAATTCGGGCGGTGGACAAACCCGAAGCTCTGGGAGCTGGAGAATTGCCGCGGATTCGTCGTCAGCTCCGCGCGGTCGAAGCGCTTCGTCCGTGGCTCACGACGGTCGCGCCGAGTGCGCTGACGGCCCTCGAACGTCTTGACGAAGATGCGTTGCCGCCACGTTATGAATCGACGACGCAAGCGGCTGAACTGGAAGCGGAAGCTGAAGCTGAAGCGGCACGGGAAGAGGCTTCTCTTCGTCGTGCCGCGCAAACGATCTGACGTGCTCTAGGTGGCTACTTCTTTCCGATCGTGTCGAAGTAGGTGAATTTCTTGCCTTTGATTTGCACGACCACGATGGGTTTGTCGGCGTTGCGTTGTTCGTTGATCGTGATGGCGCCGGTAGCTCCCTGAAAGCCTTTCGTTTCGGCAATCGCGTCGCGAATCGCTTCCGGCGTGTCGCTCTTGGCGCGACCGATGGCATCGGCGAGCAAGAGTGCCGCGTCGTATCCCTGGGCAGCGAGCGACGACGGTTCGTGCTTGAACCGATCGCTGTACTTCTTGACAAACGCGCGCGAATTTTCCGAGGGCATGTCGGGGGAGTAGTGATTCGTGAAGTAGGCGCCTTCCATTTCTTCACCTGCACCATCGACGAGAGATTCGTCGTGCCAACCATCGCCACCAATGAACATCGATCCGGAAAGGCCGGTGGCTTTGGCTTGGCGCGCGACGGGCACCATCGCGTTGTAATAAACGGGGGCATAAATCATCTCGGGGTTCGCCCCTTTGATCTCGTTCAGGTACGTCGTGAAGTTCGTCTCGTTCTTCAAGAAGCTCTTCTCGATGACGATCTCGAGGCCGAGTTTTTTGGCTTCCGTACGAAATTCATTAGCCAAACCCGACGAGTACAAATCATCGGAGGCGTAGAGAATGGCGACCTTTTTCTTGTTGAGTTTTTCCGCGACAAACCGGGCGCCCATCTGACCTTGAACGTCGTCGGTGAAGCAGACGCGGAAGACGAACGGACCGACTTGGGTGACGTCGGGGTTCGTCGACGAGGGGGTGATCATCGGAATCTTTTTCTTGTTCGCGACGATACCGCCTGCTTTGGAGCGAGACGAAGCGACTTCACCAAGGAGCGCGACGACTTTGTCGCGATCGATGAGTTGCAAGACTTTGTTGGAGGCTTCTTGCGGGTTGGATTTGTCATCCTCGAAGATCATTTTGATCTTCTTGCCTTTGACGCCGCCCTTGGCATTGACCTCTTCCATGGCGAGTTCGATGCCTTCTTTCGTCGAGGTTCCGAAACCGGTCTCGGCCCCGGACAAACTCAAGTAAGCACCGACTTTCCATTCGTTGGCGGCCGCGGCATCCCCGCCGCTTCCTTCGGTCTTTTTGCCGCATCCCAGGCCCACGACACCGAGCGCGCCAAGCGCCAAGGCCGTCACGATCCAATGTCGTCGTCCGAGCATATTCACCGTTCCCTCCAGTCGTCCCCGCTCATGAAACACGAATTGAGCGTCGATGGGCAAAAACCCCGCGCGGTAGGCATCGTTTAACACTGGTCGACGCCGCGCGTCAGCCCAAATGCAAAATCATTGGCCTCGAACGCCCAGAGCTGAAGCCAGCTCCAGGATCTCGGCGTTATCCGGAACGCATTGAAGAAAGCTTAGCCGCAATTTCGGATCCAAGACTTTGTTTGCTCGGGCCATCAACCACGCTCGCGCTTGCACCATACCCGCTCGCGCAGCGTCCAATTCACCCAGGGCCATTCGAGCTTTGCTTCGCAATGGTCCAGCCTTCGTATCGAGATCTGGTTTCAACTCGAATGGGTCCGAGTCACCGGACCCGCTATCAATTTCGATCCCGGGGGTATGGGGGCAGAGCTACCTGCCCGTCTTTTTGCGAAGCAAAAAGACCTGGGGGGCAGGTTGCGAGCCCCCATCGTAAACAAGACCTCGCTCCGCGCGCTTGTTAGCGCGCGAAGCGAGCGTCCAAATCACCGGTCGCGTATTCAATTTGAACGCGCTCAACTCACCGGTCGCGTTTTCAATTTGAACGCGTCCTACTCAACGGTCGCGTATTCAATTTGATCCGGATCAAATTGAATACGGGCCAGATGCGAACCCTCGCTCCGCGCGCTAACAAGCGCG
>DAOMZH010001208.1:0-3236 GCA_035437985.1 Polyangium sp. (in: bacteria) | reverse complement strand
GCATCATTTTGCGGAAAAACGCTTGTCAATCGTTGTCGAGAGGTTGCACGATGACGGATTGTACTGGAGGCACTTCGAATGAATTACCGCTCGGCAACCAAGACCAACTCCGGGCCTGACAAACGGATGCACTTCGGAGGTCGAGCTGCCTGGCGCATCTACAACGCCATTGCGATCGGCGTGCTTGTTGCGCTCGCCACGGGGTTTGCCGCCTGCAGTGGAGTGGACGAGGATCCGCCACGTGGGGTCGAAGTGCCTGAGGAAGGTGGTGGGGGCCAGGGAGGCCAAGGTGGCCAAGGTGGCCAAGGTGGTCAAGGTGAACAAGGGGGCGGTCAGGCAGCCAGTTGCGTGGAAGGAGCGAAGAAGGCGTGCTCCGTTTTCATCGGCGAAAACAACGGCGTCAAAACGTGCTTCAAAGGTATACAGATATGCCAGGGTGGGTTGTGGGGGCCGTGCGTCGATGGCAAATTGCCGTTCGCGCCGCAGCCCGACGATCCTTCGGAAAAGCCAGCCGGTCCCTCCAACGGCTTGACCGATTGCGTCAACAATCCTTGTGACCCGTCGTGTCAAAAGTTCGATGAAGATCCTGATGGCGGTCTCACGCCCGCGTCACAGACGCCGGTTTTTTCGTGGGAAACGGGCGACTTGGGGGATTATCCTCCGGGATTGGCGAACAAGGGATTAAAAGAACCGTGCTCTACGGGCTCCGATTGCCAATTTAACGAGTATTGTTCAGCACCAGTCTCTGGCACATGCGAACACAGTAAATGCGCCGTTGGGGAGGCGATGTCGAATGGCTGTGATACGTGTGTGAATGAAATTTGTGCAATTGATGCGAATTGTTGCACGAACCCTTACACGGGAACGTGTGATCACGACTATTGCGACCAAGGAGTGCCGCTTGCGAATGGTTGCAACACGTGTGTAGATGCGATCTGCGCCGCGGATTTTACCTGTTGTGCGCATACGTATGGATCATGTTCCCACGATTTCTGCGAAGCGGGCACGACGTTGGCAACTGGGTGCAGTTCGTGCGTGACGAGCGTGTGCGACAAGGATCCGCGATGTTGTGGCGACACGACGCCGGGGACGTGCGCCCATGATTATTGCAATACGGGAAATTCATTGGCGAATGGTTGCCATTCGTGCGTTAGTTCCATTTGTGCCGCTGATCCAGATTGCTGCAAGACACATACGACAGGGTCCTGTTCGCACGATTATTGTGTGACAGGTGGGACGCTGAACAGCAACTGCCATAGCTGTGCCACGGAAGTTTGCGCGAAGGATCCGAAGTGTTGCAATTTGAATACGACGGGGACTTGTTCGCACGGTTATTGCAGCACTGGGGCCGCGCTTGCTCCAGGGTGTCATTCGTGCATCGACGATATTTGTGCCGCGGATCCGAAATGTTGTGCTCGGCCTATTGGCACGTGTTCGCATGATTTTTGCGCCACGGGAGCGACGCTCACGAATGGTTGCCATTCTTGTGCGTCGACGGTTTGCGCGCAGGATCCGAAGTGTTGCGGATTGAATACGCAAGGCACTTGTTCGCATGATTATTGCGCGACGACGGGCGCCGCGCTTGCACCGGGTTGTCATTCGTGTGTCACTCAAATCTGCGCGGCGGAGCCGAAATGTTGTGATTCGACAATCGGTACGACGACGTGTGCGCACGACTATTGTTCGACCGGAGCTAAACTCGCAGCGACTTGTGATCCATGCGTCGCCGCTGTTTGCGCCATGAATCCGACGTGCTGCAATGGGACGGGCGGCAATGCGTGGTCGAACACGTGCGTCAATCTCGTCGCTACCGTCTGCCAACCCAATGACCGTTGTCCGTCACCGAAATGGTCGGCATCGTGTCAAGCCAAAGTCGGCACCGTTTGTGGAAACACGTGCACCGCGAACTGGGGAACGACATGTACGGCCAAGGCAGCGGCTTGCAGTGGTGACAATTGCGCCACGCATTCGTGGACGTCGAGTTGTGTGAACAAGGTATCGTCTGTTTGTGGCAATACCTGCACTGCAAGTTGGGGCTCGACGTGTGTGGACAAAGCGACGCAATGTGCAGCTGCCAATGGGTGCAATTTCTGGGACCAAAGCTGCGTCGACAAGGTGGCGACAGTTTGTGGAAACACGTGCACTTCCGCGTGGGGAACGACCTGCACGAACAAGGCGAATACGCTGTGCGGCAATGAATGTGTACCTCGCGATTGGGATCAGGATTGCGTCAACAAGGTTGGTACGGTTTGCGGTAAAACGTGCGGACCTTTCGAGTGGGATTCCAATTGCGTGGACATGGTCGATACCGTGTGCGCAGCAAAGTGTTACGATGATCCCGGATGTAGCCACGACAAATGCGATTCAGGCGGTCCGCTTGCGGCGAGTTGCGATTCGTGTGTCGCGTCGATTTGTCAAGAGCTACCATTCTGTTGCACGACAGAATGGACGGATTTGTGCGTAGACCGGGTGAAGACGAAATGCAATATTGGGTGTCCAACCAAAGGTGACTGTATACCTTGGTTGCCCGGACAATCGGATCCCGAGTGCGCAGGTTACGACTTGGCCGTCGGAATTCCGTGTGGAACGACGATTCCGGTATGCAATCATGGCAAGACGACCGTACCCGCTGGAGTAAAGGTCATCCATTTCCCGGCGAACTCGAACCAATATCCGAAATGCGTGCCGGATCAAACGCACCCGCAAATGAAATCGTGTTTCACGACGGCACCCATTCCGCCAGGTCAATGCATCAATCTGTCGGCCACGACGTGTGACATGGGTAATGGAAACCGTGAAATCATGGTCAATCCCCCGACCTTCGGCGGATACACGCAATTGCCCGAATGCACGTGTCGTGACAACTGGAGCCTCTGGAGCGGCCCGAACGTATCGTGCGAGCCTCCAACGTGCTCGAATACGACGACCACGACGGTTCGTCGGGTCAATATGTTCATTGCAATGGACCGGTCGGGCTCGATGGATACCAATCTTGGCAATGGTGATACGCGCTGGACGGCAACGATCAAGGCGCTCAAGTCATTCGTCAGGGATCCGGCTTCGGCGAATTTGGGCGTCGCGTTGCGTTTCTGGCCGGACGACGACCCGGTAACGGGTTGTAATGGCAATTCCTGCAGTACGAACGCGTGTAAAGTCCCGCTCGTGCCCGTGGGGCTCTTGACGCTGCAATCGGCACCAGCCGACGCGCAGGAGCAGCTCTTGATTACGAAGCTCAG
>DAOMZH010001207.1:0-3238 GCA_035437985.1 Polyangium sp. (in: bacteria) | reverse complement strand
AATGGATCGGCAATCCTTCGAGTCGGCATGTCGTCCTCTTCATTGAAATGGCGCGACACAACGTTTTCGTCCGGATGCCCCTCAAGACGAAACGTTGTACCGCGCCATATTTGTATACGATACCGTCCCGACGAACTGCCCAATCAATCTTTCGGAGCGTCGCTTTGGCGAAGGCCTTTCTCCGCGAGCGCCACGTACCGTCCGCGAATCGCGGCAAGATCACTCCGAGGAAACTCGAGCGCGTGCTGCCTGAGTACCTCGAGCGCCTCCCGATTCTTCCCTTGCGCGAGCAATTTCCGCGCTCGTTCCAAGTCCGACAATTCTCGCTCGAGCCGCGGGGACGTTGCTACAGTTGATTGCTTCGGCTTCGCGATCGCTGGTTTTGCTGTGGACATCGAAGTCGTCGTTGGCGTTGTCGATGTGGCTCCATCATCGATATCATGTTGATGCTGCACGATAACCGGGCCAAACACCGCCGGTGTATGCCTCGCAATGGCCGGTAAATCGTGGGGCCATAACAAAGCACCACCGAGTGCACCAAGGCCAGCTGTACCCAATAAAGTCAGCGGATCAGCAAGCGCCTTGAGCACGTTTTTCGGGGAACTAGGAAGTTCAATGTGTATTCGTCGCGCTCCCGATTCCGGAGCTTCGCTGTCGCCGTGACGAGCAGGCAATTTAGGCGGATTCGCAGGATCGCAGCCCAATTCATGCGCCAAGTTGCTCCAAACCCGATGATGCACACCATTGACGAGTTCGGGCGACATATTCCAATCCGTGAATGTCGTCGTCGCGCCAAAAGGCAAAAGCAGCATGGGCATTCCTTTTTTGCCAAGTATTCGTTCCGCACGTAAACGGAAAATCTTTTTGGCTTCGACAAGCCACGTCTGCGCAGTATTGCGCGCAATACCATGTGCTTTCGCAATGGATTCGAGGGATTCGTTCTGAAATTCGTGCCTCACGAGCAGATCCCGTTGCTTTGGATCCATTGTCTCCAGGACCCGATGGACGATTTGATCGATTTCATGATGCTCGAGATCGGAATGAATATCGCTCTCGGCCGCAAGCTCTTCGCCAACGTTTGCTTCGGGCATTTCGAAGCGATTTCGATGGAGCCGATAATGCTCAGCGGCTTGTTGCCGGCATATTGTTTCGAGCCAAGAAGCGACGGGTTTCTTGGACAACGTTTCCCAGTTTTGGTGAACTTTGAGCAGAACGTGTTGGGCAATGTCTGGAATATCGGCCTCGCGAACACCAATCGTCCACAAGATTCCAACAATCGTGACAATGTACGTCACGTAAAAAGACACGAATGGATCGTTCTTTCGAGGCATCACGCGAAGAAACAACTGGGGCATATCTTGTACACGCGCTGAGCAGAGCGGGGGGACCAAAAAATCGACATCGACCCGTCAAAATGCTTCATATCACTTACAAAACATCGATCTCACCGACGATGGCAACACGAAGCGCACCCGTAAAAGGAGCCACGTGCCAAACCTGATTTCCATCGATGTCAAACACCGGCCGATGCGCTACGTATGCTCCGTCAGCGCGAAGCTCGACTGCAAACGAGCGGAACATCAAAATTCCCAAACCCATTCGTGCGCCGATGTCGACCACGGGTGCATGTTGTGTAGGAGTCTGGATTTTATCTGATTGCCCGGAAAGTCTTGCAACGTCAACAAAACCGCATCCACGAACAAAGAATTTGACTGATAATGGGTGAAGAATGCAGCCGACGAGCGCCGCGCCCGCGCGTTCGGCTTGTGCATCGTGGACATTGGGTATGGCCCAAGCGTGGTCGTATTGTCCTTCGATCCCAATCGCAATGCGCCGCCATCGCGCTTCAATACCAAATGAAGTGCTGAGCGCCGTCTCCGGTGCGTTCCACCATGCTGGCCCAAGGCCAAGCGATAATCCAAATGTCGGAGCCTTTTTTGATGGATTGTGCTTTGAAGGGTTTTTTTCGATGGGAGCTGGTACAGGTGGCTTGTCCTTTCCAGGCAATGCTGTATTCTTTGGTGCTGCTGGAGAAGGATTTGGCGCAGCTTGCGTCGCGACGCTCTGTGATTCAATGGGAGCAACGATATCTTGGAGGACGAAAACGACACGCTCGCCGAGCAAATCGCAGCGCCAAGCATCGGCATGAAGGGTTTGGTTTGTCGTAGTGTCACCATTTTCATCACGAGTTACGACATGCGCTTCCACATCCGAATCACCTGCTTTGATGTCTACTGATATCGAGCGTAAAGCGTCATTCGTGAATGGAGTGTGCCCGTCGAGTTTTCCCGCGAGCGACTTTCGCAAGTATTGTTCGTCCGGGCAATTGTCGGGAGCAGATGTCGCCCGTGTAAAAAGGAGTCGCCACGGATGCTCATTGGGAGAAGCCGCACGTGCGGCAAATGTAACTGACGAAATCACGGCCAATACCAACAATCCGATTTTTGCCATGTCCCGCCGAAGACGCCTGATACTTCTCGTAAGCATCGTTGGATGTCGCCGACCATGCAGGATGTGTGATCAAAAAACAAGTTTGGCGCTCGAATACCATAAATTTCTTGGGAAATGCGCAGCAAAGTTCGTTGGTCTTGACGTCCGGACGAACCACCCATTACTGTGCGCCGAACCATGCGTGCATTCGCGTTTTCTTCACTCGTGGGCGGGCTCTTTCTGTTCCTCGGAATCGCGTCGTGCGGCGAGTATCCAGTGCATTGGTACTCGCTGTGTCACGACGACGATGGTCATGAGGTCCCGTGCTGCACCAAGTGGCCAAACGCGCAACCGTGTCCGGACGATGCAGGCGCCGATGGCGATGTCGATGGCGGCACGACGGATGCGTCGGATGATGGCGAAACGGATGCCGGTGCCGATGATGGAGGTCCACCAGCGTCGGAATGCCCTGGCCAGTGCATTCCGACAATCGGGGGCGGATTCGATCTGTTTCCGTCCTACGTTTGGATCGGACCCGAGTCAGAAGCACCCCCGCCAGGTCTGAGCGGCATGAGTTGGGAGAGCTCGCTGGACGTCATGTTCGCTGAACCGAACTGTCCGGCGTGTTCGTGTGTTGCGCCGACAAACCCCGTCGATGGGTGTGCGTTGCCAGCGGTTTGGAGTGTAGAATCGAATGTTTGTCAAGACCCTTCTTCATCTATCGCTACTTCGTTCGATCCACCCATGAATTGGGCTGGATCGTGCACCTCGGAAAACCCGATCATGGGAGGTCTTGTGTGCGATGGTG
>DAOMZH010001206.1:0-3242 GCA_035437985.1 Polyangium sp. (in: bacteria) | reverse complement strand
ACGTTTGGGCGGTCCGTACCATAATCAGGCGCCGCAAAGATTGCCCCGGGTTCTCGGGACGCACGCGTCTTGGGCTGCACGAGGTCCCGGCCTGTCGTCAAGTATGTAATCGACATCGTTTCGGCAATGTAATGACCCGACGGATCCATCATGGCCCCGAAAGGAACGAGGCTCAGCGCGCCATCGGGACTGAGATAAACATGCCGTACTCCATTGAGAAGCTTGGTGACGGGTGCCATGACGAGTCGATACATCTCTTTGGCCGCTGGTGCCGGATCCGTGGCCGCTCGTGAAAGACTATTACGAAAAACCTTGACCGCGTTTTCGATATCTGCGGCCGCACCGAGCTCGGCGAAATCGATGTTCCCATTCGGATGTAACGCATACGCAGCATATCGAGGTGCGCCGAATGTCGCTTTTTCCGGTTGGATTGGTTGATACAGAAAAAACTCGACGAGCACTCCGTCGCGCGGGATTGCTGCCCGGACCTGGTCGATTTCAATCGGTTTTAGATGCGTTTGGAGTTCGTCGCTGCGATAGCTCAATTCGCTCTCCAGCTTTTGTCGAGCCTCATCCACAGTCTGCAACGATGCTCGGAGGGTGTCCACGGATTCCTTGTCCGGCTTGGTGAGCATGAGCGCGCTGTATTGCGCAGTCAACGAATGCCATTCATCGAATTTCTTTTGGTCCGCCGCAGAAAGTCGCGGACGCAATGTAGCAAAACTATTCGACAACGCATCGACGGTCAAACCCTTGCGGCGCAAAATGGTGCGCAAGGCGAGACGCTTGGGTTGCTCCAAATTCGGTACTGCCTGAAGATGAAGCGATATTGTCGCATCCGTACTTCCATAGTTGCGAAGCTGATTCAAGTATCCGCGACGTTGCTCCGACGTACCAACGGCAACTTCTCGCGTCATGTGTTGATCTTCGATTCCGGTCACCCGCTCCAAACCACGATATGCAATATCCATATCGTTTTGCGAAAATTGCAAGAGGATTCGATTCATCAGCGGCGGCGTGATGCCAATATTCGCGGGACCGAACGATTTTTCCATAATGGCAATCGCCCGCTCGTACATCGATATGGCTTCCTTCGGTTGCCCGTGCAAATCATAAAACAGCGCGAGGTTGTTGACAGTCAAAGCCACATCGGGATGCTCGATTCCCAGAAACTGCTCTTTCATCGCCAGAGCGCGCTTAAAAAACGATTTCGCTTGCACGTCGTCGCCGGTGGCGTTGTATATGAATGCAAGATTGTTGAGCACTTGTGCGACATGAGGATGCGACGGGCCAAACACTTTCTCCGAAATCGCCAAAGCACGTTTCAGCTGGAGTTCCGCGCGTGTGAAATCCTTGTGCAGCTCGTAAAGCGCGGCGAGATTGTTGAGGGTCAATGCCACGTCTGGATGATCAGGCCCAAGCGTCTTTTCCCTGATGGTAAGTGCTCGCTGCAGCACCTGCTCTGCTCGTAAAATGTCCCCCTTTGCTCGATAAAGCTCACCAAGATTATTGAGTATGAAAGCTGCGCTTGGATGGTCAGCACCACGACTTTTTTCCGTGATCTCGAGCGCTCGGTAAAACAATGGCTCAGCCACCGCATACTCCCCCTTGACGTGATGCAGTGTCGCAATGTTGTTGAGCGATTGTGCGATATCAGGATGAGTGGGTCCCAGGCTCTTTTCCTGAATCGATAACGCACGCTTCAGCGCAGCCTCCGACTGCGCATAACGACCCATCGTCTGGTAAAGCAGTCCTAGATTGCCAAGCGTGTTAGCAACGAGCGGATGATCTAGACCAAAGACCTTCTCCCGAATGGCGAGTGCTCGTTGGTCAAACTGCTCTGCTTTGACATAGGCGCCTCGATCGCGATACATAGCGCCTAGGTTGCTCAATGAATTGGCGACTTCAGGGTGTTGGGACCCGTGCACCTTTTCACGAATGGCCAAAGCACGTTGAAATGGCGCCTCCGCTTGCGCATAGTCGGCTAAAGTGCTGTCGGTCAAGGCCATGTTGTGGAGCAGGGTCGCCAGCTGAAGATGCTCCTTTCCTAGCGTTTTTTCCGTAATGGCAATTGCCTGCTGAAAAAGCTTCAACGCCCGACCGTATTCTCCTTTTTCTCGCAGGCAATTCGCTAGGTTGTTGAGCGAGAGCGCTACGTCGGGATGCTCTGGTCCAAGTTTTTTCTCACGAATGGCTAGCGCGCGCTCGAATAGCTGCTGCTCGCGACTGAAATCGCCTTTTTCATTATAAAGCACCCCCAGATTGTCGAGTACTGTCGCGATGCGCGGATGCTCGGGCCCTAAAACCTTCTCAAAGATGGCCAGCGCGCGTTGGTAATTGGGTTCCGCTTGTGCATAATCGGCTCGTGCTCGATATAGTTCTCCCAGATTGCTAAGCGTCATGGCAACATTTGGATGTTCTTGCCCGAAGGCCGCTTCCTCGATCGCTAGTGCTCTTTGTAGAAAGCCTTCGGCGCGTCCGAGATTGCTTCTTACCATATCCAAAACAGCGATATTGCTCAATACCGTCGCGACATCCGGGTGGTTCGGTCCAAGTGCTTTTTCACGAATTCGAAGCGCTCGTTGATAATGCGCGTCTGCTTGCTCGTATTTGTTCATGTTCCTATACAGGGCACCCAGGTTGTTGAGCGGACGTGATACATCTGGATGCTCGGGTCCAACAGTTGCCTCCATAATGCCCAGCGCTCGCAAAAAGAGCGGTTCTGCCCGCGCGAGATCGCCTTTTTCCTGATAAAGCCCCGCGAGATTGTTCAGGGTCGTGCCTACGCTCGGATGCGTAGCTCCCAATGTCTTCTCTCGAATTTTCAGCGCTCTTTGATAAAGCGGTTCGGCTCGCGCATAATCGCCTTTCTCCTCGTACAGCGTCGCCAAATTGTGGAGAGAATGGGCCACATCCTCGTGCTCTGGACCGAAAATCTTTTCGCGCATTGCCAACGACTGAAGATAAAGCTGTTCCGCTTTGGCGAGAGAGCCTTTCTTCTTGTACATGACGCCCAAATTGGTCAATACGGAGGCCACATTCGGATCGTCACCTACGCGTGTTCTTTCCAATCGACGCAATGCTTTCTCGGCAAGCGTGATGGCTGCATCGTAGTGGCCCTGGCGCATCAACTGTATTGCTTCTCGGTTCTGTTGTATTGCCGCGTCGATTTCAGCCTCGGCGGCCGTACGAAACTGCCCCTGTGCGGATGCCGGTAATCCAGCAACAAGAGCTACACCAAT
>DAOMZH010001205.1:0-3244 GCA_035437985.1 Polyangium sp. (in: bacteria) | reverse complement strand
CTTTTGCCGCCTCGGTTTTTCCCTGCTTCAACAATACGGCGACCAATGCTTGTCGAGCATCGTCGAAACTCTCGTCGTCATCGTCCTCGCCATATTTCTCATTAAGCTCGACGGCCTGACGCAAGAGCTTTTCCGCTTCCTCGAATTTGCCCAATTTGATCATGAGCCGCGCCAAAAATGTCAACGTGTCCACACACGCGGCATCCTCCGGCCCAAGTTCCTTACATGCCATATCGAGCGCCGGACGCAGCGCACTTTCTGCTTCTTCGTACTTGGTGGCTGCTTCGAGCGATTCCGCCTTGGCCCGAGCCGCAAGCCACTTCAGACGACTCGGCGGCAATTGAACCGCAGCCGTTTTCCCTTCCGGGCTATTCGGATCCGGAAGGTGTTCCCACCATTTTGACCGCTTCTTTTTCGGTTTCGGCGCTTCTGCGAAGGCCGAAGGCTCGGGTTTCGGCGCCTGAACCTGCACGACTTTTTCTGGGGGACTCCCACTTTGGAATTTCCAAACCACGATTCCCAAAATCACCACGATCGCAAATAGCCACGGAATCAGCGAGCCAAATGATTTTTTTTCTTCCGTGGCGTGGGGAGCGGTCGTTTGCGAAACACCAATGACTTGACTCTGCGCCGCAACAGTCGATTGTTTTGCTTTCGCGTCGGTCGTGCTCCTCGACGTCCCGACCGATTGGTTTGTCGCGGGAATTGTGTTCCCTATGGCGACGGATTCACTTGTTGCCGCATCCAACGGCACCGTGTTGGCAAGACCCAAATCACTTGCCGGAGGTTTGGACTTCTTGCCGTTTCGTTTCGAGGGTTGGCCGTCACCAGCTTGATCCCCAGGCTCGAGAAGCTGACCATCGGGCGTGACGATACGGGAGAAGGAATGGTTTGTCCCGTCTGCAGTTTTCTCGAACGCGTCGAGCAAGTCATTCCAAAACGCGGCTGCGTGCCGATATCGGTCTTTCGGATGCAGAGCCAGCGCCTTCGCAAATACCGCTTCGATACCCGGATCCGTCATCACCCCCCGCGCTGACGGCGTCGGACGCACTTCCTCGTCGAGCGTCGAGTTCATCAACGACGGCATGTCGTCGCCATCGAGCGGTGGTTTGTCCGTAAGCAATTCGACGAGCACGAGCGCCATCGAATACACATCGGTCCACGGCCCCGTCGCACTCATTTTCTTGTCCCATTGCTCCGGAGCTGCATACGCGGGGGTCAATCCCGACAAACCTCCTTGCGTTTGCGCGTGTAGACCTTGCGTCCCCGTCGTCGTCATGACTTTGGCCATCCCAAAGTCGAGCAGCTTGGCCGCCGCGCCAGTTTTCGTGCGCAAAAGAAAGATGTTCGCCGGTTTGATGTCCCGATGCGCCACCCGCTGCGTATGCGCATGCGATAACGCGCCAAAGATAGGCTCGACAACCGCCATTGATTCTTCTAGCGATCGCCCTTCGTCGCCCCTCTCGCGCCGCGCCGCCAGGTCATCCTCGAGTGATGCGCCATCGAGCCATTCGAGCACCAGATAAGGTGCCCGAGCACCGTCGAGTTCAATCACGCCCGTATCATGGGCCCGGACAAACGCCGGGTGTTCCGAAGACAACTTGCGCAGGTGCTTGCCCTCGGCGCGAAATGTATCGATGAAGTTTTCAGCTTCTTTCGCCGACAAATGCCCAGGCACCTTGAGGACTTTGATGGCCACGGGTTCGTCGAAGTTGATCTGGGTGGCTCGATAAACCACACCGAATCCACCTTCACCGACGACACTATCGACTTGGTAACGTGCGTCGAGAATTTGACCCTTCAGCTTGAACGTATCGACTTTGGCCATGTCCCTTGCGCCCAAGGCTAATGCAACACGTCCTGGCAAAACAAGTATTTTTACACGAACGCTGGATTACCTCGCAGCCGTGGGCCGTGACCATTGCGAGATGTTCGATGTTGTACGGTTTTTTGGGGGGAGGGTCGGTTCGGACGAACCGACCCGTTTGGGAGGTGAGGGGTTCAGCTGCGCGCGGAGCGACGGCGGCGGAGCATGGTTGCGGCGGCAAAGGCCAAACCAGCCAGAGCGGAATTCGAGATGGGGTTTTCTTCGCCAATCACGTTGCAGTTGCACGAGCCAGGCTCGGGTGTGCTGCCGCCCGAGCCATTGCCTCCTGCGGACGAACCTCCAGCGCCTCCTTCGGCCGTCGAGCCACCGGTGCCGCTGGATGAACTGCTGCTGGTTGCTCCACCTGCGCCGCCCGTTCCGTCGGGTTTGCACTCGCCAGCTTGGCAGAAGCCATCTTTGCAGGGCGTACCATCGGGTTTGGCCGGGTTGTCACACATGCCGTTTGTCGCGTCACACGTTCCGACGTCGTGACATTCGTCTTGCGCGGTGCACGTAACGGCCATTGCGCCGGTGCAGGTACCTGCTTGGCAGGTATCCGTTTGTGTACACATATTGCTATCGTCACACGAACTGCCGTCCGCCTTGTTCGGATTGGAACACATGCCCGTAGCAGAATCGCACATACCCGCATCGTGGCATTGGTCGGACGCCGCGCACGTGACCGGATTGCTGCCGCTACATGCGCCTGCGGAGCACGTATCCGTCTGTGTGCACGCATCGCCGTCATTGCATGCAGCGCCGTCGGCTTTCGCCGGATTCGAGCACATACCCGTCGCGGCATCACACATCCCAGCGTCATGGCATTGGTCGGAAGCCGCGCAAACAATGGGATTGGCACCTTTGCAGGTACCAGATTGGCATGAATCCGATTGCGTACAGGCATTGCTATCATTACAAGCCGAACCGTTCGGCTTGACCGGATCGGTGCACATACCCGTGAGGGTGTTGCAGACGCCGATGTTATGGCATTGGTCGGATGCAGCGCATACGACTGGATTGGCGCCGCGGCAAATACCTGTTTGGCAAGTATCCAATTGCGTGCAGGCATTGTTATCATTGCACGACGAACCATCGGCCTTGTTCGGATTGGAGCACGTACCCGTCGTGGGATCGCAAGTTCCCACTGCATGGCATTGATCCGACGCCGAGCAGGTAATGGGATTGGAGCCCGTGCAAACGCCGCTCATGCACGCATCCATTTGCGTGCAGGCATTGTTGTCGCTACAGGACGAACCGTCGGCCTTGCTCGGATTGGAACACGTGCCCGTCGCGGTATCTCATGTACCAGCCACGTGGCATTGATCGGATGCCGCGCAAACCACGGGGTTTCCTCCGACGCACGCTCCCGCTTGGCAT
>DAOMZH010001204.1:0-3249 GCA_035437985.1 Polyangium sp. (in: bacteria) | reverse complement strand
CGCATCGATCGCCGTCACGCTCTCAGCACTTCGCTCGACACCGGAGCATGAAACACCTGCTCACGCTGCTCGTACTCGCCGTGGTGCTCATGGCCTCTCCGTCACCTGGAGCTCCTTCGGCGAAGAAGACGAAAAACCCTTCGGCCAAGGTCGCGCATGCGCATGTCGAACGTGCAAACGCACGAGCCAAGACGGCGCAAATCTCGAAAAACAAGTCCCCTGCCAAGGCTGTTTCTCGCGCCATTAACTCGGCTGGGAATGACAAACCCGACGGGGACAAAGTGACGCTCATCCGCATCGACAAGAGCGATCACAAGTTGGAGCTCATGGCTGGTTCGCGGGTGCTAAAGACGTACA
This sequence comes from Polyangium sp. (in: bacteria), assembly GCA_035437985.1. Taxonomy (GTDB): domain Bacteria; phylum Myxococcota_A; class Polyangia; order Polyangiales; family Polyangiaceae; genus Polyangium. The sequence continues at coordinate 2,892 of DAOMZH010001204.1, read as the reverse complement.
AGGTGGCGATTGGGCTTGGAGGAATGGGGCCCAAAGAGTTCGAAGGGGACATGAAAACGCCGGTGGGTCGTTATCAAGTGACGACGAGATTTCGCCCGTTGTTTCATCAGTTCATTGGGGTCAGCTATCCGAACGACAACGATCGTACGCGGTACAAAGACATGAAACGCCAAGGCAAAGTGCCTGATGGACGAGGTGTGGGATTTGGCATCGGAATTCACGGCGTGGGCTCGCGCAAACTGAGTGGCGTGCACAAGCAAGAGGACTGGACGCACGGATGCATCGCGATGGACGACGATGAAATCGACGAGTTCGGCAACCTCGTACCTGAAGGAACGCCAATCGAGATCACGGACTGACGCACCGAAATTGGTTGGTTTTTCAGCTCGAAGGGGTGTATCGTCGGGACGAACGAATGGCGAAAAACCATTGGCTCGTGAAGAGCGAGCCCAGCAAATACTCGTTCGCTCGACTCGTCGCGGACAAACGCACGGTTTGGGATGGGGTCCGCAACTACGAGGCGCGCGGGAGTTTGCGGGCGATGAAAGAGGGTGATTTGATCCTCTTTTACCACTCGAACGAAGGCAAATCGGTGGTGGGCGTCGCGCGTGTGGCGCGTGAGGCGTATCCCGATCCGACGAGTCCGGATGAAGACTGGAGCGCGATCGACATCGAGGCGATCGTGCCGCTCAAGAATCCGGTGGATCTCGAGGCGATTCGGTCGGATCCGGCGCTGTTGGACATTGCGCTCATCAAGCGGAATCGGCTGAGTGTCGTGCCCGTTTCGAAGGAACACTTCGACCACGTGCTGGGTCTTGGCAAAACCAAGCTCGCCCGCAAATATCTCTAAGAGATTCGTAAACCTGCTTAGAATGGCGAGCGGACTTGACGCGGGCGCTGCATGGGGCGACGTTCGTCGCGTGACTCGTGTGTATTCCCGTTCGTGGCTCGTCCTCGCGACGCTGTCTTTTGGTGCGTTGGTCGTTGGATGTTCGGGGCCGCCCATGCCTTCGACCATCACGGGCGAACCCGTGTGCCCTGACTATTCGATTGGTCTAGGTGGGGCGAAGCTGCGCGGGGGCCTGCGTTTTCCGGTGCGCGTGACGATCCTCGACGACGATGATCCGGTGACGAAAGCAATCGTGTACGGCAAGCGAGCCGAGGGAGATCCAAGCCCGAAGGTGGCGCTTCCGGACAAGAATGCCGAGTACAAAGTCGAGTGGGCGCAATGCGCAAACGAGCACGCGACAGCAGCCGTTGCAGCAACAAAATCGAAGTCGCTGCGCGGGGAAGGCGCAACGAGCTACGACTGTGGCGAGGCGAAGCCGTACAAGACGGCGACGCTGGTGACGAAGAAGGGTGACCCGAGCTCGCATGCCCTAGCGTTCGAAGCCCCCCCAGGGATGGAGTGTTGGGCAGACGCGAAGCCGCAAGACGCCGCAGATGCAGGAGCGGCGGATGCGGAGGCTCCGGCAACGACGGACGTGGCGGATGCGGGAGCGGCGGACGCGGAAGTTGCGGATGCTGCGAGTGTCAGTGATGCAAGTGTCAGTGATGCGGAGGCACCGGACGCGGCGGTAGGTGATGCGGCCCCGCCGAAGGAAGGTGGCGACAAACCTTCCGAGAAGAAAGACGCCAACGCCCCGGACAAACCGACTGAGAAAAAGACGACAGCCCCGCCACGGGCCCCCAATCCCGGCTAGGTTGCCCCCGAATCCGGTGAATGAGGCCGTCTCAAAACGCGCCGCGACGAACATCTCCGCCAAGCAAGCACTCGTTGAAGAGTCTGTCTCGTTACTCGCGACCTGGTTCGTCCTGTACGATCTGGGTGGGTATTGACTCCACGTGAGGTTGTGCGCGAACAACCCCTCCGAGTCGTGAGACAACCCCGTTGCCCCACCCTGGACGTTCCAGACGAACCACGCTCCGAGGGTGTCACCTCGACAAACCCATCCGCTTTCCATCTTGCAGACGCATGTACAAGCGCTCAATTCAATTTGCGCGTTTGGCGCATTTGCGCCGAATTTGTCTATATCGTTGCATTTGCAAAACCCAATTCGTTCGTCTCGGAACAACACATTGCGCGATTGGCGCATTGTTAATGGTTTGTCGATGACGGCTTGCCGCTGGTGAAGGTTTTTCTTCGATCCGCGAAAAACGTTCTTGCTCGGGGTGAGGGGCCATGGAAGGATGACAAGGCATGAAGTCTGGGGATATCCTGGCGAGCAAGTACCGCCTCGTGCAGCGAATCGGCGAAGGGGCGATGGGGGAAGTGTGGTCCGGGGAAAACCTATCCACGGGCCGCAAAGTCGCATTGAAGCTCATCATTCGTACGGCCGCGAAAAACAGCACGCACGAATTACGTCAACGCATGCTCCGCGAGGCGCGGGCTTGCGGCAAATTGTCGCATCGGAATATCGTTCAGATTCTCGATGTCGGAGAAACGCCCGAGGGTGATCCTTTTTTGGTGCTCGAGTTATTACGCGGACGAACCCTGAGTGAACGATTGAAAGATACGCGGCGTATCGAGCCGACGATGGCTGCGCGTATTGGAGCCGATATCGCAACGGCGTTGGCTGTCGCGCATGGGGCAAAAATCATTCATCGCGATCTCAAACCAGCCAACATTTTTTTGCATCATGATGAAGGAGAATCGGACGAACGATTTGTGGTCAAAGTATTGGATTTTGGGGTGAGCAAGAGTATTGACGGGACAAACGAAGGTCCGGCGACCGTGACGAATATGGCCGTGGGATCGCCGGTGTACATGAGCCCCGAGCAGGTGGCGTTGCATCGGGATTTGGATGGACGAACTGATATTTGGTCGCTGGGTGTCGTGCTTTTTGAAATGCTTACCGGGGGTCGGCCATTTACGGGGGGAGTGGACGATGT
>DAOMZH010001203.1:0-3251 GCA_035437985.1 Polyangium sp. (in: bacteria) | reverse complement strand
AGATAGTGAATTTGCCGAAAGGGCTCAGGTCTTGCGAAACGCCTCAACCACGTTGGCGGCCGCCAGGCAATCCTGAGCACACCTCACCGGATGGTCGCGTGCCGAATCTTGTACGTCGGGGTACGTTGCGGCAACGGATTCCGTGGAAAATCGTCCGCTTCTTTGAAGCTCCACGCCCCGATTGGCGAAAGAGCGGCTGAACCCAGCCCGCCTCGCGTGGGCACTTCACCTTTTGGAGCATGTCCATGAGTCAAATCCCGACGAACCCGGCCCCCATTTCCCCCACGCACCGATCGAAAAACCTGGCTACCTGGCTCCAGCGACTGGTTCCCTGGATGTGGGTGCTGCCGTTGGCCTGCAGCTCGACCACTGGCGTCCGCACGTCTGACTCTGGTGGGTCTGGTGGCTCGGGCGGCGGTGACAACGTGACCAGCGTTGGCGGCACGGGTGGATCGAGCATGGGCCCCGACGCCGGAAGCACCGCAATTGCCGCGAATACGCCGGCATCTTTTGCAACCATTCTTGCGTCGAGCTACGCGCCAACCACCGCGCTCACGCCCGCAAACTCCCTCACCACGAGAGAGCGGTATCTCATCTCCACCGCGAACAGCACATCCGCGCCTGGCAACACCTACCTCGCAATCGAGCCCTCCACGAACACCGCGCTTGGCTTCACCATGCCCGCCGCCACAACATCGACGTACGCCGATTACCTCCAAAGCATCGTGCAAGCTGTTGAGGACACCACGGCTGGACAACCCTCGTGTTTTCGATTCGACTCGCATATCAACCCCAACGAGACGCTCGACTTCGATGCATCGACCAGCTCCCTCGTTTTTCGCAACAATTGGGGCGCAGCGCACGTCGGCTACGGTTATGTGTGTTTTGCGTATGACAGCACGAGTCACACGCTGCAAGCAATTCGCCGCTATACCTACGACATCACGACGTACACCCATTCCCTCGACGCGAGTTTTACCGCAAGCGGCTGGTATGTGCATTGCGAGGCGGGGAAGTTCTCGCTCACCGCAATGGCGGCGAATGCGACGCCCCTCTATGTATTCAAATCCCCCATCGACTTCAGTATCCCGACCGACTTCAATCCCAAGGCCATCCCGTATCAACCCAATGCTCCGGTGAACATCTTGGCCTGGCTCAAACACAGCATTCTCATGCTCGAAGGGTCGAACAACAATGGGCAATTTACGCAGGGCCTGAGCTCCAAGTACACGCCGCAAGTCAAAGTGGCTGGACCTGATGCGGGTACGCTTGCGGCGTCGAACGACATGCTGCAAACGATCGCGACCACCCTTGCGGCCGAAAACCACGCGCTTCGGTATGACATCGCCGTGTATGCGGCGTTTCGCGCGGGTTTGCTGGAGCGGGCGATGCTCAGTGATGCGAGTGCCAACGGCGTCTACAACCATGCGGTGGCCCCGTATGTTTATTTCACGAACGAGGCCGATGCGAATGGCAGCCACCATCCGTTCATGGTGATTGCGTGTTATTCGGTATTGGAGCGACCCCATCAATTGCTCGATATCAACCGCCCCCCGGGCGCTCCCACGCCGCAAGCTCCGATGTATCCGCAGCAAGACGTGACGCGTAACGAGACATTGCAGAATTATCTAGTGAAGATCCCCATGCGCGATTATGGTCTCGTCGCCAATTTGACCGACAACGCCATGCTCCCGTCCCAAACGCTGGCTGGAACTGCAAATATGCCCACGACCAATTACTCGGTTTGGAACTATGCCTCGATTAACGAGAGCGGGGTCTTGATTGACGGCGTCGTGTATTTTCCGGCATACAACAATACGCTTGTCCCTTCGCAACAACAGGCCGAGTTATCGGCCAACGGTTGTCACGTGGGACAAGGCATGGGGATGCATTGCCATGCCGATGGTTACACGGCCCAAAACAACAACCTCAATTTGTACAATGACGCGGATTACGTAGGTCAGACGCATCCTCCGCTCATTGGTTTCGGCTTTGACGGCATTGCGGTATACGGTGCGTATACGTCGCAATACCCCTCGATGGATGGCGCCGCGGTGGCCCTCGATGAATACGGCGGGCATCGGCACGACGCGGCATCGCCCTACCATTATCACTCCCAGGTCATGGATCCCCCGGTGAGCGCCGGAGTGCCTTACAAGCTCCACGTGCTGGGCAATGTTGGAGCGTGGCGGGGGAACATCGTCGACGTGCCCAATTTCTGGAATGGCGACAAGGTTGCGGATACGACGGGCCAAATGACGATTTGGGTCAAGGGACAATGAGCGTTATGCGATTCGCACCGGCCCGTCACGGAAGATTTGGCGATCAGGGTTTCGCCTTTTTCGCGACGGGTCGATCCGGAATGATTTCGTGAATCTGGGCTTCCGTCAGTCCATCGACCTTGTACGTTCTGGGGGACCTGCAGTACCGCGCTCCAGGGCGGAATCCGTTCATGTTTGCGACAAACCGCTCGATGTGCCCCCGGAATGAGGGCATGGTTTTACCTGTCGTAGGGCACGAAGTCCGTGGGGACCTTGCTGGGGCCTTACTTCGGCATGTAATGAAAATTCGTCGATTGCGCGAATTGTCGAAGCGGTACCCCCGAAGCGGCCAGCGCTTTCGCGCCCGCCGTGAAACGAGCGTTGCGATCGATAGGCCGCATTCCTTCATCGTAGATAAGGGTCGCCCCAGCGGTGGTCATTTTTTTGAGTTCGCGGTTGAGCTTGCTCCAGAGTGGCGTTGTGTGCATCGTGGCTAACGACGACTGCGGTAGGCCTGTTGGGCCGAGGCGCTCAATCCGCAGGTACAACCTGTTGGCGTGTTCATCGAGAGCTTGGGATACACTCGCCGCCGGTGTGGTGATCAGCCCCTCGGTGAATATGACCTTTACTACGATGGGCTCTTCAAGCACATCGCGAAAGTTGTCGAGGGTCATCGGCACCAGTTGCACGGGTGGAAACCGTTGCGCTGTCGCGACAACGGGGTAGGTCTTCAGCCATTTCCCAACCAGATCGATGATCTCGTCAAGCGTGGTGTGAAATTCGGTTCGGAATGAGGGCATGGTTTTACCTGTCGTAGGGCACGAAGTCCGTGGGGACCTTGCTGGGGCCTTACTTCGGCATGTAATGAAAATTCGTCGATTGCGCGAATTGTCGAAGCGGTACCCCCGAAGCGGCCAGCGCTTTCGCGCCCGCCGTGAAACGAGCGTTGCGATCGATAGGCCGCATTCCTTCATCGTAGATAAGGGTCGC
>DAOMZH010001202.1:0-3264 GCA_035437985.1 Polyangium sp. (in: bacteria) | reverse complement strand
AGCGCACGCTCAACCAGCTCTTGCACGCTCCACACATGATCCGTGATTCCCGCCTCCATGGCAGGCGTTACGCGCAAGCTTTCGTGTGTCAGCACCCCCAACCAAACCGATGCTCCCCCTGCCTCTCACGCACGCTTCGTGATGGCCAATCCGCAGCCTCCTAAAGAGCTTGAAAAAGTTCCTCGAGAGGGCTGGACTCGATAGTTGCGAAGCAACGGAGGAGTCCTATGGGGCACGTCGTTGGAACGCGTGTCGTCTTACGGCTGCGAGCAATAGGCGGGTTTCTTATTGGCGGGCGCGGCATCGCACATGGCTTTAACCGCGTCGGGAGGCGGTGGCGAGTGCCAGGCGCTACAGCTACGCCCCGGTGGATGGCTGCCCGGCGGATCGCACCAGCCGTAGTCCTCCCCCAGTTTTTCCTGACATTCCCAATGCGACACGCAGGATCTGCAACGCCCCTCCATACATAACCCATTGCAATGCTTATCGAGTTTGCATGGCGCTCCGGGAAAGAAAAGGCATGTGATAATGGGCGCGCAATGCCCACGATCGCATAAGCCATCGCCGCATTGAGTGTCCTTCGTGCAATCTCGATCGGGAACATTTTTCGACCAAGGTCGACGAGAACACGTATTGACACGCTCCTTTTCCTCGGGCGTGAGCTTCAGCCCCCAGTCCTCTTCGGCTATTACCGAGGGCGGTCGGGGTACGATGTACTGCTTGCCCATGTTGTCGATATCCGATGAGCGCACATCGCTCCCGCCATCTCTTGACGCGGTGTCATCAGTCCCTGTTGCATCTGGACGGCTCGCATCTCCCGCATCCCCTGCATCGACTCCACGTGCCCAGTGTCCCCATTCGGTAGGTTTTCCGCCCTGTGCCGATTGACTCGACGAACAGGCGGCGATGTCAACCATGGCTGCTCCGAGACACACGGCCACAAGAACCTGGGCGTAACGCATTTTGTGGGAATGTATTTTCATGGCGAGGGCTTCTTTTGCGCGCAGACAGGATTTTTGCCACCTGGACCACCTAGATACATGATCGGCCCCGCGCTTCCTTGGTAGGTCAGTGCAGAGCGATCGTAACATGGCGTATGGTAGGGTTTGGACCAGAAGGCAAAATCGTCCTTGGTGGGTTCGTAGATGAACGGCCCATCGATGTCAAAGTACCGGATTTGTCGCACCCACGCGACGTCGTTCCCCGCAGTACTGCCGAAGCGACCACTGCCCATTTCGGACTTCACCCACCCATTCTCGGGGTGTGAATTGTACACCTCGCCGTAGACTTGCGCCCTGCATGCGCCTTGGTTGAGTGTGGTGAACAATGCGGCAGGGAACATGCCGACGGCCTGGAAGTTGTAGAAAACCCACCAATCGCCGTTTGGAGCCATGATCAGCATTAGCGCATGCTCCCACTGTTCTCCTCCAATCATCGAGAACTGGTCCAACGCCGCGCCCACGTCCAGGGGTCGAACGGGCAGCTTGTCAAAACCCCCCGCGTAGCCATAACCTCCCTCTCGCTTCCCATTCACGTATCGCCAGCGTTCGACTGTGAAGTCCAACGTTGGAGCCATCTGATAGTTTTTCCAATCGGCGCCGATGAGAACGCCGATCATCTCTTCGGCAGATCCTTCGGCAGGACATCCAACGGCCAATTCGATGACGCTGAACGTGTCCTTCTCCACCTCGGGCTTGAACGCATTAACCCGGGCGTGAATGCCGCGGTTTGGTACGGGGATGTTGAGCCCCGAATAAAGCCGATACGGATCGTCCGGAATCCCCGGGATCACGTGATTGTCCAGCCAATCTTGAACCGACGTCGCTCCATCCGGCTCCATGATGTACTTCGAAAAGTCCGGGCGCGTGAATACCGTGGCTCCCGCGGGCCCCCACAATTCAGCGTATCGCTGCACCTCCGTCATTCCCAGCATCAATCCGTCAGCCGGTTCAGGTGGCAACAAGCCCGAAATATCCGGCGGTAGAATATCCGCCTCCGGTAGCCGCACATAATCGTAAATCGTTCCCGATGGCCCCTGCACTGATTTTTCAATGGCTCGCCCTTGGTAGATAACCTTGGCGATATACGCTTCGGTCTCCGCCTTTCGCGTTTGCTCGTCCGTATTCAACACCTCAGAATTGCCAATCGGATTTTCAGGCGCTGGTAATGGATTCGCCTCGCCGCCTTCACCGTGGGTTCCATCCTCATGCGTAATCGAGATCCATCCGGGCAATTCAATGGTGCAACCAATGTTCGTTGCTATCCCCATAAGCATAAAAAGCTGTCCAAGTCGGCGCATGAAGTCACCTCCAATGTGAATCCAGCTACCTACCCAGTTGTCCAATGTCGATACCACTTTCGGGTCATCCGGCGTGTCAGTACGTTATTGACATCGGCAAATGCATAAGGTGTGAATCCTGCGGCCAATGTTGGCGATTCCAACGCCTTGGCAACGGGAAGCTTTTCATGTTGCGCAATACAGGCCGCTGGTTTTGTGCTGCGTGCTTTTGCGGATTGACAGGAACATGCGGATTGGAGCAGCGCACAAGCCACAAATAGCCACAAAGGCACGAGCGTTTGCCATATCGAACGAAATGTCGTGGACATGAAAACCTCCCAATATGCAAGGGTATCGGGAGGGAGGACAGGCGGTCAATGGCGGACGGCCAACGACGATCCAGCTGCCATGCACCCAGTCGGCAATTGCAACCTCCTTGCGAATCAAGCCCATGACGCAACGCGTTGCGTTCACTTCGACGGCGCATGGCTTGTGCGCCCGCCTCTTCTCGAAATCGCTCGTTTTCAGCCGAAACCGTGCATCCGGAACACGAATTTTCCCCGCACGGCCCGCAAAGATCCATTCCGAGAGCCATTTTCAAACGCCAACAAGCGGAAGAAACAAATCCCTTCGCCCCGCGCATTCAAAAGAGTCAACCCGTCGCATTCGGGACGCGACTCGCCAGCAAAAGAGCCGACCTGATTTGTTCCTTGCGACAAAATTCGGCAAAATTCCGGGCACTTTTTTTTCGCATCGCGACAAAACCAAAATAGGCGCGTTACTTTTGTTCCCAATCGCGAATTTCAACTTGAAAGTCGTGTGGCGTGTTACCATCGGTTGTCACCTACGTGGACGTTCTCGAACGCTTCGGTGGTGGGCAGTAAGCAGCCTGCGAGAGCGTGAGGCTTCTTGTTTTCTATCTAGAAGAAACTCAAGTGAACAAATGAATGTCGTGCGGAACGATGAGCGTCGTATTGCCGCGCGCG
>DAOMZH010001201.1:0-3270 GCA_035437985.1 Polyangium sp. (in: bacteria) | reverse complement strand
GCCCCGATCGGAGCACTCGGTGGTTGGACAGGCGTCCTTGACGGCGTTGTTCTTGCTGATTGCCACTCCGCCAGCAATGGCCCCGATGCCAATGAACCCTAAACCGACGCCGCCTATAATGAAACCCGCTTTACGCATGGTGCTCGTTCGCGCCGCAGATTTATCGGGCGTCGTTGCATTCGCCGACGAATTCGAGGTATCGGATCCGTCGGTTTTACCAGTCCCGGTCGAAATCGGAGTGCCGGTCGCGTTCTTTTCGAGCTTCGGAATGTTCACATCCGCATTTTTGGCAGTCGTTCCGATTTCGACAGTCGTTTTCCATTCTCGATATCCCGGCGCGTTCACGACGACCATACGCGGCCCCGGATCGACCGGAAAAGGCGTGCCCCACGCAGCTTCGGGCAGGGGGAGACTATCGATTTCAACAGTCATTCCTGGAACTTTTACGTCGGGCGCAACGACCACCGAGACTTTTGACAATTGCGGCTCGAGTTTCGCAATTTCGCCATCGGCAGCCGATTCGCGATCGGGGCGATTGTCTTTTTTCGCAATCGCGCGCGCTTCGCGAAATTCAGTCCAAGCGGTAGCAATTTTGCCCTGTTTTTCATGGCATAACGCCAAATTCAGCAATGTCCCGCCCCCAGGATCCAAACGCTGGCTCTCGGATAATTTGATGCATGCTTCGTCGATTTGGCCTTCGGTCATTAGCGTGCGGCCTTGATCGAAAAGCGCCGCCGCCAAACGCCGTTCAGCTTCCGTGGGTTCGGCCCAAGCATCAAACGAAACGCACGTGACTACGCACGCGAGCGAGGTCGCAATCATGCGCGCGGAGCGCGGCCCATCAATGCTGGTCAGCAAACGGATCATAATTGGGGTTTTTCTTGGTCGACTTCGTGGATGCGGGTTTAGTGGTTCCCAAAGGACGAACGACAGAACTCAATGGATTCGTGAGCGCCGTCGGCACGAGGGGTGCTCCATTGGCTTCCGTCGTGGCCGATGTGGCAGGTGTGACTCCGGTCGGCGTGGCCGGCGTACCGGCGGGTGCAACCACTGGGGAATTGCCGGCTTTCGTGGTCGCAGGATCGGCCGGAGCTTCCGTACCTGCATGTCCGCGTTTACGAGGCTCTTTATCGCGCACGGTCATGAAAATGCCGGCCCCAGCAAAAACAATGAAAAGGCCCGCAGCCACGAATATCGCGGGTGAACGACGTTTCTGCGGAGGTGCTTGCGAAACACTCACGGCCGCCGAAGCTGCTGTTGCTGCAAATGGCGACGCATTGACTCCAGGCATCGACGTGATGGAAACGCGCTGCGGAGGCGGCAATGGCAACATTATGCTCGGATTGATGATCTTCGTGATCCGACCAACGGATATCTGCGCGTTTGGCCCGCCAAACGGAGCCAAGGCCATGGCCAATTCGCCCACGTTTTGATATCGTTGTTCAGGCTTTTTCTCGAGACATTTACCGATCACTGCCTGAAATTCGGGGGGCAGGTCTTGTCGAATGTCGCGTATCGGTATGGGGTCGTCGGCAATGATGGCGGCGCATAACGAGGGAAATGTTTCAGCGCGAAACGGCGGCGTTCCGGCGAGCATTTCGTGCAATGACGCTCCCAGCGACCAGATATCCGACCTTTGATCCACTGTTTTGGCATTGCGGACTTGCTCGGGCGACATGTAACTGGGCGAGCCCATGGCCATGCCGGTCGCAGTGAGACGGGAATCTGTCGCCGACGCAGGTTTGGCAATGCCAAAGTCCAGCAGCTTGACCAGGGGCGATCCGTCGGATCGTTTGGCCAGAAAAAGGTTTGAAGGTTTGATGTCGCGATGCGTAAGACCCGCTGCGTGAGCTTCGACGAGCGCTTCACACGCTTGAAGGACGTAATCGACCGCGTCGCTGACTTGCAAGGGTCCAGAGGCTTCGACGATCGCGCCGAGATCGCGGCCGTCGAGGTATTCCATGACCATGAAGGGCGCGCCATTTTCCCGCGTACCCACATCGATCACGCGCGCGACATGTTCGCTTTTGATGGTGACGGACGCTTGCGCTTCGCGAAGAAATCGCTGCACGTATTGCGGATCCGCGGCGAGCTCCGCAGCCAAGACTTTGATGGCGACGTCTTGTTCGAGCAGCGTATGCCGCGCGCGAACGACCGTGCCCATTCCACCTTGGCCAATCACGCGTTCGACACGGTATTTGCCACCAATGATGTCCCCAGCCCGAATGACCGGGGCGTTGGCATTGAAATCGCTCATTTCGCCACCCAAATAACGCTGCTCATACTCGTCGACGTTGCAGCAGCATAAACGCGACGCGAATCGAGGGTCAGGGCCGTGATATTCGGGGAAATTGTCGAATTCGCGTTGCTTATCACGGCTACCTTCGTCCCACCGTTGGTCCCGTAGGCCACTACCGCCCCCATCCCTGTCCCTGTACCAAGATCTTCTACGAAATACGCCGTCGTGTCATCAACTCCGAGCCATGAACTTGGCGCATCGCTCAGCGACAAGGCGGCAAAAGATGCCAATCGAGAGTCAGCTTGCATTGGCATATCTTTGGGCGCCTTTCGGATATCTGAAAGGACACCGGCATGAAAATCAATCCAATACACTGACTTGCCGTCGACAGCGAGAGAAACCGGCGTACCGGGATTCGCACGCACGAGCGTCTTCTGCCAATTGGTTCCTTGCGTGGGGATTATCGCCCGGAAGATGTTACCTCCACCTGCTGTTAGCCCCGCTTCGGACCAATAAACATACCCATCACGTATCGCCACATCTGTGAGTGGCAGAGATCCCAACGGATACACGGTCTCGACGTTCGCTCCGGCCCCCGCATACGCTTTGACGCCTCCTTCGCCGGCAGTCGTTGAATTTGACACCCAAGTGACGAGGTCTCTCTCGGCGGCCATGGCCACGACATTGTCGGCGGCGGCGAGGTCCGTGGGCGGTACGTTGACCCCATTTTCCGGCACATAAGCAATGTGTGGTTGGGCCGTCGTCATACCAGCACCGTCCACCGACTTTGCAATGGCGAAATACACCTTATCGCATGTCGCAGCCATATACTTGACTCGGCCATTAAAAACAGTCGACAATTGCTGTCGAGATTCCTGCCCCCCGCCCATTCCAATCTTGTAAATGGTGGTTTGTGGACCCGTCATCGAGTTCTCGACAAAAGATGCAAAGTAGACAGCTATGCCGTTGGTGGTCACGGCGTAAATAAAACCGTCTCCCGTCGCGGGTGCTACAGCCTGACAAACAGAGTT
>DAOMZH010001200.1:0-3270 GCA_035437985.1 Polyangium sp. (in: bacteria) | reverse complement strand
CGAAGGCGGAGGCTCGACACGCAGCGGAGGCATGTCGACACGTGGCGGAGGTGCTTCGATGCGTGCGGGAGGTTTGACGATTGCGGGAGCCTCGAAGTGTGCCGAGGGTGGAGCACTCACCTCTGCAGGTGCGGGGCTGTGCGGAACAGGACTGCGACCAAACGGCAACGCTTCTACGTCAACGTCACCAACCGTCTGGGTGAGTGGATCCTCGATGTTGAATGCGGGTGGGCGAATTGGGGCGGGCTGAGGCGTCGAGCCCAAGCGCGGGTTGGTCCAAGGTGCTCCGGGGATGGCGGCGGGTGCTGGAGCAGGTTTGGCGATGTCGCCCCCGGCAAACGGCGTAACCGGGGCTCGTTGGGCAGCGAGTCGATCGATGTCGATAGCTCGTGTCGAGTCGTCATCGTCAATCGTTTTGGACACAAACCGTCTGGACTCGGGTTTGTCGGCGCTCATCGGCCGCGACGAACCTTCCTCGAACGGCGTCACCGCCGCGCGTTTGGCGCTGAGTTCCTCCAGATCGATGGCTCGCGTAGCATGTTCGTTGTTGCTCGCGCGCCGCGGCACCGCCGGAGGGGGCGTCGAACGTGGCGGAGAATTGGCCAGCGGCGCACTTCCAGGAACAAAAGGTACGGCAGGACGAACAGCATTGTCGTCGACATCGGCGGTGATGGTCCGCATCAACGGATCATGTTCGCCAATCGCCAACCGAGGCTGTGCAGCCGAAGCATTCCCGAACGGGAGGACGGTGCGGGCTCCCGGTGGTTTTGGCTGGAACGCGGCGGTCGTTCGAAGAGAACTGTCCTCGCGAGGGGGTTGACTGTTGACGAGCGGGGGGGACGGTGGGCTTGTGGTACCGCCAAACGGCGGTGGGGCTGGCGCCCGCAAAACTTCGGCGTTTTCTGGCCATCTGGTTGGATTGCCAGGCAATTCGACGTCCGCAAAAACGCGGAGGCGAGGCAAAACGTCAAGCGATTCCAGGGGCAAACTGCCACGAAAGACGACGGAAGCCACTAGTTTCTCGGCGTCGATGACCAACATGTCGGGGACGAGGTCGACGACTTGGTGGTGGCTCACGGAGTTTGTCGTAACAAAAAACACGCCTGCTTTGCCGCGCATTTGTGGCAATCGCGATTGCACACGCGGCATCGTGGGATGCATGCCATCGAGAACGATCCATTCATCTCCGCGGAGGTATTCGATCTGCTGATCGGTGGGTGCCGCGTTGAAGTACCGAAAATCAAAACCGTTCGGAAAGTCGGGGATCGGTGCGTCGAGTCGTCCGGGTTCGATTCCTCCGAGGAGCCGTCGCCTTTGGGGCCATTGCCGACTAATAGGACCAAAGCCCACCGCTTTCGTTGGGTTTGTCGCGTCGCAAATGCTCGGCAACGTGCTTGCACCGGCAGAAACCCCCACGGGATTGTCTTCGTTGCCTACCCCGCCCCACGTTCGCTCATAAACCAGCGGCACACGTTCGAATGGTCGGGGCTGCTGCGGTGCACTCGCTGCCCTTTCGCCGAATACGTGAACGGTTTTGTCGATCAAACTGCGCTCGCGAAATAGGGCCAAACGAGCTGACAAGGCCGGAGTGGGTCGCCCCTGCGGCGCACAGACATGAGCAAAAAGAATGACCGCGGTATTGGGCAGATACGGGGCCATTTCCGCAGCTTCGACGAGACTCGACGACGGATTGGCATCCCGCCGGCGATCTTCGGAGACGAGCTCGAGAGGAGTGGTCGGCCAGGCGGTTCGTTCGTGAACGAGTCCGAGGGAGATCTTCACGACGAACGTGGCACGTAAAGCGCCAGCGCTCCGCCATAAGACGGACCCGCAAGACACGGGCTTGAGCGCAGAAACGGGTATCGGGAAGGGCGATGATTCTGACACGGACCCATTCCTGGTGCGGCTTTGGGCCAAATAAACCTGACCGACGGTAACGGAAACGGCGCCATCGACGCAAGACGCTTGAATGGTTCGTTGTTTCGAATCGGCAAAGCCCCGGGCTTCTGCCCCCCGAAGCATTATGTTGGCCCACGAGATGTCCGAATCTTCCCTAAAAGACAAAAAGACGCCAAGTACGGCCCCGCAGTTGGCGCAAACGCAAGCGTACCACGAGCCCGACTTGGCGATGTCCTCGTGAATGGGGGGATCGTCGAACGCGAGGTCGTTGAAAAAACGGTCACGGAAGCGCGAGCTCGTCACGAGCGCTTGGGTGAAGCTCTGTCACGCCAGGGGATTGTCGAGCCAATCGATATTTGGTTTTACTAACCGAACCAATGATTGGAAGATTGCGCTGCGAATAGGCTCCGCCAAACTCGCGCGTTGAGGCATCATGATGCCCCGAACGATCGTTTTTCCTCGCGTACCATTTCTTGCCCTGCAAACCGATCGCGCCATTGGAACTTCGGAAATCGACGCGAATGAACCTCACGAATGATTCCAATGGCGCAATTCGCATGATTTAGCGCAACGACGGGGAAGACGGAGGCGGCGGGGGCGGCGCATTGCACGAACCATCGGGCGGAGGCGGCGGCACGCAAATCCCATCGTGACACGAAAGCGGCGGGAGATGCTCCGGGGCAACCGGACAATCCTCGTCCACTTCACACGTCGGAACACAACCCTTGCCGCCCATCGGCAATTCAACGCAGGTACAACCCTCTGCATCCGGCGGACAAACGTCCGCGCAATCGCTGGTGCTCTCGCATGCTGGCGGGCGTGGAGGCTGCGGAGGTCGTTGGCCATTCGGATTGTTCTGGCTCGACAAACGATCGGCCGATTCGGCAGCGTCGTCACCCGAGGTGTTCGAATTCACGCAACCAGCGGCGAAAAGCACGGCGCTTGCAGCCAAAAAGCAAGAAATGAAGCTGATCCGGAACATGATTTTCCTCATCGACGGGTAATGGGTTTCATTCTGGTGGCGGTAACGTTTGTCCCGCCGCTCATTCGACGATTGGCGAGTTTGCACAGGCCGTGCCGAAGGCCGAACTCCACGTTTCTCACCGAAGAACTGCTGATTCTCGGTGCGCTCGACGCGAAATCCGCAGTGGCGCAGCTGCGGATTTTGCAGCCCTGCATCAAACGTCGCTCGACGATCAGGTAATGCCGTGCCATCATGCGCTCGTGCGGGCGGAACGACGTCGTGAAGTCTCGGCGGTGTTGACGGCATTGGTCGCCCATGTCCTGTTTCTCACGCTCTCGCCGCAAAAACCTGGCGAAGAGGCCGAGATTCCTCCGCCAGTCGTCGATTCCGCCGCGGATGCGACTTTC
>DAOMZH010001199.1:0-3279 GCA_035437985.1 Polyangium sp. (in: bacteria) | reverse complement strand
TGCCGAGGTCCCTAGCGGCCTGTTTGGCCGCATTTCGAGCGGCTCGACACGACGTCACAATGAGCCCATCGAGCAGATCCATTTCTTCGGTAGACAACCTTGTGCCGCCATGCTCGCGGTCTTCCGCTGCTGCCCGCAATGCGCTGGCCGCATCTTGCACCTCGGCCAATGCTTTCCCTCCACCGCGATTGCTCGACGCATCGGCAACCGCCGGGTCGGTGAATGCAGCAGCAAGCCCATCGAGCTGCGCGGCAAAGGCTTCGTCGTGTCCGGCAGCGGGCAAAGCACTCGTTTGCGCCAGGACTGATTCCACATTGTGCGCGGATTCGTCTTTGCCGTCATTTTCGAGCAGGACGAGGGTATTTTGGAGAATGGTCCGGGCTTTTCGGCGCGCCGATTTCGCGTGCGCCACAGCCGCGAGGTATTCTTTTCGGGTGACCTTCGTTTCGAGGGCTTTGGATTCGCGCCCCGATGTCGCGGTGCTCAAGGCATCTCGAGCTTCTGCGAGTATAGCGACATCGTCGGGGCCAAAGCCGCAATCGACCAGGGAAGAGGCATGGGTATCCAATGCATTGAGCGTCAGGTGAGCTTGTTGGAGGGTATCATTCGAGCCGTATCGGCGGCCAATACGAATGTAGCGCTCGCGAGCTTTGGAGGAGATCTTGGACAGGTCTAGGGTAGTCATGTGGCAGACGATACAGGAGGGTCGGGGAGGGAGTCAATGGGAAAAGTGGGGAGGATGTGGCTTTCCTCAATCGTTGGCGCAGCTTGAAATCCAGGCACCTCAACGCGGGTTTCCGAACCGCCCGAACCAAATCCGTCTTTGCTCACGCCATCACAAATCGCTGTGGCCTCTTTCCCGAAGCGAAACTTGACAAACGCGCGGCCCTCTGCTTCCCTCCACACCGATTCCGCCGCGATGTGTGGGCGGGAGAGGCATTCGCATGAAGCTTCGTCGGCTGAAAATCCTCAAGTTTCGCAACGTGCAGCCTGGAACGGAGCTCGAGTTCAACGACGACTATAGCGTGTTGCTTGGCCAGAACGGATCGGGCAAAACGACTCTATTGCGGCTTATTACGTCGGTCCTACGAGGGGATTTCGTTTGGCTTCAACGAGAAGCGTTTGCGTTGGAAGCCGAGCTACGAGCGCATGGTACGCAGGTGACGCTCGCTGTTGCGAATGAGCAGAGGCACCCTGACGACAGCGACTTCGAGGTGTCAGCCATCAATCGGCGTGCTTTGATTCCCAAACCGGATCGTTGGTTTGCTACGGCATCTTGCCGTATCGTAGACAGTGCTGGGGGAATTTGGGAGTGGCGTCAGGACGAGAACGGCCGCGAAATCACGACACCTGAGCTGGTGAAGGGCAAATTGCTCCAGCAAACCCGAACAAGGTTCAAATCGCCGTCGCTGCTACATCCTCTCGAGGCAGGGATTCCTTATTTACTTGCCAAATCTGGTGTCCCGCAGGACAAGCCGATGCAATGTGTAACTGACCTGAGAAACTTCTTGGAGCAGTATCGGCGACTGGCATATGCATGGCGCTTCGACGAATCGCTCGAATTGTTTTCCGCCATGACGGGTCGCGTTTCTTCCCTGGGAAAACAAGAATTTGGAGAAATCACTGGTCGAATCACCGTGAATCTCGAGGGACTCGACAGTGATCGAAATCTTCTTCCGCTAGAATTCAAAGCCATCGATGCCCTTAGAAGTCCCAACTTCGACGCCTCTGCGGATACCATCAATCTAAAACACGACCAAGCGCCGTTCCTCGCCAAGGTCATGCAAATGCTTGGCTACGTCGGTGCCGAAATCAAACTCGATTTGCTCGGCAAGGAAGTTACCGAGGCAGAAAAGAAGATCGAATACGGCAATCTTCGGTTCTTCTTCCACGGGCGCGATGGATCCATCGTCAACCAAGACTATTTGAGTTACGGCCAAAAACGATTGCTCACGTTTTTTTATTACCTCGCCTGCAATCCTCACGTCGTCGTCGCCGATGAACTCGTCAATGGTTTGCATCACGCCTGGATTGCCGAATGCATGCGTGAGATGGTCGATCGGCAAGTTTTCGTAACGAGCCAAAACCCAATTTTGCTCGATCATCTCGGCTTCGATTCCACCGATCATGTGCATCGTACGTTCATCACCTGTCAAGCCAAACCCGAAGGCGTACGCGATCGCATCGTGTGGGCCAACATGTCCAAGAAAAACGCGGAGTCGTTTTACCGCGCCTACAAGGTGGGGGCCCAACACGTCGGCGAGATCTTGCGTACGAAGGGTTTTTGGTGAGCGATTCTCCGCTGCTTTCGATTCTCGTGCTCACCGAAGACTCGGGCCGGGATGGTTTTGCGACCCTGCAAGCGTTGGTCGTGGCGATTCTCCAAAACATCGCCCCAACGGCGCAATTGGATCTCATCGATATCGAGCCGACGGAAGACGCGAATGCATTACGATCAATGCGCGGAAATCGGTGGATGGATGAGAAGGCGAGCGACTCCCATTATTATCGGACAACCCTCATTCAAAGCATTGCGACGAAATTGGGAGAGGGTGGTCTCGTCGTTTTTCATTGCGATGGTGATACGTCCTGGAAGAAGCGCAAAGAAAGCACGAAGAAGGTCAAGTTCGGAAAGCTGATGGAGCCCGGCATTCGGGCTCGCTTGCGAGACAACGCAAAACTCACACCCACTGCCATTGACGCGGCCATGAAGCGCCTCTTGATTGTGCTACCCCATTACAGCATCGAAAGCTGGCTCTACCAGAATACCGGCGAAGCCATTCGCATTTGTCGCGCACAATATGACGGAAAAGATGTCGCGAAATTCCAGTCATGGGAGGCGCAGCGTATGCAGCTCGACGAAGAGCTGAAGCCCAAAGAAGCCGTTTGTCTGAGAGACAAGCACAATCATGATTTGGCGACGAAGAACTTCCCCTTTGACCCGGCAGTCAATGTGGGCAAGTCCTTGAGACACACGGTTGCGCAATTCGAAGCGTGCGCCGATCTCCAGACCGCTCTCATGCGTGTGAGGAAGGAGTGAGCCTGGAGAAGGTGCCAACCCGATTGGGCCCGATTGGCACCTTTTGGACGCCCAACATTCACTAGATTTGGTGATTGTTTGCCGAAATCAATGCGCTCGACGGCGAGCGATCAATGGCGGCTCAGAGATTCGTCGCGGCAGCGATCGCCGACAGATCTTTCGTTCCTGGAATGGCCACGGGCGCCGTGAAATTCGCCGCGCCTTTTCGGAACCGAGCATGATAACCCGTACCCGTTCCC
>DAOMZH010001198.1:0-3281 GCA_035437985.1 Polyangium sp. (in: bacteria) | reverse complement strand
AAGCGGGCGAGTTCGGGGTGCCGCGACGCCGTAAAATCGAACCCTCCCGGGGCGGACAAACCTGAATTCACCCGTCTATCCTGATAGACACCCTCTTAGGCGGCTATTTTTGGGCGGCGGGTTTGTCCCCAGGTTTGGGTAAATTCGCTGGGTCGTAGATGCCAGTCGAGGCAACTTTGCTCCACCGATCCTCGAGCGACTTGATGAGCCCAGGATCGTGCACCTCGTCGAGTTTTTTCTTCCAAGCTTTCTCGAGGAAATCCGTATTGAAAGGATCTCCACGGTCGGTGGGAATTCCAATGGCTTCGCCACACGCCTGGACTTCGGATTCCGCGTTGGAATCGACGAATTTCATGCAAAGATCTCGTTTGGCTTGCCAATTGTATACTTCGAGGCGCTGGACGATCAAGCCCTCGGCTTGTTTGAGCACTGGAAAAAGACGCTTGTATTCGGCATCGACCAGCGTTTGGGCTTCAGTGGCTTCCGGCGCTGACGGATACGTCTTGGCCATTTGTTTGCCCAAATCGGAACACGAACCTGTGCCGTCGGCTTTGCATGCGGACTTGATCTCGGCCAACAGCAACGCCGGCCCATTTTTGGCTAGCCATTCTTTCGCCTTGTCCGCCACCGGCGAACTCGCTTGAGCCAATTCGACCATTTTTGCGCGAGCCGCCGCTTTGTCCGCTCCCGCATTGGCTTCTTCGAATGTCGCCCACACCGTCATCGCTTTGGTCTTTGCCAGCGCTTCGTAAGCCCGTTTGGCCGGACCATCGGTCGCCGCGGCCCCTTGCTCTTTCGCCTTGGCGTAATTGCCTTCCGCAATCGTCGCCATGGATTCGCGCACCGCGAGGGCTGCCGCATGCTGCTTGGCCACACTACAAAATGGCGACTTTTCATTGGCTTTGCACACGTCCGCATAAAGCGTTTTCGCGTCCGCCAATTTACCCGCGGCTTCAGCTTCTCGAGCCTTGGCCATGGGCTCTTTCGCGGCATCGCAACCCATGACGACAAACGCGAACCCGACCAACGCGCCCCATTTCATGGTTTTCACTTCGCACCTCCAGCCGCCGCCTTGGCCACGGGTTTTGGATACTCACCCGACGACAGCGCCTGCACCCGCCGCTCCTCATAGGACGCGCTCAATGCCGAATCGTTCAAGGTCGCCAATCGCCGCCGAAACAGATTGTCCTCCGTTTGCTGCGCATCGAATCTCTCGAACGGAACCTTGCTATCCGTCGTCGTCTCGTCATTACATTCCCGAGCATTGACGTAATCGGGTTGTTCGGACGATTTCTTCGCCACGCATGCGTCGTAGTCCAATTGTTTTTTCCCACGTTGCGCGAATACCTGCAAAAATCGTTCGAGCTCCGCCCGCCCTTTCTCATTGCGTTTTTGCTCGGCGTCGAAGGCCACCTTCGCTTCGTCATATCCTGGTGGTTTTTGCGCCAATGCGTCGAGTTCGGCACATGTCGCCGTACACGATCCCTCATGGTCAGGGCCACACGCCGCTTTCACTTGCGCGACCAAGACCCCAGGACGCTCTTTGTCCAGCCACGCACTCGCCAATTTCGCCGCCGGCGAATTGCCATCCACCAATGCTTTCATCGTCTTCGCCGCCCGCTGTTTGTCCGTGTCGGCCACGGCCAACTCGTACCGGATCCCGTCGACGAGTTCAGGTTTGGCCAGACGATCTTCGATATCTTTGGCCGCGGCCTCGTCCGCATCGAGAAGCGCGCGCAGCAGCAGCTTTTCGGCTTTCCCGAATTCGCTTTTCTCCATTGACTTCGTCGCCGCCGTCACGAGCGCATTCGTCGCGCGGGGACCGGCCTTCGGACATTCAGGCCCCTCCGGCGCCTCCGCGCATACGAGTTCGAATGCCTGCGCAGCCTCCTCGAATTTGCCTTCCGCTTCGAAATTTTCCCCCTGTTTGAAAGATGGTGCAGCGTTGGAGCACCCCGCGGCGAGCAGAGCACCAAGCCCCAAAAAAAAGATTCTCATGGATGATTGCAGCACGATGCGGGAGTAAACGAGGTCGCCACGCCATTGTCAAGCGTGAAATGGATCAGCTGCGGGCATTAGTGACGCCCCTTTGCCACGATTCGCTCCATTGCTTGCACAGCCCGCCCCACGCCGTCTTCCGCACGCACGCGCGCTCCCATGTCCGCAGCGCGGCGCGCCATCTCCAGATCATCAACGGCCGTACGCAGCGCCCGAGCCAATCTTTCCGCAGACAGACGCGTGCGGGCAATGCCTTCAGGCCCCAGACCCAGGTCATGAACGAGTTTGGCCCAATAGAACTGATCCCCATGAAATGGCACGACGATCTCCGGCACGCCCGCACGCAACGCGGCCGCCGTCGTGCCCGCACCCCCATGATGCACAATCGCCCGCGTACGCGGGTACAACCATGAATGCGGAAGATGTTCGGCCTGAAAAACCTGATCGGAACGCTCTTTCGCCTCGAGACGACCCCACCCCGACAAAAGCACAGCCCGCACACCCGAACGGGCGACTGCATCGAGCACCAATCGCGTCGCTTCTTCAGGCGCCGTTTGACTCATGCTCCCAAACCCAATGCATACGGGTTTTGAACCAGCGGCCAAGAATTCTTCCAGGGCTTTCGGAGGCGTCCAGTCCGTGGGTTCGTCGGTGAACCAAAATCCCGTGACTTCGACCTGATTCCCCCATTCTTCCATTTCCGGTAAAACCGCATTGCTGTACCCATAGATGACCGGCCCCGGGACCAAACCGGGCATTCCCGCAGGTGCAAAGAGAGGCGCCGACGGCGCGCCGAGCAATTTCATGCGTGCCGTATTTCCGGACGAACGCATCAACATCCAAATCGCTTCCCGAGTCAATCGATGCCCAAAACGTCGGCTCCGCTCGCCCCAGGACAAACGCGGAAACAATGCTCCACCATAGGCTCCTGTCACAGACAAAGGAACGTTGTAGGCTTGTACGAGCGTGATTCCCAGTTTTGCCGCAATGGCGTCGCCAATGAATACCCCGCCAAACCCTGCCAGAATTGCGTCCGATCCGCGAGATGCCTCGAGCCCGACTTGGGCACTCATTTCAGCACCTCGCTTCGCAATTTCGGCGAATTCTCGAAACGATGCAATCAACCCTCCGCCTTCGATCGATGCACTCGTTTTTTCGCCCTGCAGCGCCGCTCGAACATCGAGGTTGACGGCCCGCATTTCCAAGCCATACGAATCGACCAATGGCTTGTGATCGACCGTCGTCACGATTCGCGCTTCATGGCCAGCTCTGGTCAAACCCAA
>DAOMZH010001197.1:0-3282 GCA_035437985.1 Polyangium sp. (in: bacteria) | reverse complement strand
CGAGCATTCCCGAAGAAAACGTCACAAATGCCAAAACACACGGAAGGAGCAGACGTTTACGCTCGGGAGTCATTGCGTACCAAATTGCCGACCCCAAAAGAAGAGCGCCAAACACAAGCGTTGGATACATTCCCCAACCACCCATCTTGAATGCTTCGGAAATCATGCATACCTCTTCGTGTAGAGTTTGTGTTACTCGGACAAACAATGGCTCACCTCCCCGGCTGAATATGCAGGGACGGAAAACCAGCCTGTGATCAGGCCGAGACACGCATTCGAACTCGAAGTTCCCGGGAAGGAACTTTTTTTTCGAGCCCGGCGAAGTTTTATCCGATCGAGCCGCCGTCGATGACGATCGCTTGACCTGTGATACCCGCCATCGATTCTCCAGCCAATTGAAATGCGAGTTCAGCAACTTCGGCAGGTTCGATGATTCGGCCTATAGGCATGGAGCGCGCCAAGTCAGCTTCATCGAGGCCCAAGTCGCGCATTCGCCCCAACGCCATTGCGGTTCGGGTCCAGCCAGGACAAATGGCGTTGACGGTAATGCCTCGCGGCGCCGCATATTGCGCCAATGCCCGCGTAAAACCAATGACTCCGTGTTTCGCTGCGGTGTATGCGGTTTGATCCGGAACGCCCTTGAGGCCCAGCACCGACGAGATATTGATGATCCGTCCTTGTTTGTCGGGCAAGTGCGGCAGCGCGTGCTTGCTGACGTAATACGTGCCGTGCAAATTGACGCCCATGACGTCGTGCCAGAAGGAATCGTCATCCCCGGGATCGAGCGAGTTCGTACCCGCCAAACCCGCGTTGTTGACCACGACATCGAGACGCCCAAAACGATCGATGATCTGCGTTATGCAGCTTTTGACGCTTTGGACATCTTTGACGTCGCATTCGAGCGCCAAGGCAACATCGGGCGATTCGATGCGACTGCGCGCACCTGCAACCACGGCAAATCCACCGCGATGAAAACGAGTGGCAATCGCGGCGCCAATACCTCGCGACCCTCCGGTGACGAATACGACGGGAGCATTCATTGGGCAACACCTCCTCCATCGACCGGAATGATCGCGCCCGTCATGAACGAAGCGGCATCGGATGCCAAAAACGTGATGACCCAGGCAATTTCCCGCGGGTTGGCGAATCGTCCGAGCGGAATTGCGGATTGGTATACCTTCGACAAATCTTCGCCCCCACGCATTGCCGATAATTCCTGAACGACCTTGCGTAACATGGGCGTATCCGTGCTGCCTGGCGCAACGCAATTGACACGGATGTTCTTCGGTCCCCAATCGAGCGCCGTGCTCATCGTGAGCTGCGCGAGCGCGGCTTTGGATGCGCCATAAATCGAGCTATCACGTTTCCCAATGAATGCTTGGTCGCTCGCATTGTTGACAATTGCGCCGGCCCCCGCCTTCAACATGTGCGGAATGGTGGCTTTCATGAGCAGAAACGGGGCCTGGACGTTTACGGCGAGAACGTGCTGCATTTCCGCAATGGTCGTATTCAGGAGATTCCCGAGGTGCGTGACGCCAGCGTTGTTGATCAAAATGTCGATCCGCCCCTCACGCGCAGCAACGTCGTCGACATGCTGCGCGATGCGTTCCAGATGGCTCAAATCAACATCAGGCAAATCGAACCCGTGCACGATGGCCCCGTGTTCACGAAGCAATGTCGCGACCGCTTCGCCAATACCACTGCGATGTCCGGTGACGATTGCTACTTTTTTCTCGAGTCCAGGTAACATGGGGCGCGGCGTAGCACGTCCCGTTCGGCAGGGCAATGCTTCTTTTCAAGGCATCGGATGCGCCTCGAAAAAGTCGAGAATGTATTCGGTCGCGTTGATGTCGCCCATTCCCATCGCGCTGCCTCCGCCCGGCCATTCATGACTTCCACCCTCGATCTTGCAAAGCTCGACGTCCGCATTACACGCCCCATAGAGTGCGCACGAGACAGAACCTTTCGAATACACCACCGAGCTCGTCCCCGCGCAAAAATTCCGCGCTGTCCACCCGTCAATTGTTTGCGGGACGGTCTGCGCCGTAATGGACTGATTGTACGGAACGACGATATCGCTCGTGCCATGAATGTGCAATATGGGCACATTGCGTTTTATGACACAGGGATCAATCGCCATCGTGCCCGATACAGCGCCAATAGCGGCCACACGTTCGGAAAATTCGCACGCCAGACGATGCGAAAGCATCCCGCCATTGGAAAAACCGCTCACAAAAATGCGTTTGGGATCGACGCAATAATCCTGTTCGATTTTCGCCACCATATCGCGAATGAATTGAACGTCAGGGGTTTTCTGCGTTTGCGCCGTCCCGCAACACGTCCCCGCGTTCCATCCCGGAACACCCAGAGGCGCTTTGCCTTGCGGAAATACCACGAGCATTCCGCGTTTGTCCACGGCTTCGGCGAAATGGGAAATGTCCATGAAGTCATCGATTTTTTCCGTATAACCATGCAAAGCAACGACGAGAGCCACTGGATTTTTCGCGTCGTACGTCGGCGGCACGTGCACGCGATAATCACGCGACTCTCCACTCGTCATGATCATGTAATCGGTATTCCCCGGCGTCATGGCGCTCTTGCCCATACACGCCGCCGATACACCGCCGCCAGCGCCACCGCCGCCAGCACCACCCCCCATGCCGCCTTGCCCCCCTTCCGAGCCCCCTGACGAAGAAGAAGACGTTCCAGGCGGCGTGATTTTGACTTCATCAAGATCCCCGCCGCTACACGCCGAGAAACATAACGCGAGAAGAAAAAGTCCGATGGTCGTGCGCATGTCCCGAGGATACGACAATTTCGCCAATCTTGGCTATCGTTTTCGCGTGTAAACGTTTTTCGAATATTTTCAGCGACACCGCAACAGAATCGCTCACGGACAGAAACATTGCCCCATTCGCCTTGGACAAACGAATAAACGACATA
This sequence comes from Polyangium sp. (in: bacteria), assembly GCA_035437985.1. Classification (GTDB taxonomy): domain Bacteria; phylum Myxococcota_A; class Polyangia; order Polyangiales; family Polyangiaceae; genus Polyangium. The sequence goes on along the minus strand of DAOMZH010001197.1, from coordinate 339 downwards.
GAGCACATTCGCGCGCCGTCGATCGCCTTGACGGCTACCAATATTCTTCGTCAAAACTAACGTGTAACGCCACGCGTTCGGCATCGAAAACGAACGCGACACGCGGCACGAACATGTTTGTCGAGGGAGGGGCCCTTGTCATCGGAATTGTCCATCGGTGCAGTGTTTGCCGAGCGGTATCGCATCGAGCGCCGTCTCGCATCGGGCGGTATGGGAGCGGTTTACGAAGTGGTGCACATCGAGACAAACCGCCATCGAGCGCTCAAAGTGCTCCACTCGAAATTCTTGCAAAGCGACGCTTTACGAAAGCATTTTCGCCAAGAAGCGCGCGTCGCCGCC
>DAOMZH010001196.1:0-3286 GCA_035437985.1 Polyangium sp. (in: bacteria) | reverse complement strand
ACGGCCACATCGGCGGCGAGCACCCGGCCCCGTCGATGCCGGCGTCCTTCATGTAGGCCATCCACGCCCGGCCCTCCACACACATGGCGTCATCCCATCCCGGATCTTTGGGATCGGTCGGACAGCAGACCGAGTTTGTTCCGGTCCATTGGTCCGCCGAACAACCGTCAGCGAGAGCGACAAGCCCGAACGACGTCACAATAACGAGACCAATGATTTTCCGCTGCATCGTGTTTGACCGGGTAACAGACAAACCGTTACCAGGTCAAGTGGACTGTTGCGCCAAACCCTCCGACTACGGGCGAACCATGCCACAAGCCCGTGCCATTTCGGGCGAACGAATAGCCTCTCGAGAGCGCGACGCCCTCACCCCAAAGTTGCAGATGAACGGGCGCACGCACGAGCACATCGACGCCCGCACGAAGTCCTCCGCCAAACCTCGTTTGCCAGTGATCGTCCTCCGACAAACTCTTCAAGCCACTCACTTGGAGCACCCCACAACCGAACATGAATCTGTAGTGCGCACATGGCCGCACTCCAGCTGCCCACGTCATGAAGTGCGTGTCTGGCGCGCCATCGATCGTCGTCAGCGCCCACGTGACGCGCGCATCTGCGTTGAGCGAGAAAAACTCGTAGCGAAAGCCTCCAATGATTTGAGGTCCAACGGATGCGCTTGGGGTCGCCCCTATCACGAGGATCGGACCTGCGCCAAGGAAAAAATGCAAATATGAGTTGGACAAACTATCGTGCGGTTTGACCAGGACAGGCGGCGGGGGTGGGGGGGGGGGCGGCGGGGGGGGGGGGGGGGGTGGTAAAGGCTTCAACGAGAGCCTGACCTGGAGTTCGCCGCCGGCGGGGACGTCGATTGTCTCGGTAGCATCCTCGAACCCCTTCAGTTTGGCTTGGAACGTATGCGAACCTGCTGTCACGAAAACATGCCACGCGTTACTCTCGGACTCAGGCTCCTGGTCCCCGTCGATGAGTATGTCGGCTCCCTGTTCGGATACGAACAGCTCGACAAAACAGACTTTGGGGCGCACGCGGGCAAATGCATGGTGAAATTGCCGCATGAGATGCGGTGGTGCTTGGGCCTTGGTGATGGCACGAAGCAAATTTTCAGCAGCAATGGCAAGATTGCCCGTTTCCAGGAGAAGCCCGAGTCTCCCTTCAACGGCGGGGTCGCGACGAATATCGAGCGCGTCGTTATAGGCTTTAAGAGCATCGTTGTTTCGATGCGCAAAACGTGCTCGGTCTCCGGTCTTGACCAGTTCGGCGAAACGCACCGCGTCGGCCATGGCAATGGAGCTATCGCCATCGGCGTGTGCCACTGGCGACAAAAAAACGACGATTGCGGCAATTGCCAGACGTATCGCCTGCACGCTCCTGCGGGGCATGCCTCCCGCTATCGCGAAGGAAGAAAACGACTGCGGCGAGTATGTTGCCGTGCCCGTTCGAGCTCTTCTTCCGATATCTTTTGCGGTACGGCTAGCGGTTCTTCCTCTGATGTCGCCTCCGGTTCCGAAACATCTTCCTCCGGTGAAGGACAAACTGCTCCCTCGGGTGACGGGTGGCATCCAGCAGTGGTAACGACAAACAGTAGACCCATGAGTTTCTTGTTCATGGTCGCTCATTGTAATCAAAGTGTTTGCCTCGTACAGTCCAAAGTTTGCCCGTCCTCTCGTGACCACGACTGTGTCAAACCGTGTGTTTGCAATGTAAAACGCGTATGAGGTCCACAGTTTGTCATGATACGTATGAAAAAGCCCTCGGGAGCTCCAGCCTCGCTTAAAACCCCACGCATGCCTAGCGTGAAGCGAAGTTGGAGTCCCGAGTGCAACTTGCCGCCTATTTCTCTAGCGACGGGAGAAATCGATGTTTTCGACGCCGCGCGCGTTCGACTTCCTCCGGATCGAGAGGCGGACTTGAACTTGGGGCCTCGCTCGAGCGCGCCGACGTGCCGGAGCTCGACGGCGTGGGTGTTTGCACCACGTCAGAGCTGGGCGCCCCAGGAGCCGGCACGGTGCTCGGGACGTCGTACATGGGGACGACTTGGTCGACGTTCTCGATTTCGAGAGCAGGCGGCACGTAAAGGCCCTTGTTCGCTGTTTGGACCTGCGGTGGGTCCCAAAAGTAGCGAATCACGACGATGCTCGTCGGGACGAGCACGAGCAAAACCGCGAGTGCAACCCCCGCAACCACGGCGCCGACGGGCGCGACCAAGGGGGCGGCGATAATGGGCGGAAAGCCAGGGATGACTGGCGGCGGCGGACTCGGCGGCTTCGGCGGACCTTCTCCGAACGTGGGGACACGTCCTTCGGCTCGCCAAATGGCGGTGAACATGGCCCGCTCTGTGTCAGTGAAGGAAAACGCGAGCGGGGCGACGATGGCGATCGATTTGTCCTCGCGCTTTTTCTCTTCGTTTTCTTCGTGGCTCTTTTCTTCCTCTTTGAAAATGGCGATGAGCCTGGTCATTGCGCGCCAAAGATGGTTGCCAACCGTGTGATCACTCACGCCCAATTCTTTGGCCACCTCGGCGTGGGTGCGTTCTTCGATCTTGCATTCCTTCACCAACCAGCGGTCGCGAGGGTTGAGTTTTTCCAGGGCCTTGAACAGGGCGAGCGACCGCAGAGCGTTGCGCTCGACTTCTTTGTCGAAATGCCCGACTTGTTCGGCAAAGTCCTCCGGATCATGCAGGAGCGAGCCTTGGCGGTTGGCTTGCCGCCTCGCGCGTGACTCGAACTTGTAGACGAGTCGCATAAAGGTCCGCAGCGCTTCTTCGCGCGTTGCGGGAGCGTCGCGCATCTCCCACGTCGCAAAACGAATGGCTTGGCGGATATCCTCGGCGTAGGAGCTCTGTCGCCAGCGCAAATTTCGCATCAGCTCCTCGAACTCGGCAAAGTACGACGCCAGGGGCACGGCCTGTTCGGGGAGGGCTTGGGTAGGGGTGGAACCGGGCTTGGTTTTCACAAAAGGCTAGGGCATCGAGAACGGTACTTCATTTCGAGGCCGTGTCGATTTTTTCAGGAGGGTGAGTTTGGTCACGATGAGGTACGGGCTGCTGGGTGAGGTGCGTGGACAGATGTACACAGACGTAGGCGCGCGTGAACAAATAGAAAGGGCGCGCGGTGCCGTAGTGTGTGGACAGATGTACGCTTGGGGCGCGAGGCGCCCGAATCAGCTTCAGTCAATGACGACAGTGATCTCGGCGCTAGCGGGCGGCCGATCGAACGGTGGCACCCGCACAGTTCGGAAGGAGCTGGCAATACACCCCCCAACGCTGGTGCCG